>CAZDFV010000009.1:0-29835 GCA_964504495.1 uncultured Rhodothermales bacterium
CCGCGTAGCCGCTCGCCACGGACAGCGCCGCGAACGCGCCGGCGGCGAGGAGGAGCAGGCCGTACGTCAGCGCCTGGGCCCGCCGGCGCGCCCAGTCTGAGAGGTGGCTCGCCCCGACGGCGCCGAGGGCCGCCGCCGCCACGGCGCCGCCCACCCACGCCGGGTCGACCCCCCGCACGGGGACCCCCGCGAACACGGTCCCGAACCCGAGCCCGAGCACGCCGACGAGGGCGTACGTCGCGCGGTAGGCGGGGAGGGCGGGGGGGGGAGGGGCCATGCGGTGGGGGTATCGGAACCCCGCTCGGTTCCCTAAGTCCCGGCTCGACTGGCGGACCTCGTGGCCGAGACCCGCCGCGCGTCCCCTGTCGCCCCCCGCCGCTGGTGCCCGACCGCCTCCCGCTCACCCGCGAGGTCCGCGCCACACTCGTGCTCGCGGGCCCCATCGTCGTCACGCAGCTCGCGCAGATGTCGATGAGCTTCGTCGACGTGGCGATGGTCGGGCGGCTGGGGACGGGCGCGCTCGCGGCCGTCGTCCTCGGCTCGACGACGTTCTTCACGCTGGCCCTCGTGTGCGTCGGCGTGCTCGTGGCCGTGCAGCCGACCGTGGCCCAGGCCATCGGCGCGGGCGACGAGGCGGCGGCCGGGCGGGGCGCGCGCCAGGGCCTCTGGCTGGCGACGCTCCTCGGCGTCCCCTTCACGGTCGGGCTGGGCTACATGGAGCCCGTCCTCCTGTGGACGGGGCAGGCGCCCGAGACGGCGGCGCTCGCGGGGGGGTACCTCGGGGCGATCCGCTGGGGGTTCATCCCCAACCTGTGGTTTACAGCGTTGCGCGGGCTCGCCGAGGGGGCCGGCCGGCCCGCGCCGGTCCTCGCCGTCACGCTCGTCGGCGTGGCCGTGAACGCCGGGCTCAACTACGTCCTCATGTTCGGCGCGCTCGGGGCCCCGGCGCTCGGCGTGGTCGGGACGGGGTGGAGCTCGGCGGGGACCATGACGGTCCTGTTCGTTGCCCTCGCCCTCTACGTCCGGCGCGGGCCGCTCGGCCGGTTCCGCGTCTTCGCCGGCCTCCGCCAGCCGGACCCGGCGGCGCTCCGGGCCCTCTTCGCGCTGGGCTGGCCCATCGGGATCGGGTTCGGGCTGGAGGCCGGCCTCTTCACGGCGGCCACGCTCATGGTCGGCCGGCTGCCCGACCCGGAGGTGTCGCTCGCGGCCCACCAGGTCGCGCTCAACGCGGCGAGCGTCGCGTTCATGGTTCCGCTCGGGATCGGCATGGCGGGGGGCGTCCGTGTGGGGCAGGCGGCCGGGGCCCGGGATCTGGCCGGGGCCGCCCGCGCCGGGTGGACGGCCGCGGCGCTCGGCGCCTCCTTCATGACGCTCACGGCCCTCCTCTTCTGGCTCGCGCCCGGCGCCGTCGTCTGGGTCTACGCCGGGGCCGACCCCGACCCGGGCGTGGCCCGGCTGGCGGCGGCCCTGCTCGGGATCGCCGCCGTGTTCCAGATCTTCGACGGGGCACAGGCGACGGTCGCCGGCGCGCTCCGCGGCCTCAAGGACACGCGCGTGCCCATGCTGATCGCGGCGGCGTCCTACTGGGGTCTCGGGCTGAGCGTGGGGGCCGGCCTCGGTCTCGGGCTCGGGTGGGGGGCGCCCGGCCTGTGGTGGGGGCTCACGCTGGGGCTGGCCGCCGCCGCCGTCGGGATGGGCCTCCGGTTCGCTCGGCTCACGCGCCCCGCCAGCCGGGCGGAAGTCCACGTGGGCGCACCGTAGCGGTATGTCAGGGAGGGTGTCAGGGCCCGGTGCGACCATGCGGAGTTCCCTGGTATCAGCCGGCGACGGAGCGGCCGGGGGGTAGCAGTGCTACCCTCTGAAGTGGGCCCGCCGGCTAACCCCGGAGCCGTAGTCCGCCGCCCCTTCGAGCTATCTTCCCGGGGCCCCGGAGTCCGGCCGTCTACTTTCGAAGCGGCCCTCTGCCCACTCCCAACGGGGTCTCTCACCCCGCGACCATGCCTCAGCTTTTCCCGCGCAAGGCGAACGCCCTCCCCGCCCTCTCCCTGTTCGGGGCGTTCGGCGGCGGCCTCCTCGTCGTCGCGCTCGCCTGGTACTACCTCTCGCCCGAGTTCTACGAGGTCGGCTACCAGCCCGAGCAGCCGGTCTACTACAGCCACGCGCTCCACGCCGGCCAGCTCGGGATGGACTGCCGGTACTGCCACAACCACGTCGAGCAGAGCCCGCACGCGAACGTGCCGAGCACGCAGACGTGCATGAACTGCCACGGCGTGGTCCAGACGCAGTCGGCCGAGCTCCTGCCCGTCCGCGAGAGCTGGGCGACGGGCATCCCGATCGAGTGGGTCAAGGTCCACCACCTCCCGGACTACGCCCAGTTCAGCCACGCCGTCCACGTGAACGTGGGCGTCGGGTGCGAGAGCTGCCACGGGCGGATCGACCAGATGGAGGTGGTCTACCAAGCTGAGCCTTTGAGCATGGGCTGGTGCCTCGAGTGCCACCGGGCGCCCGAGGAGCACCTCCGCCCGCCGGAGGAGGTCACGACGATGGGGTACCTCGAAGGGCTCTTCGGGGCCGAGGAGGGCTCGGACGAGTACGAGGAGGCCTACGCGTCCTACGTCGCGGCCAACCTCGAGCGCGTCGAGCGCGAGGGGATCATGCCGCCCCAGAACTGCTCGGCCTGCCACTACTAGACGGTTGCAGGCGTGCGGGTGGCGGGTGCCAAGTGCCTCCACCTGCCACCTGATCACCTGACACCTGACACCGTTCATGATCGAGCTCGACGTTCTGAGCCCCGCCGCCGCCGCGGCCGACGAAGACGCCCAGGCCGGCCCCCCGCAGACGTGGCGGAGCCGGGCGGCCCGGGCGGGCACCCTCGACCTCGCCGTCGCCCGTGACGAGTTCCTGCCGGGCGCCCCCCCTTCCGAGGGCGACGGCGAGACGAGCCGGCGGACGTTCCTGAAGGTGATGGGCGCCAGCGCCGCGCTCGCCGGGATGACCGGGTGCCGCCGGCCGGTCGAGACGATCCTCCCGTACGCGCGGAAGCCGGAGGAGGTGATTCCCGGCGTCCCCAACGCCTACGCGACGGCCATGCCGCTCGGCGGCGTCGGCCACGCCGTGCTCGTCCAGAGCCACGAGGGCCGGCCGACGAAGGTGGAGGGGAACCCCGAGCACCCGGTCAGCCGGGGCGCGACCGACATCTTCGCGCAGGCCAGCGTCCTCCAGCTCTACGACCCCGACCGGAGCCGCCACGTGTGGGCCCGCGGCGAGGCCGCGGCCGGGCGGTCGGATTGGGGCGGGTTCGTGGGCGCCGCCAACCAGCTGCTGGCGGCCCGCGGGCGCGCGAACGTGGCCGTCCTCGCCGCGCCGACGTCGTCGCCGACGCTCCTCGACCTCCGCCAGCGGTTCCTCTCGACCTACCCGAACGCGCGCTGGATTACGCTCGGGCCCCACATCGAGGACGCCCAGGCGCTCGGGACGCAGGCCGCCCTCGGCCGCCCCGCCCGCCCGCTCTACCGGTTCGCCGACGCCGACGTCATCGTTTCGTTCGACGCCGACTTCCTCGGCTCTGAGGACCCCAACTCGGTCTGGAACAACCGCCAGTACGCCCGGAGCCGCCGGGCCGACGTCCGCACCGACGCCGACGGCCTCCCGACGATGAGCCGGCACTACGCCGTCGAGTCGACGATGACGATGTCGGGCGGGATGGCCGACCACCGCCGGGCCGTCAAGGCCGGCGCCGTCCCGTTCGTGGCCGGCGCCATCGCCGAGGGGCTGGGCGTCGAGACCGGCGTGACGGTCGGGGTCGAGGACGACCTCGTCCCGTTCGTCAACGCGATCATCGAGGACATCCGGGCGGCGGGCGGGCGCGCGGCGTTCGTGGCCGGGCAGACGCAGCCGCCCCAGGTCCACGCCCTCGTCGCTGCCTTGAACGGGCGGTTCGGGGGCGGCGTGGTCGAGTACCTGGACACCGAGACGGGCCCCGTCGAGCCGGTCGGGCCCCAACTGGCGGAGCTCGTGGCCGACATGGCCGCCGGCCGCGTCGATGCGCTCGTGATGCTGGGGACGAACCCGGTCTACTCGCTCCCCGCTGGCCTCCTGTTCGAGCAGGCGCTCGCGCGCGTCCCGCTCTCGATTCACACCGGGCTCTACCGCGACGAGAGCGGCCAGCGGGCGACGTGGCACGTCCCGGCCGCCCACTACCTCGAAAGCTGGGGCGACGCGCGAGCCTACGACGGAACGCTCTCCGTCATCCAGCCCCTCATCGCCCCGCTTTACGACGACGCGCACTCGGACGTCGAGGTCCTCAACACGCTCGTCACCGGCCGGAACAACGCGGGCTACGACATCCTCCGGGCCTCGCTCCAGGGCCGCCTCGCGGGCGACTTCGAGACGGCCTGGCGCGTGGCGCTCCACGACGGGTTCGTCCCGAACACGGGGTACGCCTCGCTCGGGTCCGGCGGCGGCTCCGGATCCCTCGCCGGCCTCCGCCCGCCCGACGCCGACGACGTCGAGCTCGTCTTCCGCCTCTCGCCGACGCTCTACGACGGCGCGTTCTCGAACGTGGCCTGGATGCAGGAGGCCCCGCACCCCGTCACGAAGGTGACCTGGGACCCGGTCGCGATGGTGAGCCCGACGACGGCCACGCTCCTCGGCCTCGACGACGCCGTCGAGCGGTTCGACGACCTCGACGGCGCGCAGTACGCCGGGACGGACATCGACAAGGGCAAGTACGAGGCGCCCGTCATCCGCATCGAGACGCCGGAGGGCGTGCCGGCCGTGCTCCCCGTCTGGGTCCAGCCCGGCCACGCGGACGGGTCGATCACGGTCCTCCTCGGCTACGGCCGCGAGCTCGCGATCGACCGCGAGCTCGACGACGAGAACGTGTTCGAGCGGATCAACCGGGCGCTCCTGCCCGGCCGCGTCCACACCGACGTCTACCGGACCGGCGCGCTCTCGTCGCTCGTCGGCGCCGACCTCATCGGCGACGACCCGGACGTGCCGGGGACGACGGCCGCGCGCGTCGAGCGCCTCCGCCAGCTCGGCGCTGGCGCCTACGTCCCGGCCGTCGCCCTCGCGCGGACGGGCCAGGACGACTACCTCCTCGCCAGCACGCAGGACCACGGCTCGATGATGGGCCGCGAGATCGTCCAGGCGACGACGCTGGCCGAGTACCGCGAGAACCCGGCGGCCACGATCAGCGAGCACCTCATCGAGGAGACGCCCTGGGAGGACTTCCCGCCGTCGTGGGGGAACGACAACTCGGCGGCCGAGGACCCCCGGATCGGCGAGTGGCTCTACTCGGAGAACCAGTGGGGCATGACCATCGACCTCAACGCGTGCACCGGGTGCAACGCGTGCGTCGTGGCGTGCCAGGCCGAGAACAACGTGCCGGTCGTGGGCAAGGACCAGGTCGCGCGCGGCCGCGAGATGCACTGGCTCCGGCTCGACCGCTACTTCGTCGGCGACGAGGGGGCGCCGGGGATGGTGGCCCAGCCGATGATGTGCGTCCACTGCGAGCAGGCCCCGTGCGAGCAGGTCTGCCCGGTGAACGCGACGGTCCACTCGCCGGACGGGCTCAACGCGATGGTGTACAACCGGTGCATCGGCACGCGGTACTGCGCCAACAACTGCCCGTATAAGGTTCGGCGGTACAACTTCTACAACTGGACGAAGACGCTCCCGCTTCAGGTCCAGATGCAGTCGAACCCGTACGTCACGGTCCGCTACCGGGGCGTCATGGAGAAGTGCACGTTCTGCGTCCAGCGGATCCGCCAGACACAGAAGTACGCGCACATCGAGGACCGGCCGCTCCGCGACGGCGAGGTGCTCACGGCGTGCCAGCAGGCGTGCCCGGCCGAGGCCATCGTCTTCGGCGACCTCGCCGACGCCACGAGCGCCGTCTCGCAGCTCAAGCAGAACCCGCGGAACTACGCGGTCCTGGCCTACCTCGCCGTCAAGCCGCGGCTGACCTACCTCGCCCGGCTGACGAACCCGCACCCCGGCCTCGAGTCGCCGCTCGACCCCCTGCTCCACGACGACCACGGGGCGGGCGGCCACGGGGCCGACGAGGTCCACGCCGAGGACGCCTAGGCCCCCGCGCGCACCGCCAGTCCACACCCAGCCCTCACGCCTGTGGCTACCGTCACCTCGAAAAACGCGTACGGCCGCTCTGGCGGTGACGGCGCCCCCGCCTACCCGGACGGCTCGCCGATGACGCTCGAGGACGCCCCGCTCGTCCGCGGGAACCTCTCGTTCCACGACGTCACCGAGCTGGTGGCGGGGCACGCCGAGAAGAAGACGCCGCCGGCGTGGTACGCCGCCTTTTTCGCGGCCGCCTCGGTCCTCGGCATCATGGGGATCGCGATCGCCTACCTCGTCTGGAACGGGCCGGGCGTGTGGGGGCTCACGAACCCGGTGTTCTGGGGCTGGGCCATCGTCAACTTCGTGTTCTGGGTCGGGATCGGGCACGCGGGCACGCTCATCTCAGCGATTCTCTTCCTGTTCCGCCAGAAGTGGCGGACCTCGATCAACCGGGCGGCCGAGGCGATGACGCTCTTCGCCGTCGCGTGCGCGCTCATCTTCCCCACGTTCCACGTCGGGCGCGTGTGGGTCATCTACTACACGCTCCCGATCCCGAACCAGATGGCGATGTGGCCGCAGTTCAAGAGCCCGCTGCTCTGGGACGTGTTCGCGGTCTCGATCTACGGGACGGTCTCGCTCCTGTTCTGGTACGTCGGGCTCATCCCCGACCTCGCGACGCTCCGCGACCGGGCCGTCAAGGCCGGGCGGATGCTCCGGGCGCGCATCCTCGGCTTCTTCAGCCTCGGGTGGACCGGCTCGAACCGCCACTGGCGGCACTACGAGCGGGCGTACCTCCTGCTCGCCGGGCTGGCGACGCCGCTCGTCCTCTCGGTCCACTCGGTCGTCTCGTTCGACTTCGCGATCTCGATCATCCCGGGGTGGCACACGACGATCTTTCCGCCCTACTTCGTGGCCGGGGCCATCTTCTCCGGGTTCGCGATGGTGGTCACGCTCATGGTCGTCGCCCGGAAGGTGTACGACCTCGAGAACCTGATCACGCTCGACCACCTGGAGAAGATGAACATCGTGATCCTGGTGACGGGGACGATCGTCGGGTTCGCCTACATCACGGAGTTCTTTATCGCGTGGTACTCGGGCGTCGAGTTCGAGCAGTTCGCCTTTATCAACCGGGCGACGGGCCCGTACGCCTGGGCGTACTGGATCATGATGAGCTGCAACCTCCTTTTCCCGCAGCTCTTCTGGGTCAAGAAGTTCCGGCGGTCGATCCCGATCATGTTCGCCATCTCGATCACGACGAACATCGGGATGTGGTTCGAGCGGTTCGTCATCACGATCACGTCGCTCCACCGCGACTTCCTCCCGTCGTCGTGGGACTACTACAGCCCGACGGCGTGGGACGCCCTCCTCTTTTTCGGGACGTTCGGGCTCTTCTTCACGCTGTTCCTCCTGTTCCTCCGGTTCGTGCCCATGGTGGCGATCGCCGAGGTGAAGGGGGTGATGCCGCAGGCCGACCCCCACTTCTACCACCACGCGGGCGACGGCCACTCGGCGGGCGACGGGCACACGCTCGCGCCGTACCAGACCGACGCCTACGCCCAGGGCGGGGCCCCGGCCGCACCGGCGGGCGCCGCCGGCGTCCCGGCCCAGCCGGCCGACGACCCCCGCGAGGACGACACCCCACTCGACGCCCGCTAGCTGACGACGAATCCTATGCTCAGCGCCATCCGCCAGCGGCTCGAAGACCGCTCCAACCAGCACGTCGGGCTCCTCGCCGAGTACGAGGACCCGGGAGCGCTCGTCCACGCCGTCGAGGGGCTCCGCGAGCGGGGCTACTCCCAGATCGATACGTTCAGCCCGTTCCCGATCCACGGAATGGACCGGGCGATGGGGCTGCCGGTCTCCAAACTCGGGTTCCTCGTGTTCGCGGGCGGCGCGGCCGGGGCCGTCCTCGGGTTCCTCCTCCAGTGGTGGACGAGCGCCGTGGACTACCCGATCAACATCTCGAACAAGCCGCTCTTCGCCTGGGAGCCCTCGATCCCGATCATCTTCGAGCTGACGATCCTGTTCTCGGCGCTCACGGCCGTGGGCGGGATGCTGGCCTTGAACGGGCTGCCGAAGCCGTACAACCCGCTCTTCCACTCGGAGCGGTTCGGGCGGGCGACCGACGACGGGTTCTTCCTCCACGTCTCGGTCCGCGACGGCGCGTTCCGCCGCGACGGGACGGCCGACGACCTCCGCGGCCTGGGCGCGCAGCACGTCGAGTACATCGACCACGACGGGGCCCACAGCCTGGACGCCGAGCCGGCCCTGGTCCCGACCGCCGCGCCCGCCAGCCCGGCGCCCGCCAGCCCGGCGCCCGCCGGCACGTCTCCGGCGACGCCCGTCGCCCCGCCGCACACGACCGGCGACCTCTAGCGTAGACCCGGGGCCCGCGTCCCGCACCCTTATGAACACCCGTTCCCTCCTCGCCATCGCCGCGCTGGCCGTCGCCCTCGGCGGCTGCCGGGGGATGACGAGCGACGACCCGCCGATCCACCCGAACCTCAACATGGACTACGTGGAGCGGTTCGAGGCCCAGGAGCCCAACGGGCTCTTCTACGACGGAGCCGCCATGCGACCGCCCGTCGCCGGGACCGTCGCGCGGGGGAACCTCCGGACGGACGCGAACGCCCCGTTCTACTACGGCCGCGAGGCCGACGGCTCGTACATCGAGACGATCCCGGTCCCAGTCACAGCCGACCTCCTGGAGCGCGGGCAGGACCGCTACGACATCTTCTGCACGCCGTGCCACGGGATCGCCGGCGACGGCCGCGGGATCGTCGCCGTCGGGAACGGCGGGCTGGGCTACGGCTTCCAGGTGCCGAGCTACCACACCGACGCGCTCCGCGCCCGGTCCGACGGGTACCTCTACGACGTGATCCTGAACGGGGTCAACACGATGGCGAGCTACGGGCACGAGGTGCCCCCGGCCGACCGCTGGGCGATCGTGGCCTACATCCGCGCGCTCCAGCGGAGCGTCGACGCCGGTGCCGAGGACGTGCCCGTCGCCGAGCGCCAGCGGCTGGCGACGGAGAACCCCAACGTCCGCCTCGCCAACTAGGCCGCCGCCCGCCACGCTAGGCCCCACCCTTCCGACAGCGAGCGCCCCCCGGCGTCCCGAAGCCGAGTAGACCTCCCACATGGCCAACGCCGTCTCCCGCCTCCTCTTCGACCCCGTCGACGCCGACCGCGACCGGGTCCCGGTCCGCCACCGGTTCTCCGACGACCACCGCTGGTGGACGGTCCTGATGGGGGCCGGGCTCATCCTCCTTGTCATCGGCGCCGTCGTCGCGCTCGGCGGCGGGCTGGGGTACGCCCTGTTCGCCTACCTCATCGGGTGGGTGTTCTGCGTCTCGATCGCGATCGGGGCCCTCTTCTTCGTGATGATCCAGCACATCACGAAGGCCCGGTGGTCGACGACGATCCGGCGGATCCCCGAGGCCATCGCCGTCTCGTTCCCGATCCTCGCGATTGCCGGCATCCCCGTGCTCCTCGGCAACTACGACCTGTACCACTGGACGCACAGCGAGCTCTACGACGTCAACAGCCCGGCGTACGACTACCTCATCGCTGGCAAGCGGCTCTACCTCAACCTCCCGTTCTTCATCGTCCGGTACGTCCTCTACTTCGTCATCTTCTCCGTCCTGGGCCACAAGCTGTACACGCTCTCCGTCCGCAACGACGCGCACCCGGACCCGGAGAACACGCGGAAGATGCGGTTTTGGAGCGGGCTCGGCATCCCGCTGGCGGCCGTCGCCACGGCGTTCGCGTCGTACGACTTCGTGATGTCGACGGACCCCCACTGGTTCTCGACCATGTTCGGCGTCTACTTCTTCGCTGGCGGGTGGCTCGGGGCGCTCTGCCTCATCACGTTCCTGGCGCTGGCGTTCAAGAAGGCCGGAATGCTCCCCGAGGTCACGCGCGAGCACCTCCAGGACATGGGGAAGTTCATGTTCGCCTTCACCGTGTTCTGGACGTACATCGCCTTTAGCCAGTACATGCTGTACTGGTACGCGAACATCCCCGAGGAGACCGTCTGGTTCCTCAAGCGGCTGACGGCGGGCTGGGGGATCGTGGCGGCGGCGCTCCTCATCTTCCACTTTATCCTCCCGTTCCTGATCCTCCTCCCGCGGGCCTCGAAGCGGATCTACCCGGTCCTGGCGACGATGGCCGTCTGGCTCCTGGTCATGCACTGGGTGGACCTGTGGTGGACGACGATGCCGGCCCGCGAGGCACCGTACGGGCTGGACGAGTACGAGGTCGTCGTCGACGCCTCCGTCGGTGGGGCGGACGACGGCGCCGTCGAGCTCGTGATGCTCCAGGAGGCCGGACCGGCCGACGGCGTCCCGGCGACGCCCGGGGGCGCGACGCCGGAAGAGGTCCTCGACATCGACGTGCTCCCGCCCGTCTTCCCGATCGCTGAGATGATGGTCGGGCTCGGGCTGTTCGGCCTGTTCCTCGGGTCGGTCCTGCTCCGCTACCGCCGCCACGCGCTGACGCCCTACGGCGACCCGTACTTCAACGACTCGCTCCGCTTCGAGAACGTCTAGACGCGGGCTGGCAGGCGGCGCCAGCGGGCGGAACGGACCGCTCCACAGTCCTTTCAATCAGAACTGAAAACAACGGGCGCCCGCGCCCGTTTGCCCTCCACGATGGACGAGAACGCGCCCCGCCCCCCCCGCGACGAGCCGGCCGAGCTGCCGGGCACCCCGATGCCCAACCCGCACGGCGTGGACCCGACGCCGCCCCCGCAGGAGGGCCTCCGCCCCGAGGCCGACCCGTCGGTGGTCCGCCCGATGGAGGAGGAGGAGTACGGCCCGTACGGCCAGCTCATCCCGACGGCCGGGCTGGAAGCCCGCGAGGAGGCCCGCGGCAGCGACGACCCGGAGGCCGAGGCGCTCCTCGAGCAGATGGGCGTCGAGGAGGAGGGGATCGAGTCGGGCCAGATCCTCGGGCTCGTGCTCGCCGTGCTCCTGAGCGTCGCCGCGCTGACCGTCGTCCTCATCTACCTCATCTACATCCCGTACAACACGCAGGTCTCGCTCGACGCCGAGGCCGCGGCCCGGTCCGTGGACCTCGAAGCGCTCGAGGTCGAGGCGCTCGCCCGGCTCCAGGTCTACAGCCGCGTGGACAGCGTCTACGGCGTCCCGATCGACCGGGCGATGGCGCTCGTCGCCGCCGACTACGCCGACGCGACGCCAGCGCAGGCCCTCGATATTCCCGATACCTACGCCGAGTGGAACACGGCGCCGGTGACGAAGAAGCCGAGCCGGGCCGTTCAGGTCCAAGTCGAGCGGGGCCCGCTGACGGCGCCGGTCCCCGAGACCGGGCTGGAGACCGGCCCGCTCAACCCGTCCGCCGTCCCCGGCACCCGCCAGGAGGCCGAGCGCCCGTTCCGCCCCGACGTGCCGACCGGCGAGGAGGTCGGGATCGACGAGCCGGAGGACGACTTCGACCCCATCGACTAACCAGGATGACGCACCGCCGCCTCTGGACGTTCGCCCTCACCGCCCTGCTGGCGGCCGCGTTCGTACAGCCCGCGGCGGCCCAGGTCCTCTCCCCGTCGAAGGTCCGCCCGATCGACGGGCAGGCGGAGCAGGCGCTCCCGAACCGGCTCCAGGGCGAGGTCGGGATCGTCGAAGAGCTCGGCGCGACGGTCCCGGGCAGTCTCACGTTCCGCGACGAGGCGGGCCGGGAGGTGCAGTTAGAGAGCCTGCTCGGGCGGGACAGGCCGGTCGTGGTCGCGTTCGTGTACCACTCGTGCCCGATGCTGTGCAGCCTCGTCCTCGACGGCGTGGCGACGGCCGTGGCCGAGTCGGACCTCGCGGTGGGCGAGGACTACGACGTGCTCGCCGTCTCCATCGACCCGGCCGACACGCCGGCCCGGGCCGACAGCGCGAAGGCCGAGTACGTCCGCCGGATCGGCCAGCCGGGCGCCGCCGAAGGTCTCCACTTCTGGACGGTCACGCCCGAGACCGAGGGCAACGTCGAGGCGCTCGCCGAGGCCGTCGGGTTCCGCTACGGCTACGACGTGCGGACGGGCGAGTACGCCCACGGCGCCGCCCTCATCCTGCTCAGCCCGGAGGGCGTCGTGACGCGCTACCTCTACGGGATCGTCCCGCACGCCCGCGACTTCCGGCTGGCGCTCGTCGAGGCCGGCGAGGGCACGATCGGGAACACGCTCGACCGCTTCCTCCTGACCTGCTTCGAGTACGACGAGGACGCCCAGTCGTACTCGCTCGCCGTGCTCACGGTGACCAAGATCGGGGGCGGCCTGCTCCTCCTCGCCCTCGGCGCCATGCTCTTCGTGTTCTGGCGCCGCGAGGCGCGCCGGACGGCCTCGCGGTGGGACGGCGTCGGGTCCGTGCCCCCCGCCCCCGCACGCTGACGAACCGCTGGCACCGCCCGTGCCGACCTTGCCCTGATGATGCAAATCGCCCCCTCTGACATCGACGTCGCCACGGGGACCCCGCCGGACGCGCTCGAGACCTACAACCTCGAGGGGATCGACGCGGACTCGCTCGAGGCCCTCGCGACGGCCGGCCGGACCTCGTTCTGGACCGGCGAGAACGGGCTGTGGCTCCCGCCCGCGGCCTCGACCGAGGCGCACGAGATCGACGCCCTGTTCAACTTCATCATGGTCAGCAGCATCCTGCTGACGCTCTTGGTGACGGGGGCGATCGTCTACTTCGTCGTCAAGTACCGGCGCCGCAGCCACGCCGACCGGCCCGTCGACGTCCACGAGTCGAAGCTCCTGGAGCTCTCGTGGATCGTGGTCCCGACGCTCCTCGTGCTCGTCGTCTTTTTCTGGGGGTTCCGGGCCTACGTCGGCACGGCGATCCCGCCGCCGGACGCGATCACGATCAACGTGAAGGCGCAGAAGTGGGCGTGGTCGTTCGAGTACACGAACGGCGTCAACGCGCCGATCCCGAACGAGATCTGGGTCCCGGTCGACACGCCCGTCCGGCTCGAGATGACGAGCCAGGACGTGCTCCACAGCTTCTTCGTGCCCGAGTTCCGGATCAAGCACGACGTGCTCCCCAACCGGTTCACCTACGTCTGGTTTCAGGCGCCCCGCGAGGGGACCTACCAGGTCCTCTGCACCGAGTACTGCGGGACGGCCCACTCGGACATGGGCGCCAAGATCCACGTCGTGAGCCGGCAGGAGTACTTCCGCATCATTGGCGGCGACGTCCCCGGGCAGGGTCCCGTGGCCCCAGCCGTCCTCGGCGAGCGCGTCTACGAGCAGTACGCCTGCAACACGTGCCACTCGCTCGACGGCTCGTCCGGCGTCGGCCCGACGTGGCTCGGGCTCTGGATGGCCCCGCGGCCCGGGAGCGAGCAGGGCGTCGCCGACGAGGCGTACATCACCGAGCAGATCCTCTACCCGCAGTCGTACATCACGCCGGGCTACGAGGGCGCCAACATGCCGTCCTACGACGGCCAGCTCAACGACGAGCAGCTCGCCGGCGTCTCGGCCTACATCCGGCTCTTAAACGACGCCGCGACCGCCGCCGACACCACGCTGGCGGCCGACGCCGACGCGAGCCAGTCCGTGACCGCGCAGCCGCCCGAGGGCGGCATGGGCGACCCGTCCGTCCCCGTCGCCGACCCGGTCGACACCGAGGAGGTCCGCGAGTAGCCCCGACGACGAGACCGTAGACATCCGAGGGCCCCCGCGCCCGCCCATCCCGTCCCACCCATGGCGACGCTGACTCAGTCCCCCGCTCCCGCCCGCCGCCCGGCCCAGCCCACCCGGGCCCACCCGGTCGGCCACGAGCCGGTCCACAACTACCTCAAGGAGCCCCGGCCGGCCGACGACGTCCGTGGCTTGAGGCGGGCGTGGGAGTGGGTCAAGTCGTGGGCCCTGACCGTGGACCACAAGCGGATCGGGATCATGTACCTGGTCGCGGTCAGCTTCTTCTTCTCGGTCGGCGGCCTGCTGGCGCTCGGGATCCGGGCGGAGCTGTTCACGGTCGGCGAGACGATCATGGGCCCGGACACCTACAACCGGGTGTTCACCATGCACGGGCTGGTGATGGTGTTCCTGTTCATCATCCCGTCGATCCCGGCCACGCTCGGCAACTTCCTCTTGCCCATCATGATCGGGGCGAAGGACGTGGCGTTCCCGAAGCTGAACCTCCTCAGCCTCTACATCTACGCGCTCGGGGCGATCGTCGTCCTCCTCTCGATCACGACGGGCGGCGTCGACACGGGCTGGACGTTCTACACGCCGTACTCGAAGGAGACGGGGACGGCCGTGATCGCGGTGGCGCTCGGCGCCTTCATCCTCGGGTTCTCGTCGATCCTGACGGGGATGAACTTTATCGTCACGATCCACAAGATGCGGGCGCCAGGGATGACCTGGAACCGGATGCCGCTCTTCCTGTGGTCGATCTACGCGACCTCGATCGTCCAGATCCTCGCCACGCCGGTCATCGGGATCACGCTCGTCCTCCTGACGATGGAGCGGCTGCTGGGGATCGGGATCTTCGACCCGGCCCTCGGCGGCGACCCGGTCCTGTTCCAGCACTTTTTCTGGTTCTACAGCCACCCGGCCGTCTACATCATGATCCTCCCGGCCTTCGGGATCATCTCGGAGTTGATGGGCACGTTCAGCCGCCAGCGGGTCTACGGCTACCGGGCCGTCGCGCTCTCGTCGGTGGCGATCGCGCTCCTCGGGTTCCTCGTCTGGGGGCACCACATGTTCACGTCGGGTCAGAGCCCGGTCTCGAGCATCGTGTTCTCGCTCATCACGTTCCTCATCGGCATCCCGTCCGGGATCAAGATCTTTAACTGGACCTGGACGATGTACAAGGGCTCGGTCTGGCTCCAGACGCCGATGCTCTACGCGCTGAGCTTCCTGTTCCTGTTCACGATCGGGGGCGTGACGGGCATCATGGTCGGCGCGCTGGCGGTCGACATCCACCTCCACGACACGTACTTCGTCGTGGCCCACTTCCACTACGTGATGATGGGCGGGACGGTCATCGCGCTCCTCGGCGGCCTCCACTACTGGTGGCCCAAGATGACCGGCCGGCTCTACAACGAGACGTGGGGGAAGATCTCGGCGCTCGTCGTCTTCCTCGGGTTCAACCTGACGTTCTTCATCCAGTTCATCATGGGGAGCCAGGGCATGCCGCGCCGGTACTACGACTACCCGGACATGCCGTGGCTCGAGCCGCTCCACCAGTCCTCGACGATCGGGTCGGCCGTGCTCGGGATCGGGCTCGTCATGGTCCTCATCAACGGGCTGTGGTCGCTCCGGCCCGGCGCGAAGCGGGCCCCGGGCAACCCGTGGGGCGCGGCCACGCTCGACTGGACGCACTGCACGAGCCCGCCGGACCACCACAACTTCCACCGGACGCCGCTCGTGACGCACGGCCCGTACGACTACGAGGTCCTCTTCCGGACGGCCGGCGACGGCGCGGGCGACGGGGCCGCCAGCGGCGGCGCCCCGATCCCGAACGTCGAGGTCGGCGGCCCGCAGGAGATGGACCAAGAGGTCGAGGACGGGACGGCCCAGCCCGACGACCTGACCTAGCCACGATGCGTGATTCGTGATGCGTGACTCTCAGGCGAGCACCCTCACGGATCACGCATCACGCATCTAAGCAGAGCGCTTCCCTCATGGCGAACCCCACCCCGGTCACGGTCGACGACCCCCACGCCGTAGGCCACGGCGGCGACGGGCACCACGGCGAGCACATGCTGCTCGGCCACGACGGCCAGCTCCACCCGTCGCGGCTCCAGCACCACTTCGTCTCGGCCGAGCAGCAGTTCGAGGCCTCGAAGCTAGGGATGTGGCTGTTCCTGGCGACCGAGATCCTCCTGTTCGGGGGGATGTTCGTCGCCTACGGCATCTTCCGCACGCAGTACCCCGAGCTCTACGAGCAGGCGAGCCTCCAGCTCGACACGGTCCTCGGCGCCGTCAACACGCTCGTCCTCCTCCTCTCGTCGCTCACGATGGCCTGGGCCATCCGGGGGGCGCAGATGGACAACCGGAAGGTCCTGTTCTGGAACCTCATCGCCACGATCGCGCTGGCGAGCGGGTTCCTCGTGGTCAAGTACTTCGAGTACACCCACAAATTCCACGAGGGGATCTATCCAGGGATCGCGTTCGAGCTGGACGAGGACGTGGACACGGTCTACGGCCTCACCGGTGCCGTCCCCCTCACACCGTCGTACACGCCACCGCGCTCGCGCGGCGTGGCCGACGGCGCGGTCGTCGAGTCCGACGCGGGCGAGATGGTCGTCGTCGACGAGGGGCTGACGGGCGAGGACCAGAACCCGGCCCCCGTTACGCCGGCGCTCCCGGACGTGGGCGAGCCGGCCGGCGGCGTCCAGGCGGAGGCCGAGACGCAGTCCCAAGAGTCCGCCGTGCTGGCGGAGACGCCGGACGCGACGCCCCCGCTCGGGCCCGACGTGGCCGGCGAGCTCCAGGCCCCCAACATCCCGGGCGTCGGCGTCGAGCCGGGTGTCCAGGGCGCCCCGCGCGGCGAGGAGGGGCTGATGGGGAGCGCCCACGGCGCCGAGGTCGAGGGCCGCGACAAGGAGGCCATCTACTCGAACCGCCGGGCCGGCATCTTCTTCTCCATCTACTACATGATGACGGGGATCCACGCCCTCCACATCCTGATCGGCATCGTCGCGATCGGAATCCTGGCGTGGAAGGCCCGCAAGGGCGCCTACTCCAGCGTCTGGTACACGCCGGTCGAGAACGTCGGCCTGTACTGGCACGTGGTGGACATCATCTGGATTTTCGTCTTCCCCCTGATGTACCTCATCTGATGCGCGACGAGTGATGCGTAATGGCGCCCAGGGGCCGCACACCGCTTAGACGGACCGCCAGTAGAGCCCCGCATCACGGATCACGCCTTCCCTGACATGGCACACGCAACGGACGACGGACACGAGGAGCACACCGGCCACGGCGGCCACCACGTGTTCTCCGACACCGTCCTCAAGCGGACGTTCTTCATCCTCGTCGGCCTGACGGTCTTGACCGTCGTGCTGGCGATCTTCGAGCGCGGGTTCGGGGACATCTTCGGGTTCACGTTCGAGGTCCCGAAGCTCCCGCTCGGCGGGCTCAGCGTGCCGGTCGCGCTGGGCATCGCGGGGGCCAAGGCGTACTTCGTCGCAGCCTACTTCATGGGGCTGAAGTACGAGAAGGGGACGAACCTGCTCATCCTCGTGGGGAGCGTCGTGTTCCTCGTCATCTTCTTCGCGTTCACGTACCTCGACTTCGCCTTCCGCGACACGTTCGAGGAGCTCTCGGCCATCCCCGCGGACGTCCTCGAAGCCGAGGCGCTGGCGGCCGAGGAGGTCCAGGCCGGCATCCAGGAGGCGTTCGAGGCCGCCCCGCTCGTCGTCCAGCCCGACCCCGAGTTGTTCGAGAACCCCGAGGGCCCGGCCGGGCCGGCGACGGACGCCGAGCCGGTCGAGGCCATCCCCGGCGAGGCCGGGCCCGCCGTCATCGACGACGACACCGTCCCCGACCGGAACTAGGGAACCTGCCGCGCGCGAGCGCCCCCCGCCATGCCGACGCCCGCGCTCGTCCTCCCGCTGGCGGCCCTGGTCACGGGGTTCTTCCTCGTCGCGATCCCGACGCTCGTCCTGATGGCGGTGTGGACGGCCGTGACCGTCGCGCGCATCCTGTTCCCCGAGCGCCCGCTCCCGTTCGACGGGTCGCAGCGGCGCCGCCGGCGGACGCTCCAGGGCGAGGCCGTCCCCGTCCGCCTCCGCGACATCCTGGAGGACCAGGCGCTCCGCCAGTCGCAGGGGGCCCCCGTCGAGCGCCAGCCGGGGGAGGGGCCGGCCGTCCACCCCCTGTTCGACGACCTCTGGCTCCGCCGGAACTGAGGGGCCGTCCACGGCTTCTGGCGCCCCGGGCGCCAGGCTGGCAGGCGTCCCGTAGGTTCGGGCCCGTCCCCGCCCTCCGCCAGCGGCCCCCTGACGGCCCCCCCATGCGCGTCACTGAGCACTACGAGCGGGCTCACGGACCGCTCCTCTCGTACGAGATCATCCCGCCGAAGCGGGGGAGTTCCGTCGGGGCCGTCCTCGAGATCGTCGAGGCGCTCGCGCCGTACCGCCCGCCGTTCATCGACGTCACGAGCCACTCGGCCGAGGCGGTCTACGACGAGCTCCCCGACGGGACGGTCCGCAAGCGCGTCAAGCGGAAGCGGCCGGGCACGCTCGGGCTCTGCGCGGCCATCCAGCACCGGTTCGGGATCGACGCCGTGCCGCACATCCTGTGCCGGGGGTTCACGCAGGAGGAGACCGAGGACGCCCTCATCGAGCTCAACTACCTCGGCATCCACAACGTCCTCGCCGTCCGCGGCGACGACAAGGGCGTGGCGAAGCCGGAGCGGCCGGGCCGCGGACGGAACGAGTACGCCGCCGACCTCGTGGCCCAGATCCAGGCCATGAACGAGGGCCGCTACCTCGCCGACCTCCTCGACGCCGAGCCCACCGACTTCTGCGTCGGCGTCGGGGGCTATCCCGAGAAGCACGTCGACGCCCCGAACCGGACGTGGGACGTCCTCCACCTGAAGCGGAAGGTGGACGCCGGGGCCGACTACGTAGTCACGCAGATGTTCTTCGACAACCGCCACTACCTCGACTTCGTCGAGCGGTGCCGGGACGTGGGGATCAGCGTGCCGATCGTGCCGGGGCTCAAGATCCTGACGTCGAAGCGGCAGCTCCAGACGCTCCCGCGCGCGTTCTACACCGAGATCCCCGAGGCGCTGGCGGCCGAGGTCGAGGAGGCCCACGACGAGCACGTCGTCGACGTCGGCGTCGAGTGGGCGCGGCGGCAGGCCGAGGAGCTGATGGACGCCGGCGTGCCGGGCCTCCACTTCTACATCATGTCGACGGCCGAGCACGTCGTCCGCGTGGCCGAGCCGCTCCAGAAGCTGGTCTAGAGCGCCGGATGGGTACCTCCCCCCTGTCATCCTGAGCGTCAGCGAAGGATCTCGGCGCGGTGTCGTAGGCGCCGGTGCCGAAGGGCTTAGGGCTCTTCGTTGAGGTCCTTCGCTCTGCTCAGGATGACACCTCCCTTATACGTGGATCAGGTCGGCGTATCCCACCTGCTCAGGAAGGACTGGGGAAGGCGCGAGCCCGGACCGGACAGAGCAACCGGATGTGGTATGCGCAACGCGCTAGCGCCCGGCTGGCGGCGCGCACCGCCAGCGGCTAGAGATCCTGGAGAAACGGGTTCGACCGGCGCTCGGCCCCGACCGTCGTGTCCGGCCCGTGGCCTGAGTGGACGACCGTGTCGTCGGGGAGCGGGAGCACCTTGTCGCGGATCGAGGCGAGGAGCGTGTCGAGGTTCCCCTGCCACAGGTCCGTCCGACCAATCGAGCCCTAGAACAAGACGTCGCCGCCGACGAGGTGGCCGCCGGCCTCGTCGTAGAACGCGACCGATCCGGGCGAGTGGCCGGGCACGTGGAGCACGCGGAGCACGGTGCTCCCGATCTCGACCTCGTCGCCTTCGGCCAGGTCGTGCGCGGCCGGCGGGGGCGGGTCCACGCGGACACCGAACAGCTCGGCCTGGATCGGGGCGTTCTGGAGGAGCGGGCCGTCGGCCGGGTGGAGCTGCCAGCCGCCGTGCGCGGCGTCGGGGTAGCGGGTGGCAAAGTGGGCGCACCCGAACACGTGGTCGAGGTGACCGTGCGTCAGGAGCAGGTGGCGGACTGTCAGCCCGGCCTCCTCGACGTACGCCTCGACGCGCCGGCGCTCCTCGCGCGAGGCCGTCCCGGGGTCGACGAGCGCGGCCTCGGCGCCGTCGGAGAGGACGTACGTGTTCTCGGCGAACGGGCTGACGACGAACGAGCGGACGGTGAGCGGCATCGGGGGTGGGGAAGGGGAGAGCCCGGAGTGCCGGTCACGGCCGGCCGCTGGCGGGCGTTCCCGGTGGGCGGCGCCCCCGCCTCCGCGGGGGCAGGCAGCGGGGCGCGAACTGTGCGCGAGGCCGGAGGGTCCGGGCCCGACCGGGGACGACGCGCGCGTTGGCCGGGTAGCTTCCGCCCCCATGCTCACGCGCCTCCACCGCCAGCTTCTCCGGTCGCTCCCGCTCCCGTTCGCGGCGGCGTTCCTGACGCTCGTGTTCCTGCTCCTGATGCAGTTCCTCTTCGTCTACATGGAGGACCTGGTCGGGCGGGGGCTCCCGGCCGGCGCCGTCGTCGAGCTCATCGCGTACAGCCTGGCCTACATGGTCACGCTCGCCGTGCCGATGGCGTGGCTCATCGCCCTGCTGGCGGCGTTCGGGCGGCTGGGCGAGAGCCGGGGGTACCTCGTCGCCAAGAGCGCCGGCGTCTCGCTCCCGCGCCTCGCCTGGCCCGTCGCCGTGGTCGGGCTCGCGCTCACGCTGGGGATGGGGTACTTCAACAACGAGATGCTCCCCGAGGCCAACCACCGGCTCGGCGGGCTCTGGCGCGACATCAGCGTGAGCCGGCCCGGGTTCGCGCTCACGCCCGGCGAGTTCTACACCGGCGTCGGCGGCTACGCCATCCGCGCCGACGCCATTCCCCCGGACTCGACCGGGCTCCTCCTCGGCGTCACCGTGTTCGAGACGCGGTCGGCCGGCGGCGGCTCGGCGGTCCTGACGGCCGAGCGGGCCCGGCTCCAGACGCAGTACGGCGGCGAGCGCCTGACGATGCTCCTCGAAGACGGCGAGGTCCACCGGCGGCGGCCGGGGGGCGGCGTGGACCACTACGAGCGGCTGGCCTTCGAGCGGCACCGGATGGCCTTCGACCTCTCGGGCCTCGGCGAGTTCGAGCGCCGGGCCGAGCGCGACGCCGGACGCACCGACCGGACCATGCGGACGTCCGACATGGTCGCCGTGGTCGACTCGCTCGAGGCGGTCGTCGAGGGCCGGGCCGACTCCGTCCGCGCCGCCCTCCGGCGCCGGGGGCGGGTCCCGGGCGACGTCGTCTCGGGCGACGACGCGCGGATGCTCGCCACGCTCCGCATCGGCCCGGCCAACGCGGACTCGCTGGCGGCGGACTCGCTCGCCGCGGACTCGCTGGCGGCGGCCTTGCCCGAGCACGCGGTCCTCGGTGGGCTCGACGTGGCGGACCGGGACGCCGTCTACAGCCTCGCCCTCGAACGCGCCCGGGCCGTCCGGTCGGCGGCCGACGCGGCGGCCTCGGCCGGGACGTGGGAGCGCCAGCGGGCCGACCGCTACCGGGTCGAGATCTACAAAAAGAACTCGATCGCGCTCGCGTGCCTCATGTTCGTGTTCGTCGGCGTCCCGCTCGGGCTGTCCGTCTCGCGCGTCGGCGTCGGCGTCGTGGCGACGCTGGCCGTCAGCGTGTTCCTGTTCTACTGGATCACGCTCGTCCAAGGCGAGAAGCTGGCCGACCGCGGGCTGCTCCCGCCGTGGCTCGGAATGTGGGCGGCGAACGTGATCGTCGGGGCGCTCGGCCTGTACCTCGTCGTCCGCGAGACGCGGGACCCGGCGTGGCGCGATCCCATCCGCTCACTCGCCGGCCGGTTCGTCCGGCGCGGCTGAGGAACTGTTTAGCGACCGTCCAGGTCGAGTCCCCCTCCTGGACAGGAGGGGCCAGGGGTGGTCGACTGGATGAGCCGAGGGCCCGGCCCGGGCTCCGCGCTCGTCCCGGTCTACCCCCCCGGGGCTGCCCCCGCTGAGGCGGGGGGGGGACTCCCCCTGTCCAAGGCGAGGACGCCTTCGAGGCGTTCCTAAACAGTCCCTGAGCCGCCCACGCCCGGCTGGCGGGAGCGTCCGCCAGCGGGCCTCTTTCCCTCGCCCCGTGCTCGTCCTCGTCCCCACGCCCGTCGGCAACCTCGAAGACGTCACGCTCCGCGCGCTCCGCGTGTTGAAGGAGGCCGACGTCGTGGCGTGCGAGGACACGCGGACGACGGGGACGCTGTTCAACCATTACGGGATCGAGACGCCGCGGCTCAGCTTCCACGTCCACAACGAGCACGGGCGCGTGGCGGGGCTCGTCGAGCGGATGCTGGCCGGCGAGACCGTCGCGCTCGTCTCCGACGCCGGCACGCCGGGCGTCTCGGACCCCGGGTTCCTCCTCGTCCGGGCCGCGGCCGAGGCCGGCGTCCGCGTCGAGGCGCTGCCGGGGCCGACGGCGTTCGTGCCCGCGCTCGTCGCCAGCGGCCTGCCCTCTAGTCGGTTCGTGTTCGAGGGGTTCCTCCCCCACAAGAAGGGCCGCCAGACGCGCCTGAAGGCGCTCGCCGACGAGCCCCGGACCGTCGTGATCTACGAGAGCCCGCACCGGCTCGCCAAGCTGCTCGCGTCTCTGGCGGAGCACGTCGGGCCGGACCGCCCGGCGGCCGTCGCCCGCGAGCTGACGAAGGTGCACGAGGAGGTCCGGCGTGGAACGGTCGCTGAGCTGGCCGCGTGGTACGGCGCCCAGCCGAGGGTGCGCGGCGAGATCGTCGTCGTCCTCGGCGGCGCCCCTTAGCCATGCTCCGACCGCTCCCCCTCGTCCTGCTGGCGCTCGCCGCCAGCGCCCCGGCCGCCTCGCAGCCGGCAGCCCTCGGAGACTCCGCGGGCGGCGGGTGGACGTCTTACATCCCGTACTCTACTCGCGTCCCGCCGTCGGCGGCCGAGCGGGCCGTTGTCGAGACGGTTCGGCGGGGGGGCGTCCACGTCGTCCACTTTTGGGCGCCGTGGTGCGGGAACTCACAGGCCGCGTTCGAGACCGGGTGGCACGAGGTCGTCGAGCGCCACCCTGAGGTCTCGTTCACGTTCGTCACCGTCCGCAACGACGGCGACGACGGGGCGGAGGCGCTCCGACACTACGGGATCCCCGAGACGGCGGCCGTCCTCGCGCACGACGCGCTCCCCCAGGAGGACGTCGTGTTCCTCGGGCGCGCGATCACCTGGACCCCGACGACCTGGGTCTTCAACTGGGGCGGTCGGCTGGCGTACGCGTTTCACTACGGCGAGGTCTCGGCCGAGATGTTGGAGACCGCCATCGAGCACGCGCAGAGCACGTGGGAGCATGACTAACAAGACGGGAGCATCCGACATCGAGGCCGTGCTCCGGCAGACCGTCGAGCGCGACGGCGTGCACGTCGTCCACTTCTGGGCGCCGTGGTGCCCGAACGCCGTCGCCGAGCTGGCGCCGGTCTGGGCCGAGGCCCCGGCCCGTCACCCGGACGCCTCGTTCACCTTCGTCTCCCTCTGGGCCGAGGGCGACGACGGCGCCGACCTCCTCCGCCAGCACGGCGTGCCCGAGGCCGTCGCCCGGATCGCCGCGCCCGGCCCGAAGCCGGAGGCGGCCGAGCGGCGGACGACGCTCCTCGGCCTCCCCGTCACCTGGATCCCGACGACGTGGGTCTTTAACCGGGGCGGTCTCCTCGCCACGGCGTTCAACCACGGCGAGGTCACGGCCGCGCAGTTGGCGGAGGCCGTCGAGGGCGCCGCGCGCGACTGGAGCCGCTAGCCGGCGAGCGCCGCCTCGATCGTCTCGACCTCGTCGTCCGCCAGCGGGGGCTGGGCCAGCGTTTCGACGGCCTCCTCGATCTGCTCCACGCGGCTGGCGCCGATCAGGACCGACGTGACCTCGGGCCGGCGCCCGGCCCAGGTGAGCGCGAGCTGTGCCATCGACTGGCCGCGCTCGCGGGCGACCTCGCGGAGTCGACGGACCGTTTCGACCACGTCATCCGTCACCTGGTCGGCCTGCAAGAAGCCGGTGGCCTTGGCCGCGCGCGACTCTGGCGGAATGCCGTCGAGGTACTTGTCGGTCAGGAGGCCCTGCGCGAGCGGGGAGTAGACGGTGGCGCCGACGCCCTCGTCCGCCAGTACGCCGAACAGGCCGTCCTCCGGCGCGCGGACGAGCAGGCTGTACTTGGGCTGGTGGATGAGGAGCGGGGCGCCCATCTCGCGGAGCAGTCGGGCCGCCCCGCGCGTCTCGTCCGGGCCGTAGTTCGAGACACCGGCGTAGAGCGCCTTCCCCTGGCGGACGGCCTGGGCGAGCGCGCCCATCGTCTCCTCGAGCGGCGTCTCGGGGTCGTAGCGGTGGCTGTAGAAGACGTCCACGTAGTCGATCCCCATCCGCCGCAGGCTCTGGTCGAGGCTCGACAGCAGGGACTTTCGTGAGCCCCACTCGCCGTAGGGGCCCGGCCCCATCCGGTAGCCCGCCTTCGTGCTGATGACGAGTTCGTCGCGGTAGCGGCCGAGGTCCCCCCGCAGGATCCGCCCGAACGTCTCCTCGGCCGAGCCGGCGGCAGGCCCGTAGTTGTTGGCGAGGTCGAAGTGCGTGATCCCGAGGTCGAACGCCCGGAGCGCCATCGACCGGGCGTTCTCGTACACGTCGACGCTCCCGAAGTTGTGCCAGAGGCCGAGCGAGACGGCGGGGAGCTTCAGCCCGGAGCGCCCGCAGCGCTCGTACCGCATGGCGTCGTAGCGGTCGGGAGCCGGGCGGTAGAGGGCGTCGCGGTAGAGCATCGGGCGGTCGGCGGAGCGCGTCGGCGGGAGGGTGGGGGGCTCGGACGGCCCGGGGCGGGCACAGATCCGCCGGCCGCTGGCGGAGCGTGCCACCGCTACACTCAGGCTGCGGCTACGGACGCCGCCCGTGGCCTCCGTCCACGTCCGCGCGGAGGTCGGGGCGGAGGAGCCGGCCCCAGACGGCGTCGTACGGGTGGACCTCCCGCACCGGGCGGCCGTCGCGCACGAGCGGGCGGCCCTCGTTGGCCCACCGGAAGATGGAGCCCTCCAGGTTCCAGACGCGCTCGAACCCGGCGTCCGCCAGCCGCGCCGCCACCCCACCCGACCGGACGCCGACGGAGCAGTAGACGACGACGGGCCGCCGGCGGTCGATGTCGGGGAGGGCGTCCGCCAGCGCGGAGCCCCCGGCGCCGGGGTCCACGCGGCGGGCGCCGGGGAGGTGACTGACGGCGTACTCGGGCGGCTCGCGGGCGTCGAGGAGGGCGGGGGCCGTCCGCGCCGGGTCGTCCAGCCACGCCGCCAGCTCGGCGGTCGTGACCGTGGGCACGTCCGCGTGCCGAGCGCGGACGAGCGCCTCGACGGCCCGCCACGAAGCGTCGGCGGCCCGACTGGGACGGGCCGCGAGCCAGACCGCCAGGCCAACGGCGCCGAGCGCGAGGAGCCAGAGGAGGGGAGAGCGCACGGGCCCCCAACGCCTGCGCGGCGTCCGTGTGCGGGGCCGGCGGTGGAATCGGGGCGAAGGTGCGGCGGCGGGGGGCGGGGGCACCCGATTCGGGGCGGGCGGGCCGTTGAGCGCCCGTCCGAAGCTCCGCGGGGCCCGGGCTATCTTCGCGCCTCCGTCCGCACCGGCCCCCGGGCCCGCTCCCGACCGCATGACCGGCAAGCTCCTCGACCGCCTCGTCGCCGCCGTCGTCTTCGTCTACGCCCTCGCCTTGTACCTGGCGACGATGGCCGAGACGACGTCGTTCTGGGACTCGGGCGAGTTTATCGCCATCTCGAACGGGCTCCAGGTGAGCCACCCGCCCGGGGCCCCGTTCTACATGCTCGTCGGGCGGCTCTTCGCCATGTTCACCCCGCTCTTCGGGGCGTTCAGCCCGGAGCCGGCCGCGTTCGCCGTGGCCCTCGTGTCCGTCGTGTGCTCGGCGCTGACGGTGCTGCTCGCGCACCTCGTCATCGTCCGGCTCGTGCGCGTGTGGGCGGGGCACCCCCAGACGTGGACGCCGCTCCAGCGGACCGGGGCGAACGCGGGCGGCGTGGTCGGGGCCCTGACGTTCGCCGTGACCGACTCGTTCTGGTTCAACGCCGTCGAGGCCGAGGTCTACGCGATGTCCATGCTGTTCACGGCGCTCGTCGTGTGGCTCGCCCTCGTGTGGCGCGACGCGACCCGGGCCGAGGAGGCGGAGCTCGCGGCACGTGGGGAGCACCCGTTCGGGCTCCACGCCGACCGCTACCTCGTCGCCATCGCCTACCTGTTCGGGCTGGCGATCGGGGTGCACCTGTTGAACGTGCTCACGCTGTTCTTCATCGCCCTCGTCGTCTTCTTCGAGAAGGTCGACCGGCCGGAGTGGACGGCGGGCCAGCGCGCGAAGGGGCTGCTCGTTACGGGCGTGGTCGCCGTCGTCGCGTTCCTCTTCATCTACCCCGGCGTCGTCCAGACGCTCCCGTCGGTCGCCGGCGCGAGCGGGGCGCCGGCGCTGTTCCTCGTCGCCCTCGCCGCGCTCCTCGTCGGCGCCGTCGTGTGGACGCAGCGGCGGGGCCGGCCCGTCGCCAACCTCGTCGCCCTGACGGCCACGCTCGTCCTCCTCGGGTACTCGTCGTACGGGCTCATCTTTGTCCGGAGCGCGGCCGACCCGCCGATCGACGAGAACGACCCGGAGACGGCCGAGGCGATCGTGAGCTACCTCAAGCGGGAGCAGTACGGGGACACCCCGCTCCTCCGCGGGGCGACCTACGACGACCGGACGGGCCAGATCGCCGAGCGCGAGACGACGTTCCCGCGCCGGTACTCGGCGGCCCCGCAGCACCTCCAGGAGTACGCCCGCTACGGCTCGGACTTCGACTACTTCCTGAACTACCAGCTCGGCCACATGTACGGGCGCTACTTTATGTGGCAGTTCGTGGGCAAGGCGGCCGACACGCAGGACTCCGGCTACCTCTTCGCCGCGCGTGGCGACCCGACGGGCCTGACGCCCTCGGAGGCCGCCAGCCGGAACGTCTACTTCGGGCTCCCCCTGCTCCTCGGGCTCCTCGGGCTCGCCTTCCACGTCCAGCGCGACTGGCGGCGCGCGCTCTCGGTCGGCGTCCTGTTCCTGGTGACGGGTGTGGGGATCATCCTGTACCTCAACCAGACGCCGTTCCAGCCGCGCGAGCGGGACTACTCGTACGTCGCCTCCTTTTTCGCCTTCTCGCTCTGGATCGGGATCGGCATGACGGGGCTGATTGAGTATCTGGGTGAGGCGCTCGACGGACGGAAGGCAGCGCTCCGGCGCGGCGCGGCGCTCGCGCTCGCGGCCGCCGTGTTCGTCGCCGTGCCCGGGTGGATGGCCGTCGAGAACTACGACGACCACGACCGCTCCGGCCGCCGGATCGCGACGGACTTCGCCGTGAACCTCCTGGAGAGCACGGCCCCCAACGCCATCCTGTTCACGAACGGGGACAACGACACCTTCCCGCTGTGGTACGCGCAGGAGGTCCTGGGCGTCCGCCGCGACGTGCGCGTGGTGAACCTCTCGCTCCTCAACACGCCCTGGTACATCCGCCAGCTCCGCGACCAGTGGAGCCGCGAGAGCGCGCCGATCCCGATGTCGGTGACCGACGCCGACCTCGCCGGCCTCCGCGTGAGCCCGGAGGAGCGGCCCTCGGGCGCCCTCGCGCCGCGGCTGTTCCAGGACCAGGAGGTCGCGCTCCCGGTCGACGCGCGGGCGTTCACGGACGAGACCGTGGCCGGCGCCGTCGACCCGGCCGAGGTCCCCGACCGGATGACGTGGACGCTCCGCGGCCAGCCGCTCGGCGAGGGCCAGAGCGTGCTCTACACGGCCGACCTCGCCGTCCTCGACATCCTCCGGTCGGTCGCCGAGGACGGGTGGGACCGGCCGGTCTACTTCGCCTCGACCGTCGCGGCGTCGTCGGAGCTCGGGCTCCAGGACTACTTCCAGAACGAGGGGCTCGCCCGGCGCGTGGTCCCGCTCCGCCGCGGCGCCGGCGACCCCGACGGGTACGTCGCGCCCGAGGTGGCGCTCGCGCGGCTCGAGAACTTCCGGTTCCGCGGGCTCGACGACCCCGACGTCTACCTCGACGAGAACGCCCGGAACATGGCCGACGGCTACCGGATCCGGTTCGCGTCCATCGCCGGCCGGCTCGCCGAGCAGGGGCGGACGGCCGAGGCCCGCGCGCTCCTCGACCGGGTGACGGCGGCGGTCCCGGTCGAGACGGTCCCGGCCTCGTTCGGCTCGCTCTACACGGTCGCCGAGGCGTACCAGCGGGCCGGCGACGCCGCGCGGTTCGTCGAGCTCATGCAGGAGGCCGAGACGCTCGCGCTCCGCCAGATCGAGGGCGGCGGGGCGGCCCGTGACCGGGGGTTCCAGTTCGCCCAGTTCATCCAGACCGGCTACCTCATGGCCGACCAGTTCGACGCCGCCGCCGCCTTCTCGGGCCGGCTGGCGGAGGCGCTCGGCGACGACCGGTTCCGCCGGACGGCCGCCGAGTTCCAGGCCGACGCCGCCGCCATGCAGGGCCCGTCCGACGCCGCGCCCGTCGACTCGTCGGCGGAGGGCTAAACCGGTCGGGGCCCGCGCGGCCGCCGCCGGCCGACGGGCGCCCTAGTTCAGCCGGGGGTCGTCGGGGAACGTCGAGAGGATCGCGTACTCGCCGCCGAGCTGGCGGAGGACGCGGCGCCAGAGGGCGTCGTCGCCGTCGGCGAAGACCGTCTCGGCGTCCCCGTCGAGGACGATCCACGCCCCGTCGTCGACCTCGGCGTCGAGCTGGCCGGACCCCCAGCCCGAGTACCCGACGAAGAAGCGGAACCGGTCGGCGTCGAGCCGGCCGCCCCCGACCCCGGCCTGGACGTCCTCGAACGCGCCGCCCCAGAAGACCCCGTCGTGGACCGGGAGCGCCCCGTCGAGGTCGCCGTAGGGGTGGAGGTAGTGGAGCGTGTCGGGCTGGACGGGCCCGCCGAGCCAGAGGTCGGCGTCGAACGGGAGCGGCTCGGCGGCGGCCTGGGCGAGCGTGAGCCCGGTCGGCCGGTTGAGCACGAGCCCGAACGACCCCTCCGTCGTGTGCTCGCAGAGGAGGACGACGGCCCGGCGGAAGTTCGGGTCCGCCATGGGCGGCTCGGCCACGAGGAGGGCGCCGGGGGTGGGGGGCATGGGGCGGGGGTGAGCGCGGACGGTGCAACGCGGGCACGGGCGGGCGGGTCCGGGCCGCCTGCCGCTGGTCGCGCGCTCCGCCAGCCGGCCGGTCGCCGCTACAGCCCGCGGGCGCGGAGCCGTCCGCACACGTCCTCGAAAAACGAGCACGAGTCGTAGGCCGTCGTTGGCGTCAGCCGGAGGCCGATCTGGCGGGCGTGGTCGGCGTCGAGCGTCCCCAGCCGCTCGCCCCACGCGGCCGAGGCCGTCGGGACGATCCCGTCGTTCTCGCCCGCCAGCCCGTAGAGGACCCGGTTGGGGACGATGAGCGGGGGGTAGATCGGGACGTCGGTCCCCTTCCCGGCGCGGCCGGCGAACGAGGCGCACCACGCGCCCGGGACCGTCTCCCCGGGGTCGAACCGGGCGGCGACGGCCGCGGGCGTGAGCTCGGCGAGGGCCGCCTCGGTCCGCGGCGGCTCGGCGTAGGCCGCCCGGCCGACGAAGTCCATGACGCCGACGGCCCAGGTGCGGAGCCGGTCGGGCTGGCGGAGGACGTAGGCGGCCAGGGCCGTCCCCCGGTGCGGGGTCGAGACGGTCACGAGGCTGGCGATCCGGCCGGCCCACCCGTGCGCGGCGAGGTGCCGGGCGTCGAGCCCGCCGGACGAGAACGCGACGAGGTTCAGGCGCCCGGCGCCCGTCTCGTCGAGGACGCGGCCCAGCCGGTCGGCCCACGCCTCGGCCCGGACGCTCACCGTGTCGTACGGGTTGACGTGGGGGGCGTAGGCGGCCACGCCGCGCCCGCGGAGGTGCATGGCCTCGGCGTGGAGGACGCCGCCGCCGGCCCAGTTCGCGAGCGCCCCGAACCCGTGCATCAGGACCACGGGGTGCCGCGTCGGCCGGAGCGGGGGCTGCGGCATCGGGTCGAGCGCGACGGCCCGGCGCGCGTCGTCTTGGTACGAGCGGAGCGCGGCGGCCTGC
>CAZDFV010000010.1:0-28805 GCA_964504495.1 uncultured Rhodothermales bacterium
GGCCGTGGCCGCGCGCGTCCCGTCCGTCCTGGCCGGCCGCCGGGCCCTCGTCGGGTACGACCCGACCGGCCCGCACCCGCCGCCGGCGTGGGGGCTCCCGGCGGGCGTCGTCTCCGTCCTCGACACGCGCCGGCCGCGGCCGGAGACGATCACCGAGGCCCACCGGGCGTACTGGTTCTACGCCCGGAACCAGTCGGTCTGGCTCGACCTCGAGATCCTCGCGCGGGCCCTCGTCGCGGAGTGACCGGCGGCGCTCGCGGGGGCCCCCTCGGTCGCCCGAGCCGAGGCCGCCGGATCGCCCGATGGGCTACCTTCCGGCATGGCCCATCTCCTCGACTTCGAGAAGCCGCTCGCCGACCTCGAGGCGAAGCTCGACGAGCTCCGCCGGTTCGACGCCGAGGACGGCGCGGTCGACCTCACGGCCCAGATCGCCGCGCTCGAGACCCGCGTCGACACGCTCCGCCAGTCGATCTACCGCGGCCTCACGCGGTGGCAGCGCGTCCAGATCGCCCGGCACCCCGAACGGCCGTACACGCTCGACCACGTCGAGGCGCTCACGTCCGGGTTCGTCGAGCTCCACGGCGACCGCCTGTTCGCCGACGACCGGGCCCTCGTCGGCGGGCTCGCCACGTTCGAGGGCGCCCGGTTCGGGGGGACCGACCGGACCGTCGTCGTCCTCGGCCACCAGAAGGGCCGCGACACGACGCAGCGGAAGGAGCGGCGGTTCGGGATGCCCAACCCCGAGGGCTACCGGAAGGCCAAGCGGCTGATGGAGATGGCCGCCAAGTTCGGGAAGCCCGTCCTCACCTTCCTCGACACGCCGGGCGCCTACCCCGGGCTGGAGGCCGAGGAGCGCGGCCAGGCCGAGGCGATTGCCCGGAACCTCTTGGTGATGGCGCGGCTGCCCATCCCGATCGTCGTCGTCGTGATCGGCGAGGGGGCGTCGGGCGGGGCGCTCGGGATCGGCGTGGGCGACCGCGTGCTCATGCTCGAGAACGCGTGGTACTCGGTGATCTCGCCCGAGTCGTGCTCGTCGATCCTGTGGCGCAACTGGGACCACAAGGAGGACGCCGCCCGCGCCCTCAAGCTGACGGCCCCGGACCTCCTCGAGCACGGCGTGATCGACGAGATCATCCCCGAACCGGTCGGCGGGGCCCACCGCGACGCCGAGGCCACGTTCGAGGCCGTCGGGCAGGCCATCGCCCGCCACCTCGACGAGCTGGCGGCGCTCGACGCCGACGCGCTCCTGGAGCGGCGCCTCGCCAAGCTGGACGCGATGGGCGCCTACGAGGAGCGCTAGCGCGCGGGGTACGAGGTACCGGGTTCACGGTACGTGGTCGCTCGTGCTCCCTCCGTACCCCGTACCTGGATGCAGTTCACCTACCGCCACCGCGTCCGCTACCGGGAGTGCGACCCGATGGGCGTCGTCTACCACGCGCACGTGCTCGACTGGTTCGAGGCGGCCCGGACGGAGGCGCTCCGCGAGGCCGGCCTCCCGTACCGCCAGCTGGAGGCGGCCGGCGTGATCATGCCCGTCGTGGAGGTCGCCGTCCGGTACCACGCGAGCGTCCACTACGACGACCTCGTGGAGATTGAGGCGACGTTCCCCAGCGTCGGGGTCCGCGTCCCAGTCGATTACGCCGTGCGCCGGGCGGGCGAGGACGCCGTCTTGATCTCGGGCCGCGTCACGCTCTGCTTCGTGGACCCGGAGCGCGGCCGGCCGATCCCGCCGCCGGAGGCGGTCCGGGCGGCGCTGGCGCCGTGAGCCGGGCGCTCTGGCAGAAGCTGGGGTACGCGCCAGGCACGGTCGCCCACCTCGACGGGGCACCGGACGACTACGACGCACTCGTCGCGGGCCTCCCCGACAGCGTCGTGTTTGCCGACAGCCTCGACGCCGGGCCGTCGCTCGTCCACCTGTTCGTGACGGAGCGGGAGGGGTTGGCCGCCGCGCTGGCGGTCACGCTGGACGCCATGCCGCGCGACGGGGCGATCTGGGTCTCGTGGCCCAAACAGTCGTCCGGCGTCGAGACGGACCTGAGCGGCGACGCCGTCCGGGCCGCCGCCTCCCCCCTCGGCCTCGTCGACGTCAAGGTGTGCGCCGTCAACGCGACGTGGACGGCGCTGAAGCTGGTCGTCCGGAGGGGGCGCCGCTAGCGTGTGGATCTGCGGACGGGCCGCCGGGGTTGCCCCCTCCCCTTCCGCCCCCGCCGTGCCCCTCAGCCGCCGCCAGTTCGTCGCCCGCGCCGCCACCGCGGCCGCCGCGCTCCCGCTCGCCTCGCCGATCCTCGCGCCGCTCGCGCACGCCGCCCCGCGACGGGCCGAGTTCACGCCCATCCGCCGTGGCGTCGGTGCCTTCACCGGCCGGGGCGGAACGATCGGCTACCTCCAGACGCCGGACGCGCTCGTGGCTGTCGACGCGCAGTTCCCCGAGTCGGCGCAGACGTTCCTCGACGGGCTCCGCGACGGGAGTACGCGCGGGCTCGACCTGCTCGTCAACACGCACCACCACGGCGACCACACGGCGGGCAACGCGGTCCTCGCCCCGGCGGCGGCCCGGCACGTGGCGCACGAGGCCGTCCTCGGCCTCCAGCGCGCGTCCGCCAGCCGGAGCGGGAGCCTCGACGCCCAGCGCTACGCCTCCGAGACGTTCCAGCGGACGTGGAGCGCCGACCTGGGCGACGAGGTCGTCGCCCTCCGCTACCACGGGCCGGCCCACACCTGCGGCGACGCCGTCGTCCACTTCGAGCGGGCCGACGTGGTCCACACCGGCGACCTCGTCTTCAACCGCCGCCAGCCGTTCATCGACCGCGGGGCGGGCGCGTCGGTCGAGGGCTGGATGGGCCTGCTGGAGACCGTCCACGGCCGGTTCGGGGACGATACGGTGTTCGTCTTCGGACACGCCGGCGAGGGCTGGCCCGTCATCGGCGGCCGGGCCGAGCTGCTCGTCATGCGCGACTTCCTCGCCGCCGCCCGCGACGCGATCGTCCCGCTGGCGGAGGCCGGGCAGACGGCCGCCGAGATCGAGGGGCTCGAGATCCCCGGGTTCGAGGCGTGGGGCCCGGTCCCGACGCGCGTGGCCGAGCCGGTCATCGCCGAGTTCGTGGACCGCGGCTAGGATGCTCCCCCTCCCCGACGCCGTCGCCCGCGACCTCGACGGGCTCCTCGACCGCGCCCTCGCCGAGGACGTCGGGCCCGGCGACGTCACGACCGAGGCGACGATCCCCGCCGCGACGCAGGCGACGGCCCGGTTCCTCCTCAAAGAAGACGGCGTCGTCGCCGGGCTGGCGGTCGCCGAGCGCGTCTTCGCGACCGTCGACCCCGACCTCGTGGTGACGTGGAGCGCGGCCGACGGGAACCGACTCGAGGCCGGGACCGCGTTCGGGAGCGTGGAGGGACGGGCCGGGTCGATCCTTGTCGCCGAGCGCCTCGCCCTGAACCTGATGCAGCGGATGGGCGGGATCGCCACGGCGGCCCGGCGCTTTGCCGAGGCGGCGGCGCCGGCCGTGGTCCTCGACACGCGGAAGACGGCGCCGGGGATGCGAGCGCTCGACAAGTGGGCCGTCCGGCTGGGCGGCGCGCAGAACCACCGGGCCGGGCTCTACGACATGGTCCTCGTCAAGGACAACCACATCGCCGCGGCCGGGGGCGTCCGCGCGGCGGTCGAGGCCGTGGACCGGCACCTCCGCCAGCGGGCCCTGGACGTGCCCGTCGAGGTCGAGGCCCGGACGCTCGACGAGGTCGACGCCGTGCTGGCGGCCCACGCCGACGGCCTCCGCGTCGACCGCGTCTTGCTCGACAACATGGCGCGGCGGACCGACGGCGGCCTCGACGTGTCACTCTTGGAAGACGCCGTCGGGCGCGTCGGTAGGCGCGTCGAGACGGAGGCGTCGGGGAACGTGACGCTCGAGACCGCCGGCGCGATCGCGGCGACGGGCGTGGACTCCATCTCGGTCGGCGCCCTCACGCACTCGGTCCGTGCGCTCGACGTGTCGCTCAAGATCGACCTCGCCTGAGCCGCTGGCGGTCGCCGCCAGCCGGGCGGGCGCTAGATGTGGCGGACCTTCCGCGGCGGCCGGGGCTGCCGGCTGGGGAGCGTCGCCGGGTCCACGATCTCGTAGCGGACGCGGTGGAGGCCGCGCTGGCGCATCCGGAGGCGGTCGGCGGCGGCGCCTGAGAGGTCGAGCACCCGGCCCCGCACGAACGGCCCCCGGTCGTTGACGCGGACGAGGACGGCCCGCCCGTTGTGCTCGCTCTTGACGCGGAGGAGCGTCCCGAACGGGAGCGTCTTGTGCGCGGCGGTCAGCGCCCCGCGGTGGTCGTAGCGCTCGCCGTTGGCCGTCAGCCGGCCGTGGAGCGAGGCGGCGTAGTAGCTCGCCACGCCGGTGCGGACCTCGGCGCGGGCCTCGGCGCGGGCCTCGGCGCGCCCGCCGCCCGGCGAGATCGTCGGGGCCTGCTGGGCAGCGCCGGGCGCGGAGAGGGCGAGGAGGGCGAGCGTGAGGAGGACGCGCTTCACTCGGGGGGGACGGCGGGTGAGACGGCGGAGGCCGGCGGGCAGAAACCGGGCGGCACGCGAGGATAGGGCGTTCCCTCTCCCCGAACGCCCGAGCCCGCCGGGTATCGCGGACTCTTGGACGCCCCTTAACGGCTCCTTGCGGCCTCCGCCACGGCCCCTCCACACTCGGCCGTGGGGGTGCACGCCCTATCTTCTCGGCCCGCACCTGCGTGCCCGTGGCCTCCGTCCTCCTCGTCGTCGCCGCCTCGTACCTGCTCGGGGCCGTCCCGTTCAGCCTCGTCGTGGCGCGGGCGCGCGGCGTCGACCTCCGCCAGCACGGGAGCGGGAACGCGGGAGCTACGAACGCCTTCCGCGTGATGGGCGCCGGGCCGGGGCTCTTGGTGTTCCTCCTCGACTTCGGGAAGGGGCTCGCCGCCGTCGTCCTCGTCTCCCGCCTCGCCGACGTCGGGGCCGTGGTCGAGGCCGGGTGGCTGGGCTCGCGGCCCGACCTCGCGGCGGCCTGGACGGCCACGATCGCCGGGACGGCGGCCATGCTGGGCCACGTGTTCACGGTCTGGGGCCGCCTGTTGTTCGGGTCGTGGAAGGGCGGCAAGGGCGTGGCGACGGGCGCCGGAATGCTCGTCGGCCTCGCGCCGATCGCGATCGGGCTGGCGGCCGTCGTGTTCGGCGTGGTGATGGCGCTCACGCGCTACGTCTCGCTCGGGTCGATCCTGGGCGCGCTCTCGCTCCCGGTCACGCTCGTGGCCCTCCACGTCGGGCTCGACTGGCGGAGCCCGCCGCCGGTCTGGATCTTCGCCGTCGTCGTCCCCGCCTTCATCCTGTGGACGCACCGCGCGAACGTCCGCCGGCTCCTCGACGGGACGGAGTCGAAGATGGGCCGCTCGCGCAGGGCCTGATTTTTCCCCCGCTGGCCGCTTGCATCGGGGGCGGGATGTTGTATTGTCGGCGCGCCCTAACCCCTCGCCGCTATGCGCTGCCTCACCTTCGCCGCTCTCCTCGCGTTCGCGCTCCCCGCCAGCGCCCAGACGCACCTCGCCGACAGCACGGGCGGGTACGTCGCGCTCCACGGCCTCTCGTTCGGGTCCGTCGGCCAGAACACGCACCTGTCCGGGGACGGGACGGTCGGCTGGCGCCACGCCGGCGGGCTCGACTACGGGCTCCGCGTGGCCTCTGAGCGGGGCGGCCGGGGGAGCGCGTCGTCGAGCGCGTTCCGCGCCGGCCCGACGGTGGGGTACACCCGCCGCATCGGGTGGGGCGTCCTCGGCCGGGTGGAGGGTGCGGCGCTCTACCAGTCGGCCACTTTCCGCGACTACGACTTCGAGGACGTGACGGTCGGGGACGACGGCCGGGTCGTGGCTGCGGTGGCCCGGACGGCCGAGAGCCGGTGGCTCGTGGGCGACGTTACGGCGAGCGTGGCCCGACCGGTCCGCCTCGTCGGCTCCGTCCGGCTCCACCCGACGCTTGGGGGGTTCGTCGCCGCCAGTGCCTCCTTGAGCTACCGCGACTCCGCCTACCCGTCGCTGGACCCGGACGCCCGGACGGCGGCCGGTGTCCACTTTGGCCTTCCCCTCTCGTTCCGGCTGTTCGGGCAGGACATAGCGCTCGCCAGCTACGCGCAGATTCCGCTGACGGACCAGGTGGGACTCTCCAACGCGCACGCTGGCGGCGGCCTCCGGCTCAACTTCTAGCTATGCGGCAGTTCTCGTCACGACACCCCCCGGTGAAGCTCGCCACGTACCTCCTCCTGCTCACCTCGGCCTCGCTCGCCCCCGGGTGCGCAGCCTCCGTCTCTCGGATCGGGTACACACCGCCCCCCGCCCAGCTGGCGGCTTCGGAGACGGCCGAGCCGGACGGCGGCGCCTGCCCCGTCCTCGTCACAGCCGACACGGCGGCTGTCGCAGGCGGCACGCTTCTCGGGCAGATCCGCTACCGCGACTCGGGGTTCTCCACCCGGTGCGACGAGGCCACCGCCCTCCGGCTCTTCCAGGCCGACGCCTGCGCGCTCGACGCCGACGTCGCCCTCATCACGAGCGAGCGCGGCCCGAACCTATGGAGCACGTGCTACCGAGCGGAGGCCGCGTTCTACCGGGTCCCCGACTCGACCGCCCTCGCTGACGTCCGGGACCGGCGGGACCCGAACCTGCTCCTGGTCAACCGGGGGGCTGGGAGCGGGCAGCAAGCCCTGTGGCTCGTAGGGTTCGGGGTTGGTCTAGCCGGGAGCGCGATCCTGACGGACCTCCTGTTCGGGGGCGACTGAGTAGCGGACTTCGCTGCTGCAGAGCCCGCCGCTACAAACCGGCACAGAGGGCCCGTCCGCACCAGCGGTTCACACCGCACTGCGACGCCTCCGCAGTGCGGATGTGCCCACGCTTGTCATACCAGCCAGGAACCGGAAGCGCCCGGCTGGCGACGGCCGCCAGCCGCTAGGTCCGCTCCTCGTACTCGGCGACGGCGAGGGGAACGACCGTCTCGGCCACTGTCTCAGCCATGATCCGCTGCCCCTCCGGCGTCGGGTGGACGCCGTCGGGCTGGTTCAGGCGCGGCACGCCGGCCACGTCCTCCAAGAGGAACGGGACGAGCGCGGCGCCGTGGGCCTCGGCCACGGCGGGGAAGACGGACCGGAACGCGGCGGTGTAGTCGGCGCCCATGTTGGGGAGCGCCTCCATCCCGGCGACGACGAGCCGGGCGCCGGGCGCCGCCGCGCGGACGCGCTCGAGGATGGCGCCGAGCTGCTCCCGCGTCACGTCCGGGTCCACGCCGCGGAGGCCGTCGTTGGCGCCGAGGGCGAGGACGAACACGTCGGGCCGAGTCTGGCGGAGGGCCCAGTCGATCCGGCCGAGCCCGCCGGCCGAGGTCTCCCCGCTCACGCCCGCGTTGACGACCCTCGCGGGCACGCCGGCCTCGCGGATCTGCGCGCCAACGAGGGCCGGGTAGGCGTCCGCCTCCGGCCGCTCCAGCCCGTAGCCGGCCGTGAGGCTGTCGCCGAAGAAGACGACGACGACGCTGTCGGACTCGGCGGCGTCGCGCGGAACGTCGGGCACGGACGGGGCGGGGGCGGTCGTCGCCTGGGCCGGCGGGGCGGCGTCGGGCGTCGGGGTCTCGGCGCCCTCGCACCCGGCGAGGGCCAGGAGGAGAGCGAGCGGGAGGAGCAGGCGCATCGGCGGTCTCATCGGGAGAGCACCCCCAACGGCGGCGGCCCGTTCCCCCGTGCCCGCTGGTCAGGCCCCGCTGGCGGCGTCCGCCAGCGCGTGCGCGAACTCGGTCCGAACCCGCGAACTCCGTCCGAGCGGGCGCCGTACGGCCGGCCGGCGGTCCCGCGTTGGGACCCGCCCTGTCCCTCCCTCATCCCCCCGGACCCGTGGACGACCCCGTTCTCTCTGTCCGCGACCTGACCAAGACGTTCACGAGCGGCGGCCGGCCGCTGACCGTCCTCGACGGCGTCTCGTTCGACGTCGAGGCCGGGGCCACGCGCGCCATCGTCGGGCCATCGGGGAGCGGCAAGACCACGCTCCTCGGCCTCTGCGCCGGGCTCGACCGGCCGACCCGCGGGACCGTCCGCCTGGCGGGCACCCGTCTCGGGCCGCTCGACGAGGACGAGCGGGCGGCGCTCCGGTCGCGGTCGGTCGGGTTCGTGTTCCAGAACTTCCGCCTGCTCCCGACGCTGACGGCGGCCGAGAACGTGGCCGTCCCCCTCGAACTCCGGGGCGACCGCGGCGCACGCGCGGCTGCGCTCGACCTGCTCGACCGCGTCGGGCTGGCGGACCGATCCGGCCACTACCCGACCCAGCTCTCGGGCGGCGAGCAGCAGCGCGTGGCGCTCGCGCGCGCCTTCGCCGGAAGCCCCGCCCTCCTCTTCGCCGACGAGCCGACCGGCAACCTCGACGCGGAGACGGGCGCGCGCGTCGAGGCCCTCCTGTTCGACCTCAACCGCGAGGCGGGGACGGCCCTCGTCGTCGTCACGCACGACGCCGAGCTGGCGGCCCGGTGCGAGCGGACGGTCCGCCTGAAGGCCGGGCGGGTGGTCGAGGACACGGCCCTTCCGCCCGGCGACGGCCGCCCGCCGGTCGAGAACGGCCAGGCCGACGCGAACCAAGAACCAGTCCTCCCCCTGGACAGGGGGCGTCCGCCCCCGCCTACGCGGGGACAGGCTCCGGGGAGGGGGTAGACCGGGCAAGCACGCCGCTCCCCCGACCGGCATCCCGCTGGCGGAGGCGCTCCGCCAGCCCGGCGGGCGCGGCGCTCCGACCAGTCGACCACCCCTAGCCCCTCCTGTCCAGGAGGGGGACTGACTCCGACCTGCGGGCTCCGCCCCGCTGGCGCCGCGCCTCCGCCAGTGGCAGGCTCCACCGACCGACGCACCGCCCATCGACGCACCGAATGTCTCCGATCCGCTTTGCCTGGCAGGACAGCCGCGGGATGCGCCGCCGGCTCGCCCTCTACGTCTCCGCGATGGCGCTCGGCGTAGCCGCGCTCGTCGCCATCCGCTCGTTCGGGATCAACCTCGAGCGGGCGGTCGAGGAGCAGGCGAAGGAGGTCTTCGGGAGCGACCTCGAAGTCCGCCGGAGCGCGGCGTTCGCCGACTCGACCGAGGCGCTCTTGGATTCGCTCCGGGACGAGACGGGCGCCGACGTCGTCCGCGAGGCGTCGTTCCCGTCGATGGCCCGGTTCCCCGCCTCGGCCGGGGGCGAGGGGCGGACGCGGCTCGTCCAGGTCCGGGCCCTCGACGGGCCGTACCCGCTCTACGGCCGCGTCCAGACCACGCCCGCCGAGGCCGCCAGTGCCCTCGGCCAGGGCGAAGGCGCCCTCGTCGACGCCACGCTCCTCCTCCAGATGGAGGCCGCCGTCGGCGACTCGGTCCAGGTCGGCGGGCGGACGTACCCCGTCGTCGGCCGCGTGGACGGCGTGCCCGGCCAAGCCGAGATCGCCAGCCTCGTCGGCCCGCGCGTCTACCTCCCGCTCGCCGAGCTCGACTCGACGCTCCTCGGGTTCGGGAGCCGGGCCCGCTACTCGGCCGCGTTCCGCTTTAGCGACCCCGGCGCCGCGCTCGCGGCCGTCGTGCCCCGCCTCGACGCCGCCGACGTCCGCTACGAGACGGCGGGCGAGGAGCAGGAGGAGATCACCGAGGCGAGCGGCTACCTCACGCGCTTCTTGTCGCTCGTCGGGTTCGTGGCGCTCCTCCTCGGGGGGATCGGCGTGGCCTCGTCGGTGAGCGTCTACGTGGGCGAGAAGGCCGAGACGGTCGCCACGCTCCGGTGCCTGGGGATGTCCTCGACGCGCGTGCTGGCGGTCTACGCCGTGCAGGCGCTCGCGCTCGGGCTGGTCGGGGCCGTGCTCGGCGCCGTGCTCGGCGTGGGCGTGCAGCGGCTGTTGCCGCTCGTCCTCGAAGGGTTTTTGCCGGTCGACGTGCAGAACGACGTCGTGCCGCGCGCGCTTCTCGAAGGGCTGGGCGTCGGGCTCGTGGCGGCGCTCCTGTTCGCGCTGTTGCCGCTCGTCCGCGTCCGGCGCGTGCCGCCGCTCCGGGCCCTCCGCTCGGACGCGAGGGCGCGGGGCGCGGACCCGCTCCGGTGGCTGCTCGTCGCCCTGCTGGTGGCGGCCGTCGGCGGGTTCGCCTTTCTCCAGACGCAGTCGTGGACCGGCGCCGCGGCCTTCGTCGGGGGGACGGCCGCGGTCTTCGCGCTCCTCGCCCTCACGGCCGTCCTCGTCCGAGCCGTCGTGCGGCGGCTCGTCCGGCCCGGGCTCCCGTACGCCTGGCGGCAGGGGCTCGCCAACCTCTACACGCCCGGCAACCAGACGCTCGTCCTCCTGCTTACGATCGGGCTCGGCGTGTTCCTCGTCCTCGCGCTCGCCCTCGTCCAGCGGTCGATCCTCGAACAGGTCGCGCTCCCCGGCGATGGCGACGGGGCTACGCCCGACGTCATCCTGTTCGACGTGCAGCCGTCGCAGCGCGACAGCCTCCGCCAGCTCGTCGAGGCGCAGGGCCTCCCGGTGTTGCAGGAGGTCCCGCTCGTCCAGATGCGGATCGCGGCCGTCGACGGCGTCCCGGTCGACACGCTCCTCGAAACGGCCGACGACACGTTCGCCGGCACCGAGGGCGGGCCGGAGCGGTGGACGCTCCGCCGCGAGTACCGCTCGACGTACCGGACGGAGACGGTCGACACCGAGGTCGTCACGGCCGGGCGCTTCGAGGGGACGGCCCCGGAGGACGCCGCCGTCGTTCCGGTGTCCCTGGAGGAGGAGCTGGCGGCCGACCTCGACGTGGGGCTGGGCAGCCGAATCACGTGGGACGTCTCGGGCGCCGAGATCGAGAGCGTGGTCACGAGCCTCCGCGAAGTCGACTGGGCCCAAGTTCAGCCCAACTTTTTCGCCGTGTTCGCGGCCGGCCCGCTCGACGCCGCGCCGCAGACGTCGATCCTCCTCACGCGCGCCGGCTCGCCCGAGGCGTCGGCCCGGTTGCAGTCGGCCGCCGTCGAGGCGTTCCCCAGCGTCTCGGCCGTCGACGTCCAGCTCGTGCTCGACGCGATTGACCGCGTCCTCGGGCGGGTCGCGTTCGTCCTCCGCTTTATGGCGCTCTTCGCCGTGGCGACGGGGCTCGTCGTGCTGGCGGGCGCCGTCCGCGTGGCGCTCGCGCAGCGGACGCGCGAGGCCGTCGTCCTGCGGACGCTCGGCGCCAGTCGGGCGCAGGTCCGCCGGATCCTGACGGCCGAGTACGCCCTCCTCGGCGTGCTCGCCGCGCTGACGGGCGGGGTCCTGGCGGTCGGCGGGGCGTGGGGGCTGGCGCAGTTCGCGTTCCAGATCCCGTTCCGGCCGGACCTGAGCTGGCTCGGGTGGGCGCTCCTCGTCGTCCCCCTCCTGACCGTCGCCGTCGGGCTCCTCGGGAGCCGCGGGGCGCTCCGCCAGCCGCCGCTCGCCGTGCTCCGGGCCGAGGGCTGAGGCGGCGCTGCTCCCGACCTGGTAGCTTAGGGCCCGCACCTTCCTCATATGTCCGGGTTGTCCCGTCTCCTCTGCGCGCTCGCCCTGCTGGTGCCGTCGGCCGCCACGGCGCAGGACGTCACGTTCACGTCCTCGAACCTCCCCATCGTCCTCATCGACACGGACGGGCAGGAGATCCCCGACGAGCCGAAGATCATGGCGCAGATGCGCGTCATCGACAACGGGCCCGGCGAGCGGAACGCGGTGACGGACCTGGTCAGCGACTACGAGGGGTGGATCGGGATCGAGACGCGGGGGGCCTCGTCGCAGGGGTTCCCGAAGAAGCAGTACGCCGTCGAGACGCGCGAGGCTGACGGCGAGAACCGGAACGTCTCGCTCCTCGGGCTCCCGGAGGAGAACGACTGGGTCCTCCACGCCCCGTACAGCGACAAGACGCTCATGCGGAACGTCCTGGCCTACGGGCTCGCCCGGGCGACGGGCCGCTACGCCAGCCGCACGCGGTACTGCGAGGTCGTCCTCAACGGGGAGTACCAGGGCGTCTACGTGCTCATGGAGTCGATCAAGCGCGACGGCGACCGCGTGGACGTGAGCCGGCTCCGCCCGGACGAGACGGAGGGCGACGACCTCACGGGCGGCTACATCATCAAGGTGGACAGGTGGGCGCGGGGCGAGGTCGACGGCTGGACCTCCCCGTTCGTCGAGCCCTACCCCCCCGACCAGGTCCTCCGGTACGAGTACCACGAGCCAGGAGCGCTCGAGATCGCGCCCGAGCAGGCCGCCTACATCGAGCAGTTCGTCACCGACTTCGAGGCGGCCATGCTCTCGGACGGCTTCGCGGACCCCGAGACCGGTTACCCCGCTGTCCTCGACGTCGGCTCGTTCGTGGACTACTTCCTCGTCACGGAGCTGGCGAAGAACGTCGACGGGTACCGGCTGAGCACCTACCTCCACAAAGACAAGGACTCGGTCGACCCGCGGCTCCACGCCGGTCCGGTGTGGGACTTCAACATCGCCTTCGGGAACGCCTACTACTACGGCGGCACGGGGGCCTCGGGGCTCCAGGCCGACCTCGACGTCCCCGACCGCTTCCCCGTCCCCTTTTGGTGGAACCGGCTCGCCCACAGCGGCCCGTTCGAGACCGCCGCCGCCGCCCGGTGGGCCGACCTCCGGCGCGGCCCGTTCCACGCCGACTCGCTCGTGGCCCGGATCGACAGCACGACCACGCTCTTGGAGGAGGCTCAGGCCCGCAACTTCGAGCGGTGGCCGACGCTGGGCGAGTGGGTCTGGCCCAACCCGGCCGGGTACGAGGCGCGCCGGACGCACGCCGCCGAGGTGGCCTTCCTCGAAGGCTGGCTCCTCGGCCGGCTGACGTGGCTCGACGGGTACTTCGGGGCGGTCGTCGCCGATGAGGACGGGCCCGACGCGGCTGGCTTCGCGCTCTCGCCCCCGGCGCCCAACCCCGCCCGCACGTCGGCCCGCCTGACGCTGGCGCTCGGTCGGGCGCAGGACGTGACCGTCGAGGTGTTCGACGTCCGGGGCCGGCGGGTGGCACAGCTCCACGACGGCCCGCTCGGCACCGGCGCGCGCCGGTTCACGTTTGACGCGACGGCGCTCCCGGCCGGCGTCTACCTCGTCCGCGCGCGGGGCGCGGCGGCCGTTGCGAGCCAGCGCGTCGTGGTCCTCGGGCGCTGACGGACGTCCCCGGCCGGCTGGCGGAGCGCTCTGCCAGCGGGCCCCGAGGCGGCCGCCCGGTCGGGGTACCGTATCATCGGCGGCCCCTGCCGCCCCCGCCATGCGACCCGCCGGCCTCGCCCTCCTCCTTGCTCTCGCCTTGCCCGTGACCGCTCAGGACGTCACCGCCGACGACCCGTTCCTCTGGCTCGAAGACGTCGAGGGCGACTCGGCCCTCGCCTGGGTCGAGGCCCGGAACGAGTCCACGCTCGACGCCCTCCGCGCCGGCCCCGACTTCGAGGCCGTCTACAGCCGCGCGCTCGAGCTGATGACGACGGACGACCGGATCGCCTACCCCTCGATCCGCGGCGAGCACGTCTACAACTTCTGGACGGACGAGGACAACGAGCGCGGACTCTGGCGCCGCACGACGCTCGACGACTACCTGGACGGCGAGCCTGCGTGGGAGACGCTCCTCGACATCGACGCGCTGGCAGAGGCCGAGGGCGTCGAGTGGGCGTTCAGCGGCTCGACGTGCCTCCCGCCGGACTACACGCGCTGCCTCGTCCGCCTCTCGCGCGGCGGGGCCGACGCCGTCGAGACGCGCGAGTTCGACGTCGAGGCCCGCCAGTTCGTCGAGGACGGGTTCTTCCTCCCCGAGGCCAAGGGCGCCGCGGCCTGGATCGACGCCGACCACCTGCTCGTGGCGACCGACTTTGGGGAGGGCTCGATGACGACCTCCGGCTACCCCCGCGTCGTCAAGCGCTGGCGGCGGGGGACGCCCCTCGCCGACGCCGAGACCATCTTCGAAGGCGAGGCGTCCGACGTCGGCGCGTGGGCCGCCTCGTTCCGCCGTGGCGACAGTCTCGTGCCCATCGTCGTCCACCGGCCTGTTTTTTTCGAGTCGGCCTACCACGTCCTCCATGAGGATGAGTTCGTGCGCCTCGACCTCCCGCTCGACGCCGACCCCGGCCTCATGGGCGACTGGCTGACCGTCTTCCTCCGCTCGGATTGGGAGGTCGGCGGGCGGACGTACCCCGCCAGCTCGCTCCTTGCGATCGACTACGACGCCTTCCTCGCGGGCGGGCGCGACTTCGACACGATCATCGAGCCGAGCAGTCGGCAGACCATCCAGTCCACGACCTCGACCGAGGACTACGTGCTCGTCTCGCTCCTCGACAACGTGGCCGGCCGGCTCCTCCGGTTCCGCCACGACGGCGACGGGTGGGTGCAGGACGAGGTCGAGGCGCCGGGCCTGGGCAGCCTCAACGTGGTGAGCACGAGCGACGACGACGACCGCTTCTTTTTCGCCTACAGCTCGTTCGTCCAGCCGACCACGCTCTACGTTGCCGAGGCGGACGGGACCCCGCACGAGGTCGCGAAGCTCCCCGACCAGTTCGACGCGGACGGCCTCGTCGTCGAGCAGCACGAGGCGACGTCGGCCGACGGGACGGCCGTCCCCTACTTCCTCGTCCGCCGGGCCGACGTCGAATACGACGGCGAGAACCCGACGCTGCTCTACGGCTACGGCGGGTTCGAGGTCGCGCTCACGCCGTCGTACAACGAGCTCGTGGGCTCGGCGTGGCTCGAGCGGGGCGGCGTCTACGCGCTCGCCAACATCCGGGGCGGGGGCGAGTTCGGGGCCGCGTGGCACCGCTCGGCCCAGCGCGAGAACCGCCAGCGGGCGTTCGACGACTTCGTCGCGGTCGCCGAGGACTTGGTGGAGCGGGGCGTGACGTCGCCCGACCACCTCGGGATCATGGGCGGCTCGAACGGCGGCCTCCTCGTCGGCGCGGCGATGACGCAGCGGCCCGACCTGTTCGACGCCGTCGTCGTCTCGGTCCCGCTCCTCGACATGCGGCGGTACCACAAGCTGCTGGCGGGCGCCTCGTGGATGGCCGAGTACGGCAACCCGGACGACCCGAAGGACTGGGCCTTTATCCAGGAGTACAGCCCCTACCACAACGTCCGCGCGGACGCCGAGTACCCCGTCCCGCTCTTCACGACGACGACGCGGGACGACCGGGTGCACCCGGGCCACGCCCGGAAGATGGCGGCGCGGATGGAGTCGATGGGCTACCCCGTCCGCTACTTCGAGAACACGGAGGGCGGGCACGGGGCCGGCGTGACGCCGGAGCAGCGGGCGACGTCGGCGGCCGTGACGTACAGCTACCTCTGGGAGCGGCTCCGGTAGCGGGCGCCGCGCTGGCGGCGGGCGCCACCCGTCGGCGGGGAGCTTGTGTGTGGGCCGGGAGCGCCCTACACTCCGGTCCCCCGCCCGCCCCACCATGTCCCTCACCGACTTCGAGCGCAACGACGGCCTCGACGACCTGACCTCGGACGAGCTCGAGCTCCGCGCGTTCGGGCCCGACCCCCGCCGCCCCCGGCTCCGCGGCCACATTCGGCGACCCGCCCGAGCGGACCTCGCCCCCGCCCCGCGCCGGACCCGTCGGCGGCTGGCCGTCGTCCTCGGAGTGGCGGCCGCCCTCGTCGGCGGCGCCCTCTACGCCACGGCCACTGAGGTGGACGTCTACTGGGACGAGGGGGGCGTCTATTGGATCGACGAGGAGACCGTCTACTGGGAGGACGAGTTGGAGGTCGAGGTCTTCTGGGACGAGGCGCCCACCGAGGACGAGGACGTCGCCGAGGAGGTCGTCGACATTGGAGACGGGGGCGTCGTCTTCGACTAGCGCGAGGGCGGCCGCCCGGCTGGCGACGCGCGCCGCCAGCCGGGGGGATCGGGCATGGGCCGCTAGGCCCGGAGGCTCCGACGCTGTATGTTGGCGCGCTCTCTCCCTTGCTCCCATGCGCTTCGTCCTCCCGCTCGCGCTCTTCGGTCTCCTGGCCGCGCCTACCGCGAGCGCCCAGTCGCACCTCGCAGACGGCCCTGGCGTCTACCTCGCCCTGAGAGACCTCCAGGCCGGAACGTTCCGGGCGAGCGGGAGCTACACCTACGCCGACAAGGGGGACTGGCCGTTCAACCGCGACGTCGGCCTCGGGGGACAGGTGGCGTCTGTTACCGCCGCCTACGGCGCCTCGCTCTCGGCCGGCTACCGGTTCGGGAACGGGCTCGACCTCGGCCTCCGCGTCGACGCCGCGACCTACGACCAGGGCCTCGGCGGGCGGGGCGGGTTCGAGATGCTCCTTTTCGGCCCCCGGTTCGGGTACACGGCCGGCTTCGGCCGCGGGCTCGGGATCCGCGCCGACGCCGAGCTCCTGTACGGCGTCATCGGCGGAAGCGTGGCCGCGAGCGGTCCGGGCTCGGCGGCGACGGGCACGAGCGCGGTGGAACCGGGCGGGACGGTCATCCAGTCCGAGACGTTCGGTGCCACCATCGAGCCGCCCGTCGTGTACCGGGGGACGTCGCAGCGGCTCTTCCCGGAGGGGTCCGTCTCCCTGTTCCAGCAGGTTCGGTTGGCCTCGGGTCTGACGGCCCGGCCGGCGGCCGGCGTGTACTACCGGCTCAACGTCGACCACACGAGGGCCCGACTCGTCCAGGAGGCGCCCCGAGTGCCCCCGTCCGCCGACCCCTTCGAGGGGACTCTGGGCACGTCCGGGACGCAGGAGGACCACGGGCTCCAGTTCGCCCTGCCCCTCTCGGTCCGGACGGGCGGCCAGGTGGTGACGTTCGCGCCGACGTTCCGCTACAGCCTGAACGGCGACGGGCGCGCTGGTGGCCACGCCTACGGCGGTGCCGGTCTCAGCGTCAGCTTCTAGGTCGGGCGCCGAGACGTCCGAGCGGCGAGCACAGGTCGGGCGCCTCGCGGGCGACGGCGGCCGTGACGTACAGCTACCTCTGGGACCGGCTCCGGTAGGCCGACGCCTCCGGCTGGCGGCGTGCGTCGCCAGCGACTGGAACAAACGGCCCGGCCCCGCTTCCGAGCCGCATGGACTGGCGCGAGCACATCACCGTTGACCCCCTCGTCTGCCACGGCAAGGCGTGCGTCCGGGGTACCCGCGTCCCGGTCTCCGTCGTCCTCGACAACCTCGCTGCGGGCCTGTCCGTCGAGGAGGTCACGCAGAGCTACCCGTCGGTCTCGGGCGAGGCCGTCCGCGCGGCACTGGCGTACGCCGCCGACCTCGCCGGCGAGCGGGTCGTGGCCGTCCCCGCGTGAGGTTCAAGCTCGACGATAACCTCCCGGCGGGCGCCGCAGCTCTTCTCGGCGAGGCCGGGCACGACGCGACGACCGTCTTGGATCAGAACATGGGCGGCGAATCCGACCCGGCCATCGCGGCCGTGTGCCGGCGAGAAGGGCAGGCTCTTGTCACCCTCGATACCGACTTCGCCGACATCCGAACGTACCCGCCCGCCGAGTACGACGAGCTGCTCGTCCTCCGACTCCGGCGGCAGGACGCGCCGCACGTGCTGGCTGTGCTCCGGAGGATCCTCCCGCTGCTGGACAAAGAGCCGCTCCGAGGTCGCCTTTGGATCGTGGGGGAGGAGCGCGTTCGCACGCGCTCCTGACGGTCCGCTGCCCGGCTGGCGACGCGCGCCGCCAGCCGGGCGGGCCGCTAGTGCGTCGGGTTGCCGCCCGTCACGCCGAACACCTCGCCGGTGACGTAGCCGGCCTCCTGCGTCGCCAGGAACACGAACGTCGGGGCGATCTCGGCCGGCTGGCCGGGCCGCCCGAGCGGGACGCTCGACCCGAACTCCTCGATCTTGTCTTGGGGCTGCCCGCCCGACGGCTGGAGCGGCGTCCAGAACGGCCCCGGCGCGACGGCGTTGACGCGGACCCCGCGCTCGGCGAGCTGCTTGGCGAGCGCCTTCGTGAACCCGATCATGGCCCACTTGGTCGAGGCGTAATCCAACAGGTTCTCCGACGGCTTGTAGCCCTGGATCGAGGAGACGGTGATGATCGAGGCGCCCGGCGGGAGGTGCGGGACGGCCGCCTTCGCCAGCCAGAACATGGCGTAGACGTTCGTCTTGTACGTCCGGTCGAACTGCTCGGTCGTGATGTCGAGGATCGACTCCTGCGACGTCTGCTTGCCCGCGTTGACCACGAGCACGTCGAGCCCGCCGAGCGCCTCGCGGGCGTCCTCGACGAGCTGCTTGCAGAACGCCTCGTCCGTCAGGTCGCCGGGGAGGCGGACGAGCGTGCCGCCCTCGCCTTCGATCAGCGCTTCGAGCGAGGCGGCGTCCTCGCTCTCGACGTCGAGGTAGTTGATGGCGACGGCGGCCCCCTCGCGGGCGTAGGCGATCGCCGTTGCCCGGCCGATGCCGGAGTCGCCGCCGGTGATGAGCGCCTTGCGGCCCTCCATCCGGCCGAACCCGCGGTAGCTCTCTTCGCCGTGGTCGGGGCGGGGGTCCATCGCCTCGATCGTGCCCGGAGCGTCCTGGGGCTGGCGCGGGAAGGGCGGGCGCGGGTACTGCGTCCGCGGGTCCTGCATGGCGTACTGGTTCGGCGTCTCGGACATGGGCGTTGGGGAGAGGGGACGGTCCGAACCGCCGCGGGCGGGGCGGGTTCGGCCGGCGGGCGCGACTCGGGGAAGGCCCGGGGGACGGGTACCTTCCGCGCTCGCCTCCCGCCGTCGCCCCGTGCCCCGCTCCGTCCTTCCCACCCTGCTGGCGGTGCTCGCCGCCAGCGCGTCCGTCGCCCAGGTCCCCACGCCCGCCGACTTCCTCGGCTACAGGTTGGGCGAGCGGTTCACGCCGCACCACCGCGTCGTCGACTACGTCGAGGCCGTGGCTGAGGCGTCGCCGCGCGTGACGCTCGTCCCGTACGGCGAGACGCCGGAGGGCCGGCCGCTCCTCGCGCTCGTCGTCGCGGCGGAGGGGACCGACATCGAGGCCGTCCGCCGGAGCCACGTGGCGGCCGCGTCCGGTGGCGGGCTGCCCGAGAAAGCGGTCGTCTGGCTGAGCTACAACGTCCACGGGAACGAGGCCGTGAGCACGGAGGCGGCGATGCAGACGCTCTGGACGCTCACGCAGCCGCAGGCCGACGCCTGGCTCGACGAGGTCGTCGTCGTCCTCGACCCGTGCCTCAACCCGGACGGCCGCGACCGCTACGCCCTCGCCTACCGCCAGCGCCGCGGGGCCGCGCCCGACGCCGACCCCGACGCGCGCGAGCACGACGAGCCGTGGCCCGGGGGCCGGTTCAACCACTACCTCTTCGACCTCAACCGCGACTGGGCGTGGGGCACGCAGCCCGAGACGCGCGCCCGCCTCGACCTCTACAACCGCTGGCTCCCGGCCGTCCACGTCGACTTCCACGAGCAGGGCGTGGACAGCCCGTACTACTTCGCCCCGGCGGCCGAGCCGTTCCACCCGCGCATCACCGACTGGCAGCGCGAGCTCCAGACGACGATCGGGCGCGGCAACGCCGAGGTCTTCGACCGCGAGGGCTGGCTCTACTTCACGCGCGAGACCTTCGACCTGTTCTACCCCGGCTACGGCGACACGTGGCCCACGTTCAACGGGGCCGTGGGGATGACCTACGAGCAGGGCGGGAGCGGCCGCGCCGGGCTGGCGATCGTCACGGCCGAGGGCGACACGCTCACGCTCGCCCAGCGGATCCGGAATCACGTCGCGTCCGGGCTGGCTACGATTGCGACCGTGGCCGCGAACGCCGACGACGTCCGCCAGCAGTTCGCGGCCTACTTCGAGACGCCGCCCGAGGGCGAGGTCCGGGCGTTCGCCGCGCGCGGGACGCCGGCCCGGCTCCGGGCGCTCGCCGACCTCTTGGAGATGCAGGGCGTCGCGTACGGGTGGGCCGGCCGCGAGCAGACGGCCCGGGGCGTCCGCTACGCCGGCGGGCTCGACGAGCCGACGGAGCCCGGCCCTCTAGCCGTCCAGCCGGGCGACCTCGTCGTGTCGCTCGATCAGCCAAAGGCGCAGCTCGCGGCCGTCCTCTTCGACCCGGCCCCGGCGCTCGTCGACTCGGTGACGTACGACGTGACGGCGTGGGCCCTCCCCTACGTCTACGGCGTCGAGGGGCTGGCGCTCTCCGAGGCGGTCGAGGCCGGCGGCCCAGGCCCCGAGGCACGGACGCTCCCGCCCGCAGGTGCGCGGCCCTATGCCTACGCCGCCCCGTGGGAGGGCCCGGCCGACGCTCAACTCCTCGCCCGGCTGCTCCGCGAGGGCGTCGGCGTCCGCATCGCGCCGGAGCCGTTCGAGGCCGGCGGGCGCTCCTTCGGCCGAGGCTCGCTCCTCATCACGCGAGCCGGCAACGCCGGGCTGGCGGACCGCTTCGACGCGACGGTCCGCGAGGCGGCGGCCGAGATCGGGCGCCCGCTCGTCGCCGTCGCCAGCGGCTTTGCGGACGCGGGCGGGCCGGACATCGGCTCCAACCAAGTGGGGTTCGTGCGCGGCCCGCGCGTGGCCGTCCTCGCCGACGAGCCCACGTCGCCGACGGCGCTCGGCGAGGTCTGGCACTGGTTCGACCACGTCGTCGAGTACCCCGCGACGCTCCTCACCGCCGAGCGCTTTAGCCGCGCCGACCTGGACGAGACGGACGTGCTCATCATGCCCGACGGGTCCTGGGGCGACTGGCTGACCGACGAGCGCGCCGAGACGCTCCGCGACTGGACGCGCGCCGGCGGCCGAATCGTCGCCCTGGAGCGGGCCGCGACGGCGCTCGCGGCGAAGGACGGGTTCGGCCTCGACATCCGCGACGAGGAGGAGGCCGACTCGACGGCCGAGGCCCGCCTCCGCCGCTACGAGGACCGCGAGCGGGAGGGCGTCTCCGAGGACGTCCCCGGCGCCGTCTACCGCGTGGCGCTCGACGGCTCGCACCCGCTCGCCTGGGGCTACCCCGACCACATGTACGCCATCAAGCGGAGCGACACGGCCGTCGACTTTCTGGAGGACGGGTGGAACGTGGGCGTCGTCCGCTCGGGCACGCCGGCAGCCGGGTTCGCCGGCGCGGGCGCGCAGGAGCGCCTGGAGGACACGCTCGTGTTCGGCGTGGAGGACACGGGGCGGGGCGCCGTGGTCTACCTCCTCGACACGCCCCTTTTCCGCGGCTTCTGGGCCGACGGGCATCTCCTGTTCGCGAACGCCGTGTTCGGGCTGGGCGCCGAGTAACCTTCGGGACGGGCCGGCCGTCGGTGGCAGGGCGCTTGCACCGCGCCCCGTTCCCACCACCCGTCCAGACCCATGCCCTCCCGTCTGTCCACCGCCGCGCTCGTCCTGCTGGCGACGGCCGCCAGCGGCTGCGTCACCCTCGTCGACAACGCCGTCGCCGACGCCATCTCGGCCCCGGCCGAGGAGGTCCGCGCCCGCCACGGCGCCGAGCCCATGCCGGGCGACCCCCAGACGCTCATGACGCGGAAGACCCGGCCCACGCGGAGCGACCGCGCCCGGGCCGAGCGCCTGCTCCGCGAGACCCGCGAGGCCATCCGTCCGTACCGGACCGTCGAGGCGGCCGAGGCCGCCGGCTACCGGATGTTCCCACCCGAGCAGCCCGTCCCCGTCGTCCACTTCGTCCACCGCGAGTGGTCGGAGGACGAGCAGGACGGGATCGACCCGGAGCGCCCCGGCGCCCTCCTCTACGAGCGGACGCCCGGCGGCGGGCTCCGCCTGCTCGGGGCCATGTTCACGGCCCCGGTCGGCGCCACGCTCGAGGAGATGGACCGGCGCGTCCCGCTCTCGGTCACGCAGTGGCACCTCCACCAGAACATCTGCGTGCCCCGCCCGCTCTGGGACGAGAGGGAGTGGGAGCGCGCCCGCGGCGGCCGGCCGCTCTTCGGCCCCGGCGGCTCGGCCCGGACCGAGGCCGCCTGCGACGACGTCGGCGGCCGGTTCCTCCCGACCGTGTTCGGGTGGATGGCCCACGTCAACGTGTTCGCCGAGGACCCGGCCGACGTCTGGAACGCCCACTACGGCCACGGCGACGGCCACGGGTCCGGCCACGGCGGGATGGACCACGGCGGCCACTGACGGACGGCCCCGGCTGTTACGAGACCGTTGCGGACCGAACGCGACCGCGGCGGACGGGGTACGCCCCACCCCACCGCGCCCGCCCGTGACCCGCCTGCTCCGCGCTGCCGCCCTCCTCCTCGTCGCCGGATGCGCCGCGCCGCGCCCGGAGGCTCCGCCAGCGCTCACGCCAACCGCGCTCGGGATCAGCGGGATGGCGCCGGTCGGGGCCGACTCGTTCCTCGTCGTCTACGACGCGAAGTCGTTCGAGGACGGCCCGCGCCTCGGCCTCTTGACTGCAGGCATAGCTGGGGTGACCGAGCGCTACCTCACCGTCGACGACTGGCGCGACGCCGACGGGCGGGCGTCGGACCTGGAGGGCGCCTGCGCCCTCGGCGACGGCACGTTCCTCGTGGCCGAGAGCGGGACGTTCGAGGGCCGATTCGGGCGGATGTTCCACCTGCGCGTGGCGGAGGGCGCGGCCGAGGTGCTGGCCGTCGTCCGCCTCCCGTTCGCCCGCGACAACACGCCGACGGCCGACGGCGACAACCTCGAAGGACTCGCCTGTGTGCCAGACGGCAACGGCGTGCTCGTCCTCCTCGGCGAGCGGGGCGGGTCGGCGGCGTACCCCGCCGGGCTCGTCCGGTGGGCGCGCTACGACGCGGGCGCGCTCGACGTGACGGAGGCCGGACGCGCGGGCGTCGAGGTGTCGGCGCCGGGTGATCTCGTGGCGCGGGGCTTCCGCTCGATCTCGGCCCTCCACGTCGCACCCGGCGGGGCGCTCTGGGCGGCCGCCAGCCGCGACCCCGGCGACCTCGGTCCGTTCGACTCCGTCGTCTGGCGCCTCGGCCGCGTTGAGCCCGGGGCGGCGGTGCCCGTCGTCGTGGAGCCCGACGGACCGACATGCGCCGTGGCCGGGTTCAAGGTCGAGGCCGTCTCGGCGCCCGCGCTCGGCGGCACGCTGGGCATCGGGACGGAGGACGAGGCGCTCGGGGGCGCGTGGCGCCCGCTCCGCTGCGAGTAGACCGCTCCCGGCTGACGACGCGCGCCGCCAGCGGGTCACGCTGTTGGGGATTGCGTAGCTCAGAACATGTCCCTACCCTCTCGCGCGCCGCCGCACCCCGCGCATGTCCCGTCTGCTCCTCCCCGTCCTCGCCCTCAGTGTCGCCGCCTCGGCCGCCGCTCAGGCGCCCAGCGTCTCCGTCGAGGCGGGCGGGAGCGGCGCGGCCGCCACGCTGAACCTGGAGCAGCCGCTCGGCGCCGGGCTGTCGGCGCGCGTGGGCGCGGGCACGCTGCCAGCGCTGGGCGTCCGGCTGGCGGTTCCGGTGGGGCTCCGGTACGGCATGGGCGTCGGGCGGGCCACGGTCGAGGTCGGCGCGGGCGCCGTGGTCACGTCGCTCGCGTCGGAGTACCTGTTCACGTGGGCCACACACACCGAGACGCCGGCCGTCCAGGCGTTCCCCACGGCCGAGGCCGGCGTCCGGTTCGGCGTGGGTGCCCGGTCGTTCGTGCGCGGCGGGCTGGCCGCCCTCTACGACGGCCACGACCCCGACCGCCGCCTCAAGGTGCTCCCGTCGCTGGGCGCCGGCGTCCGCCTGTAGCCCTGCTGGCGACGGGCGCCGCCAGCGGCTCAGGCGGCCGGCTCCGGCTTGGCCCGCGCCGCCAGGCTCTTCTCGATGAACGACACGACGGTCCCGGCCACGTCCTTCCCCGTCGACGTCTCGATCCCCTCCAGGCCCGGCGACGAGTTGACCTCGAGGACGAGCGGCCCGCGCTCCGACTGGAGCACGTCGACGCCGCCGACCTTGAGCCCGAGCGCCTTGCACGCGGCGACCGCCGTCCTCCGCTCGGCCGGACTGATCTTGATCTGCGACGCGCTCCCGCCGCGGTGGAGGTTCGAGCGGAACTCGCCCTCGGCCCCCTGCCGCTTCATCCCCGCGACGACGCGGTCGCCCACGACGAAGAGCCGTACGTCGGCGCCCCCGGCCTCCTTGACGAACTCCTGCACCAGGAGGTACGCCTTCATCCCGCGGAACGCCTGGATCACGCTCTCGGCCGCCTTCTTCGTCTCGCACAGGACCACGCCCACGCCCTGCGTCCCCTCCAACAGCTTGACGATGACGGGCGGCCCGCCGACGGAGGTGACGAGGTCGGCCGCGCTGTCGGCCTGATGGGCGAAGGCCGTGCGCGGCAGGGCGATCCCCTTTTTGGCGAGGAACTGGTGGGCCCGGAGCTTGTCGCGGCTCCGCGTGATCCCGACGGCGCCGTTCAGGGTCCACACCCCCATCGCCTCGAACTGGCGGACGATCGCGAGCCCGTAGAACGTGATCGACGCGCCGACGCGCGGGACGATGGCGTCGGGCGGCTCGAGCCGCGCGCCCTCGTAGTGGACCTCCGGCCCGGACGCCGTGAGGTGGGCCGTGCACCGGAGCGTGTCGAGGATCTGGACCTCGTGGCCCCGGGCCTCAGCCGCCTCGACGAGCCGGCGCGTGGAGTAGAGGTCGGGGTTCCGGGAGAGGATGGCGAGGCGCATGGGGAGGGGCTGGTGCCTGCGGCCGACGACGGGCGGGGCTGGCGAGACGGGCCGCCCGCCGCCCGTTACTCGTAGAACGCGCGGGGGTGGTCGGGGCGGCCGAGGAGGAACGAGGCGGCCGGGTCCACGACGACGCGGCCGGCCATGGCCTCGCGGCCGAGGAGCATGGGGAAGCGCATCCCGCGCCGGTCGGTGAGCGTCACCTCGACGGGCCACTCGGGGGCGTCGGACCGGAGGCCCAGCCGGAGCATGGCCTCGACGACGACCCGGTGCTCGGTGTGGCCGCTCGACGAGGTCACGTCGCGGCGGTCGATCACGGGCGCCCGGCACGCCACCTCGATCCGGTCGGCCTGCCGGAACAGGGGGTGGACGAGGAACCGGGCGACGGGCGCCCCGCCGTCGGCCTCGACCGTGATCCCGTGGGCGTGGATCGACGACGTCCGCGCGCCGCTGTCGATCTTGGCGCGGACGGCCGGGAGGTCGATCTCGGGGAACGCCAGCCACTCCCGCCAGCCGACGACGACGGAGGACGGGGAGTCGGGGGGCTCGCTCAACGGGGGCGCTCACGGGTGGGGGCGTGTGAACGACGGCCCCGGCCCCGCGATCCGCCGGACCGGCAGCGCGGAGAGATAAAGGTCGCCGCCCGCTGGCGACGCGCGCCGCCAGCCGGTTACTCCAAGACGGGCCCGCCGGCCCGGTCGGCGGCCTCGCCGTCGCCGTGCGGGGTGCGGGGCGGGCCGCCGGCGCCCGGCTTCCCCTCCTGGTAGTTGAGGTACATCCGCGTCGTCGGGTACGCCAGGTCGATGTCGTCGCGGGCGGCGAACCGGTCGAGCACGGCCTCCCACACGTCCTGCTCGCTCCCGCGCACGCGCCGGGGCTCGACGAGGTAGCGGAGCGTGAGCTCGACGCCCTCCCCGACCACGCTCGTGTAGACGGTCGGCGTGAGCTTGGAGTAGAAGATGAAGTAGTCCCGGGCCGCCCGGCGGATCGTCCGCTCGGCGTCGGGCGAGAGGTCGTCGGCCACGTCGGCGGCCACGCCGAGGAGGACGCCCTTGGCCGCCCGCCAGTCGCTCTCGAACGTGACCACGACGGCCACCTCGTGCCACACGTAGGCGAACGCGCCCGTGTGGTTCACGACCGACTCGGTAAAGACCCACCCGTTCGGGACGTGGACGATCCGCCCGGTCGACTGCCCCGCGCCGGTCGCCGTCCCCACCTCGAGGAGCGTGAACGCGAACAGCCGCTGGTCGATCACGTCGCCGGAGTGGTCGCGGACGCTGACGCGGTCGCCGGGCGAGAACGGGCGGCGCCACAGGACGAACCCCCACCCGGCCAGGTTCACGAGCGGGTCGCGGAGGGCGATGGCGACGCCGGCCGAGAGGAGGCCGAGGAACGTCCCCAGCCCGCCGAGCTCGCCCAGCCACACGCGGCCGACGGCGAACACGCCGATGACGACGGCCACGTAGGTCGTCCCCTTCCGCCACTGGTAGAGCCGGCGGGCGTCGTCGGGCCGGCGCCGGCGGACGGCCGCGAGCACGAGCGCCCGGACCGCCCACAGCACGGTCACGACGAGCGCCGTGAGCAGGAGGTCCTCGACGATGGCCGGCCCCAGCCCCGTCAGCTCGTCGACGGCCTCCACGACGCCCTCGCGGACGCCCTCGCCGGTGACGGAGAACGGGTCGGCCGCCTCGCCCGGCGGCTGGGCGTCGCTGTCGGCTGGGGGGGCGGGCGGCTGGAGAGGCATGGCGTACGGTACGCCCGGTGGCCCCGTCCGGTCCCCGCCCGAGGCCTACCCCTCCGACTCGGCCGGGGCCTCCGCGGTCTCGCCGGAGGGCTGCGCCTCGGCGATAAACTGGGCGAGGCAGCGGGCGCTGTACGAGGCGTACGTCGAGGCCACGACGTTCCCCTCGACGGCCAGCTTCGGCACGCTCATCCCGCCGTCGGGCGCCTGGAACGCCGCCTGGACCGCCTGAGCCTCGGACTGGATCTCGGCGAGGAGCGGCTGGAGCCGGGCCTCGTCTTCGAGCGTGGCCTGGAGGGCGGCCCCGCTCATCCCGGCGGCCTCGACGGTCGAGACGAGCTCGGGGAGCGTCATCCCCCACGAGGCGTCCTGCCGGGCGAACATCTCCTCGACGAGGTCGAAAAAGCGCCCCTCGCGGGCCGCCAGCTTGAGGGCCACGACCTGCCCCAGCGACGACTGGCGGAGCGGGTACGCGACGTAGTAGAACCGGGCCCGGTCGCCCAGCTCCGCCGCCGCGGCCTCGACGACCTCCGAGAGGTCCTTGCAGTGGGGGCAGTTCGGGTCGAACACCTTGACCACGCGGACGGGCGCGTCGGCGCTCCCCTTAAACGGGCCGTCGGTGAACGGCTCGAGGTCCTCGATCCGCTCCGTCCCCGGGTCGAACGAGCACGCGCCGGCCGTGGACGGGAGCGCCGCCGCCTGCGTCCCGAGCGGGGGCACGGGCCCGCCCGCGGGCTCGGCCGCCCGGCTGGCGAGCCCGACGTCGGCGACGAGGAGGACGAGGAAGAGGCCGAGGAGGGGGACGTACGGCCGGAGCGCGGCGAGCCCGCTCCGGTTGGCGATCGCCGGCCGGCGCGGGGCGGCCACGCGGCCCGTCTGGAGCCGGCGGTGTTCGAGAACGTGGAGGGCGAGCAAGGTCAGGACGAGGGCGGCCGAGGCCATGCACAGGATGCAGTACGACCCGATCACAGCGGCCTGGAGGTACACGAGGTACCCCGTGTAGAGGAGGCCTACGCCGACGACGCCCGCGCTCACCAGCCGCAGCCGGTCGTCGCCGACGGCCGCGTACGCCAGCCGGAGCCCGACGACGAGGACGTAGAAGAGCGCGCCCCAGACGAGGTTCGAGACGCCGAGGAACGTGGCATACTCGCCCTCGGTCACGGTCGCGCACCCGGCCTCGGTGCCGCCGATGGCGCCGGGCGTGAAGGCCACGTCGCCGAACCCGGTGCACCCGTTCGCGAACCCGTTCGCCTTCTGGAGCGCGAGGTGGGCCACGACGAGCACGCCCAACAGGGCGACGCCGACGATGACGCGTCGGAGGGCGGAGGTCTGAGCGGGGAGGGCCATCGGGTGCCGGGGTGGGGCGGGGACGAACGACCAGCGGGCTCAAATCGCGTGCCCTGCCAGCCGGCCGAAAAGTACGGAGCGGGCCGTACGGCCGCCTCCGCTCGGCTCGGCCTCCGCCTGGGACGGACGGGCCCACCCCGCCGACCGCACGGGCCGCCAGTCGGCGCCGAGCAGGCCGGGACGCGCCCGTCGCGCCGGTGTACGGAGGCCACCTCGACCCGCCCGCTGCCGCGGACGGCCCGACCTCCCCCCGTGGATCCCGACCTCCCCCCGTAGACAGAGAGGCCTCTCGTGAGCAGATAGGCCGCCTACCAGCGCGCGCCCCTGCTCTCGCCTGTGCGGGACCGGACGCCGCCGCTAAAAAACTCACGCCCCGCCTTGACTCCCTCGCTGGCGGGCCGTACCCTTATGCTAACTTTTTAACACACCCCATGCCCCCACCACCCCTCAGCCGCCGCGAGCGCCAGGTGCTCGACGTGCTCCACCGGCTCGGCCGCGCGACGGCCGCCCAGGTCCGCGCGGCCCTCGACGACCCGCCGAGCGACTCGGCCGTCCGCACGCACCTCCGCATCTTAGAGGAGAAAGGCCACGTAGGGCACGAGCAGGACGGGCCGCGCTACGTCTACTCCCCGACGGTCGCCCGCGAGACGGCCGGCCGGAGCGCGCTCCGCCACCTCCTCCAGACCTTCTTCGCCGGCTCGCCTAGCCGGGCCGTCGCCGCCCTCCTCGACGAGACGGCCGAGGACCTCTCCGAGACCGACCTCGACCGTCTCGACGACCTCATCCGCCGGGCCCGCGCCCAGGACCGATGACGCCTCCGCCCCTCCTGCTGGCGGTCCTCGTAAAGGGGGCCCTCGTGCTCGCCCTCGCCGGGCTCGCCACCCTCGCCCTCCGCCGGGCCCCGGCCTCGGCCCGGCACGGCGTGTGGGCCGCCGCCTTCGGCGCGCTCGTCCTCCTCCCCGTCCTCGAAGCCGCCGGGCCGATCTGGACGGTCGGCGTGCTCCCGGCATCGGCGCCGACCGCTATGGCCCCGGCCCCGCCGCCCCCGGTCCCGCCCGCTCCGCCCGCGCCCCCAGCTCCGCCCGTGCCGTCGCTCGCGGAGCGGGAGGCCGCGTACCACGCGGAGGCCGTCGTCCGCGAGGCCGAGCGGCTCGCTCTGGAAGCGGAGCGGGTCGTGCGTGAGGCCGAGGTCGCCGCGTTCGAAGCGGAGGTC
>CAZDFV010000010.1:28898-29810 GCA_964504495.1 uncultured Rhodothermales bacterium
GCCTGGGAGGCCGAGGTGCGGGCCCTCGCCGAGACCGCCCCGGCGCCGCCCGTACGTCCGGCCGCCCTCACGACGTCGCGGCCGGGCGTATGGGTCCTCGGCGCCTGGGCGCTCGGCGCCGCGCTCGTGGCGTTGGGGTGGGCGAGCGCGCTCGCCGCCGCGTACCGGATCGTCCGGGCGGCCCGGCCTGAGACCGACGAGGAGTGGGCCGTCCTCGCCGACCGCGCGCGGCGACTGGCCGACCTCCCCGGCCCCGTCCGCCTCCTCCGCTCCGACGCGCTCGAGGTGCCGGTCGCGTGGGGGCTGGGGCGCCCGGCCGTGATCCTCCCGGCCGCGGCCGACGAGTGGACCGAGAGCCGGCGCGAGGCCGTCCTCCTGCACGAGATGGCCCACCTCCGCCGCCGCGACGCTTGGACCGGGCTGCTCGCCCAACTCGCCGTCGCGCTCCACTGGGCCAACCCGCTCGCGTGGTGGGCGTACCGCCGGCTCCTCGACGCCCGCGAGCAGGCGTGCGACGACGCCGTGCTCCAGGGCGGCGCCCGGCCCGCCGACTACGCCGAGCACCTCGTCGGCGTGGCCCGGCGGCTCCGGCACGAGCCGGCCGCGCTGGCGGCGATGACGCCGATGGCGCGCCGTGCCCCGCTCGAAGGCCGGATCGTCTCGATCCTCGACGCCGGGCGCCGCCGGCGCCTCAGCGGCCCGGCCCTGGGCGGGACCGTCGGGCTGGCGCTCCTCGTCGCGCTCCCGATCCTCGCCCTTCGGCCCGTAGCCCGGGCACAGGACGGCCCGGCCGCCACTGCTCTCGACGCCGAGATGGAGGTCTCGGCGACGGTCGCCCGCGACACGACGGACGACTGGGCCGAGGTCGAGGCGGCCGCCGAGCGCGCTCGCCAGCGGGCCGCCCCGCCCCCG
>CAZDFV010000011.1:0-29313 GCA_964504495.1 uncultured Rhodothermales bacterium
GGTCCGCGCCAAGCTGGAGGCCGAGGGGGCCCTCCCGGCCGGCGACGGGGCCGACCGCGCTGCCGAGCCCGCCACCCCGTAGGGACATGACGCGACGGCTGCCACCGCCGAGACTTCCATATGTGAATACATGAATGGGGTGTTGCGTCGTAGCTGATAGAACAGTATGTTCGTACACGACTTGTTCCTCCTAGGCACCGGTCGAACGCGAGGCGCGACGTCCAGTAAACCCGATGGTCTTCGACGACAGGGCAGGCGCGGTCTGTCGCCGTCAGAAGGCCGACCTCTGGTGGGAGCCGAAAGCGATGAGTGGGAGTTCCAAGAGGGCGCGTGTCGCCCCCCTGTTGGCGGTGGCGCTCTGGGCGTTCCTCGCGCCCGGCGCGCTGGGGCAAGCGCCCGCGGGGCTAGAGCTCGAAAACGTCTCGGGGGCTCCGTTCGCTGACCGCCTCGTGTTCAGCAGGGTGGGGTCTCTGGACTCCCCACCGCCGGAGAACGGGGTCCACGACCGCGGCGCGGTTCGGCTTCGGAACGCGAGCGCGGTCGACGTCACCCTCACCGGGCTCTCGATCGCGAGCCCCCAGTTCGTCTTGGACCCGGCCCCGGCGCTCCCGGTCGTCATCGCGCCCGGAGGGGAGGTGGACGTGGCCGTCCGGTTCGTCGCGTCGACGGGGAACCGGAGCAACAGGACGCGCGGGGTCTACCAGGGCACGCTCGACGTGACGACGGACGCGACGGACGACTTCTCGGTCGAGCTGGCCGGGTACTGGCAGAGCGTTTCGGAAGGGGGGAAGGAGCCGAAGCTGGTCGAGATCGTCGGCGAACTGTACGGGTACGACACGGCCATCCTCTACCCCGGCGAGACGCTCAACAACCGGGGGCGGATAGAGGCGACGGGCGAGGAAGTGATCTCGCCGTACTGGCGCCGGGCCGACCCGTCTCGACCGGTGACCGTCCGCCAGCTGGCGGCCTACCACAGCTGCTGCGAGAACAGGGTCCCCGTCTACTGGACGCGGAAGGGCACGGAGAACGTGTCGCTGATCTTCCGCCACGACGGGGCCGACGGCCAGACCCTCCTCCCGCGGAAGCTCAACACCCCCGACCCGGCCGTCGCCCAGGTCACCCCGAGCGTCGGCGTGTTCGGCTTCCGGATCGCGGGCAACGAGTACAGCGACCCGGCGCTGAACGACTCGTCGCCGGACGACTGCTCGGGCGGGCCCGAGACGTGCGGCCAGCACGTCCGGTTCTGGCCGGTCCGGGACCGGTCTGGGCGCCTCGTCCCCGGTGAGTTCCTGATGGTGATGGACTACGCCGGGATCAACTACGACTTCAACGACAACGTCTACCTGCTCTCGAACGTCGTCCCAGAACTCGCACCGGCGGCCCCGTCTGGCCTCACGGCCACGGGCACGCCGGACGGGATCGGTCTCGACTGGGACGACAACGGCGAGGCCGACCTCGGCGGGTACAACGTGTACCGCTCGGCCTCCGCCAGCGGCCCGTACGCGCTCGTCAACGGGTCGCCGGTCTCGGCCTCCGACTTTCTCGACCCCGACGTGGCGCCCGGCGAGACGGCGTTCTACACGGTCGCCGCGGTAAACGCGGACGGTCTCGAGTCGGCCCGGTCGGCCGGAGCCTCCGGGACTCGCCTGGAGCCGATCTCGGACTTTACCGTGATCGACTGGAGCGCCGTGGCCGCGCAGCCCTACGCGAACACCGAGGCCCAGGCCGCTACGGTCGGGGGCAGGCTCTACGTCTTCGGGGGGTACGACATCGAGAAGCGGGGGGCGCCGTGCAACTGCTTCACCCCGACGGCCCGGGCGTACGTCTACGACCCGGCCGCCGACGCGTGGTCGCCCATCGCCGACCTCCCGTTCCCGAACGGCGGGGGGATCACGCACGCCGGGATCGCGACGGACGGTGCAGACATCTTCCTGGCCGGCGGGTTCTACTCGAACGAGACGAACACGGGCCAGATCATCGGGACGCGCGAGGTCTGGCGGTACGACGTCGCGGCCGACACGTACACCCCGCTCCCCGACCTCCCCGTCGAGAGCGGATCGGGCCAGCTCCAGTACCTCGCCGGCCAGCTCCACTACTTCGGCGGGATGGAGGGGACCGGCGCCCAAGACGAGGGGGGGGCCGCCGTCGGGGACCACTACGTCCTCGACTACGCCGCGTTCGAGGCCGGGGGCTCCCCGACGTGGACCGCGGCGGCGCCGCTCCCGAACCCCCGCCACCACATGGGCTCGGCCGTCCTGAACGGCAGGGTGTACGCCGTCGGCGGACAGTTGGGCTACTACGGGACGGCCGTGCCCCAAGCCTCCGTTCACGCCTACGACCCCGTCGCCGACGTGTGGGAGGCACGGGCTCCGCTCCCCCTCGCTCGCGCCAACCTCGCCGTCATCGCTCACGAGGGGCGCATCATCGTGCTGGGCGGGGAGTTCGACCCCCCGAACGGGAACGTCGACGACGTCACGGCCTACGACCCGACGGCCGACACGTGGACCGAGCTCACGCCGCTCCCGGCCGAGCGGAAGGTCGGCGTCGCAGGGAGCCTGGACGGCGACCTCTACTACACGACGGGGGCGGCCCCCCCGACGGCCGAGACGTTCCGCGGCGTCCCCGACGACGGCGTCCCGAACGCGCCGCCCGTGGCCGCGTTCACGTCGTCGGCGCAGGGCCCGTTCGCGGCCTCGTTCGACGGGTCGGGCTCGTCGGACCCCGACGGCGCGGTCGCCGCGTGGCGGTGGGACTTCGGCGACGGGTCGGCGGCCGACTCGGTCTCGGGGGCCCAGGCGGCCCACACGTACGGGGCGGCCGGGACGTACGCCGTGACCCTCACGGTGACCGACGACGAGGGTGCCACGGCGTCCACAACGCAAGACGTCACGGTCACGGAAGACGCCCCGTCCGTCGTCGCCGAGGCCGGGGCCGTCTCGGTGACTCAGACGGACCCGGCCGCGTGGACGGCCGTCTCGTTCAGCCACGTCTTCGCCGACCCGGTCGTGGTGGCCGGTCCGCCGAGCTACAACGGGACGGACCCGTCGACCGTCCGGGTTCGGAACGTGGGCCCGTCCGGGTTCGAGGTCCGGATCGAGGAGTGGGACTACCTGGACGGCGCGCACGGGGCGACCGAGACGATCGGGTGGCTGGCGGTCGAGGCCGGGGTCCACACGCTCGCCGACGGCCGGCGGGTCGAGGCCGGCCGGACGACCGCCGACGCGACGTTCGCGGGGGTCGGGTTCGGGACGCCGTTCGACGCGGCGCCCGCCGTCCTCGCACAGGTGACGGGCGAGGGTGGGGGTACGACCGTCGTGCCCCGCCTCCAGAACGCGACGGGGAGCGGGTTCGAGGCCCGGATCCAGGCGCAGGAGGCGTCGTCGGCGCCGGTCGACGCGGAGGGGCTCTCGTGGATCGCCGTCGCCGCCAGCGCGTCGGCCGAGGCCGGAGCGGCCGGCGTGGCCTACGGCGTGGGCCTCACGGGCTTGACCGTCGGCGACTCTCCCGTCGAGGTCCCGTTCGCCTCGGCGTTCGGGGCCGCCCCGGTCGTCGTCGCCGGGCTCCAGACCTACGTCGGCGCCGACCCCGCCGCGCTCCGCAGGACGTCGACCACTGGCGCCTCGTTCGCCGTCTTTGCCGAGGAGGAGCAGTCCGGCGACGGCGAGACCCGCCACGCCGGCGAGGCCGTCGGGTGGCTCGCCGCGGAGCCCGGGCTCCTCCAAAGCAACCAGACGGGCCCGCTCAACACGCCGCCGGAGCCCGCGTTCACGTGGGAGGCCGCGCAGGCCGACCCGCTCGCCGTCTCGTTCGACGGGTCGGGTTCGTCGGACCCCGACGGCGCGGTCGCCGCGTGGCGGTGGGACTTCGGCGACGGGTCGGCGGCCGACTCGGTCTCGGGGGCCCAGGCGGCCCACACGTACGGGGCGGCCGGGACGTACGCCGTGACCCTCACGGTGACCGACGACGAGGGCGCCACGGCGTCCGTAACGCAAGACGTCACCGTCGAGGCGCCCACGTGCGAGCCGTACTCGACGCTCGAGTGCCTGTCGGTCCCGGTCAGCCTCCCGTTCGAGCTCTTGTTCGATGCGGACCGCGACGGCCTCGTCGACGCCGGCGGTGTGGGGACGGGCTTCACCGTGGCCCTCCCGGCGTCGTCCGCCGTCGACGGGCCGCCGGCCGACCCGGGCGTGCCCGGGTACGCCCCGGACAGCCTCGCCCTCGACGTCTCGGCCGGGACGCTCACGGTCGCGGCGGGGGACGGCGTCTTCGACGAGACGGCCGCGACCGTCCCGGGTGGGAACGGGCAGCGGAACGCGCTGGCCGTCGCCCTCGACCCCGGCGGGCCGCCGTTCGAAGTCTACACGGACCTCGTCGGGCTCCCCGTCCGAGGGGGCGCTGGCGGGGAGCGGGCCGGCGTCTGGTTCGGCCTCGGGGAGGACGACCTGGTCGGCCTGGCGGCCGTCCACACCGGGACGGGGTACCGGCTCCGGCTCCGGGCTGAGTCCGGGGCCGTCGAGGCCGGGCTCGTCGAGACGGGCGACGTGGCCGCCAGCGGCGACCTGACGCTCAAGCTGGTCCTGGACCCGGCCGGCGCGACGGCGACGGGGTACTACAGCCTCGACGGCGGCGCGACCTACGTCGAGGTCGGGCCGGCCGTGGCCGTCGACGCGGCCCTGTTCGCCGGGACGGGGCTCCCCGACGGGGTGACGGGCCCCGTGAGCTTCGCGGGCCTCCTGGCCTCCCGGGGCGGGGCGCCGGACACGCTCCACGTCGCGTTCGGGGCGTTCGGCGTCCGCGACGTCCCGGTCGTCCTCGAGCGGCCGTCGGTGAGCGGGGTGTCGCCGGCCGACGGGACGACCGAGCTCGACCGGGACGCCTTTATCGCGGCGGACGTCGTCCTCCCGAACGTCGGGCAGGGGATCGACGAGGCCACGCTGTCGGACCAGACCGTCCGGCTGTACCCGACGGGGAGCCCGGCCGCGGCCGTCTCCGCCAACCTCAACACGAGCGGGGGCGGGGACTCCATCGTGCTCCAGCCGCTCGAGCTCCTGGCCCCGTTCACCCCCTACACGTTCGAGGTCACCGACGGCCTCCGCGACCTGGCCGGGCAGGCCTTCGAGCCGTTCACCGCCAGCTTTACGACCGGGGGCACCCCGACCGGCGTGCCGGACACCGACGTCCGGTTCGAGCACGTCGTCTTCGACGGGCAGGGGCTCGCCACCGAGGGCCGTCACTCGTCGCTCGCGGTCGGGCCGGACGGCCGGCTCTACGCGACGATGATCAACGGGACGCTCAAGAGGTGGGACATCAACCCAGACGGGACGCTCGCGAACGCCCAGACCATCCTGTCGCTCCGCGACGCCGAGGGCGGCAACCGGATGGCGATCGGCCTCGCGTTCGACCCGGCCGCGACGGCCGACGACCTCGTGGTCTGGGTGAGCCACTCGAAGTTCGGGTTCAGCGGCCAGCCCGACTGGGGCGGGAAGATCGCCCGGCTCTCGGGGCCCGACCTGGGGACCGTCCAGAACTACGTCGTGGGCCTCCCCCGCTCGATCCGGGACCACGTCACGAACGGGCTGGCGTTCGGCCCGGACGGGGCCCTCTACGTGCTCCAGGGGAGCAACTCGGCCATGGGCGCCCCCGACGACGCTTGGGGGAACCGGCCGGAGCGGCTCCTCTCGGCCGCCGTGCTCCGCGTGGACGTGGCCGCGCTCGCGGGCGGGACCCTCCCGCTCGACGTCAAGACTGAGGAGGGCGGGACGTACGACCCGTACGCCCCCGGGGCCCCCGTCCGGGTCTACGCCTCCGGCGTTCGGAACGCCTATGACCTCGTCTGGCACTCCAACGGGAACCTCTACGTCCCGACCAACGGGTCGGCCGCGAACGGCAAGGCGCCCGCGAGCGAGCCCGGCGTCCTGCGCCCGGACGGCGCTCCCTACGCGGGCCCGGTGGTCCCCGCGATCGACAGCGTCGAGACGCAGGACGACCTCCTGTTCCGGGTCCCCCCCCCTAGCGCGGGCGGGACGTGGGAGCACCGCTACTACGGGCACCCCAACCCCGCTCGGGGCGAGTTCGTCCTGAACGGGGGGAACCCGACCGCCCTCGAGGACCCGGTCCAGGTCGACCGCTACCCCGTCAGCGTGGAGCCCGACGAGGCCTGGGCCGGGGCCGCCTACAACTTCGGGCGGAGCATCTCCCCGAACGGGGTCGTCGAGTACACGGGGGACGCCTTCGACGGGGCCCTCCGCGGGAAGCTCCTCGTCGTCCGCTACAGCGGCGGCGACGACGTCGTCGCGCTCGCGCCGGACGGCCCGGACGGCGACGTGGCCCCCGACGGCGACTTCGAGCTCGTCGTCGAGGGCGTCCCCGTCTTTAACGACCCGCTCGACATCACGGAGGACCCGGCGACGGGGTACCTCTACCTCTCCGAGTACGGCGGGGCCGGCCGGGTCTCGCTCCTCCGCCCGGTCGAGGCGCCGAACGCGCCGCCCGTGGCCGCGTTCGTGTCGTCGGCGCAGGGCCCGCTCGCGGCCTCGTTCGACGGGTCGGGCTCGTCGGACCCCGACGGGTCCGTCGCCGCGTGGCGGTGGGACTTCGGCGACGGGTCGGCGGCCGACTCGGTCTCGGGGGCCCAGGCGGCCCACACGTACGGGGCGGCCGGGACGTACGCCGTGACCCTCACGGTGACCGACGACGAGGGCGCCACGGCGTCCGTAACGCAAGACGTCACCGTAGACGGTGGCCTCGGACCCTACCTCGCGTCCGGCGGGCTGGCCGTTCTTGAGGCGGAGCGCGCGGAGCGCGTGGCCCGCGGAGCCCACGCGTGGGAGCCGGTCGTCGATTCGGCTGGGGCCGTCGGTTCAGCCGTCGTGGCCTCGCCGAACACCGGCGCGAACGAGAACGCGGACGTCGAGACGACCGCGCCGGAGCTCCGGTGGCCGGTCCGGTTCGAGACGGGCGGGACGTACTACGTGTGGGGACGCGTTCGGGCGGCGACCGACTCGGACGACTCCTTCCACGCGGGCGTCGACGGGGCCGTCTCGCCCTCGGCCTCCCGAGTCACGACGGGGGGGGCGACGGGGGGCTCGTGGGTCTGGACGCGCCAGACCATGGGCGGCGGCACCGCCTCGGTGCCCGCCGTCGCGGGCGACCAGTGGGTCAGCGTGTGGATGCGCGAGGACGGCGCGGCGATCGACCGGATCGCCCTGTCGGACGACCCCACGTGGACGCCGGCCGGAGCTGGCCCGCCGGAGAGCCGCCGCGAGGGGGACCCGGAGCCGCCGGCGGCGCTCGAGTGGGCGACGGCGGCCCCGCAGCCTTATGCGAACACCGAGGCCCAGGCCGTCACGGTCGGGGGCAGGCTCTACGTCTTCGGGGGGTTCGACATCCTGAAAAAGCAGGGGCCGTGCAACTGCTTCACCCCGACGGCCCGGGCGTACGTCTACGACCCGGCCGCCGACGCGTGGTCGCCCATCGCCGACCTCCCGTTCCCGAACGGCGGGGGGGTCACGCACGCCGGGGTCACGACCGACGGCGTCGACATCTTCCTGGCCTCCGGGTACATCTCGAACAGCGCCGGGGACGGGCAGGTCTTCGGGACGAAGGAGGTCTGGCGGTACGACGTCGCGGCCGACACGTACACCCGGCTCCCCGACCTCCCCGTCGACCGCGCCGCCGGTCAGCTCCAGTTCCTCGGCGGCCGGCTCCACTACTTCGGCGGCACCAACAAGGCGAGAAACACGGACGTCGGGGACCACTACGTCCTCGACTACGCCGCGTTCGAGGCCGGGGGCTCCCCGACGTGGACCACGGCGGCGACGTTCCCGAACCCCCGCCACCACATGGGGTCGGTCGTCATCGACGGGCAGATCTACGCCGTCGGCGGGCAGAAGGGCCACGACGGCGCCTCCGTGCCCCAGGCGTCGGTCCACTCTTACAGCCCAGACACGGACGCGTGGACGGAGCACGCGCCCATGCCCACGGCGCTCAGCCACATCGCCGTCGTCCTCCACGAGGGGCAGATCGTCGTGCTCGGGGGCGAGTCGGAGCCGCCGTCCGACCGGGTCGCCGACGTCACGGCGTACGACCCGGCTGCAAACTCGTGGGCCCAGCTCACGCCGCTCCCCCAGGTGCGGAAGAGCGGGGTGGCCGGGAGCATCGACGGGGTCCTCTTCTACTCGACGGGCGCGAATCAGAGCGGGCCGACGCGGGTGACGTACAGGAGCACCGGAGGGGGCGCTCCGTCGAACGCGTCGCCGACGGCCTCGTTTACGTGGTCGGGGTCGGGCCCGTTCGAGGTCTCGCTCGACGGGTCGGGCTCGTCGGACCCCGACGGGTCCGTCGTCGCGTGGCGGTGGGACTTCGGCGACGGGTCCCCGGCCGACTCGGTCTCGGGGGCGCAGGCGGCCCACGCGTACGGGGCGGCCGGGACGTACGCCGTGACCCTCACGGTGACCGACGACGACGGCGCCACCGGGTCAGTCGTGCAGCAAGTGACCGTGACCGATGGGGAGACCGTCGTGATCGCCGAGGTCGGGGTGACAACGGTGACGACGTCGGCCCCGTCGGCGTGGACCCCAGTTCCGCTCGCCGGTTCGCTGACGGACCCGGTCGTGGTGGCCGGCCCACCGAGTTACAACGGGGCGGACCCGTCGACCGTCCGGGTCCGGGCCGTCGGTCCGACCGGGTTCGAGGTCCAGGTCGACGAGTGGGACTACCTCGACGGCGCGCACGCGTCGGAGGGCGTGGGGTGGCTGGCGGTCGAGGCCGGGGCCCACGTGCTCGCCGACGGCCGGCGGGTCGAGGCCGGCCGGACGACCGCCAGCGGGTCGTGGCAGTCCGTGCCGTTCGGGGCGCCGTTCGGGTCCGCGCCGGTCGTCCTCGCCACGCCTTCGGCGTCCGCGGCGGCGGGGGCCGTGGCCGTCCGGGTCCAGAACGTGACGGCGTCGGGGTTCGAGGTCCTGGTCCAGTCGCAGGAGGGGTCGCCGGTCCCGCCCGCCGAGGAGGTCTCGTGGGTCGCCGTGGCGACCGGGACCGACGGGCCGGTCGCCGAGTCCGGCACGGCCGGCGTGGACTACGGGGTGGGCCGGACGGCCGAGGCCGTCGGCCACGACCCGGTCGACGTCCCGTTCGCGGCGGCGTTCGGGGCCGCCCCCGCCGTCGTCGCCGGGATCCAGACGTACGTCGGGGCCGACCCGGCCGGGCTCCGGACCCTGTCGGTCTCCGCGGCGTCGTTCGAGACGTTCACGGAGGAGGAGCGGTCGGCCGACGCCGAGGTCCGCCACGCGGCCGAGGTCGTCGGCTGGCTCGCCGCCGAGCCCGGCGTCCTGCTCGGCTCGCCGGCCGCCCCGGCCACGCTGGCGGCGAACGCCCCCCTGCTGACGACGGGCCCCCCGCCCCCCGACGAGTGGACGATCGAGGGGGTCTGGCCGAACCCGTCCCGCGGCGAGACGCAGGTCCGGTACGGCGTCCCAGAGGCCGGCCCCGTCGCGGTGGAGGTGTTCGACTCGATCGGGCGCCGGGTCGCCGTTCTCGCCGATGGCGAGCAGAGCGCGGGGTGGCACCAGGCGAGGGTCGACGCGCTCCAGCTCCCGGCCGGGGTCTACATCGTCCGGCTCCGGTCGGGCCCGGCCGTCCTCTCCCACATGTTCACCGTCGTCCGGTGAACTAGCCAGCGGCGCTCCAGCCCCGGTCGCCCACCGACACTACCCCTATGCGCATTGGGTCCGCCCCCCGCCTCCACATCGCCGCCGCCGTCCTGGCCGTCACACTGCTCGCGGGCCCCGCCCGCGGCCAGACCGGCCCCCTGCCGCAGGACCTCCCAGGCGAGTGGGACCCGCTGGCGACGGCGCTCTTGACGCGGACGGAGGCGCCGTCCGCCGTCATCGGCGGTAAGCTCTACGTGTTCGGGGGGCAGTTCGACGAGACGCTCTTGGCTACGACCAGTGTCGAGCGGTACGACCCCGCAACCGACCAGTGGGAGCCTCGGGCGCCGATGCCCATCGCCCTCACACATGCCGGGACGGCACGGGTCGATGACACCGTGTGGCTCGTGGGCGGGTTCGCCGACCCGCGGCCCCGCTCGGTGACCGACGTCGTCCAGATCTACGACGCCACCGCGGACGCGTGGTCGTTCGGTCCGTCGCTCCCCGTAGGCCGGGCCTCCGGCGCCCTCGTCCGGTTCGGCGGCCGGCTGCATTACTTCGGGGGGCTGGAGAAAGCCGGGCGGGGGAGTCACGAGGTGGCGGACCACTTCGTCCTCGACCTCGAGGCCCCCGAGGCCGGGTGGCGTACGGCGGCCCCGCTCCCCGACGCCTTCAACCACCACGTCGGCGTGGCCCTCGACGGCCTGGTCTACTCCGTCGGCGGCCAGTACCGCCACGACCCGAGCCGCGAGTTCCTCCCCGTCCTGTATGCCTACGACCCCCGGGCCGACACGTGGGAGCGCCGGGCCGACCTCCCACACCCCCGGTCGCACACGGAGCCGGGGACGTTCGTCCACCGAGGTCGGATCTACGTGGCCGGCGGGCTCGCCGACGCCCCCGACGCCACGCCGGCCGTCGACCACGTCACGTCGTACGACCCCGACGCCGATGCGTGGACGGCCGAGCCACCGCTCCCCGCCACGCTGATCGGCCCGGCCGCCCGCGTCCTCGGCGACCGGCTCGTGATCTCGCACGGGGGGCTGAGGCAGAACTACTACGCTCAGGACGAGGCGTACGCCCGCCCGGCCCCGACGGCCGGCGAGGACCGTCTCGCGTTCTGGCCAGCCCGGGTCGAGGTCACGGTCCCGACCGGGGGGCGGGGGCGGGCCAGGGCGGTCCTCGGGACGCTCGGGGCGCAGGCCCCCTACACCGTCGACGTGGCCGGAAAGCCGGGTTGGGTCCGCGCGGTGGGCGGCGCGACGGGCGCGACCGACGCCTCGGGCCGCGACGTCACCGTCGAGGTGGACGCGGCCGGGGTCGGCCCGGGCACCTACACAACCACCCTGACCGCCGAGGGGCTCGGGACCACCGCGACCCTGGAGGTGGTCCTCCGCGTCGGCGAGACCGCGGGCGGGGTCGTCGGCGAGGCCGGCGTCGCCACGTTCGCGCAGAGCGGGCCCGAGGCGTGGACGGCCGTCCCGTTCGGTCACGCCTTCGCCGACCCGGTCGTGGTGGCCGGCCCGCCGAGCTACAACGGGACGGACCCGTCGACCGTCCGGGTCCGGGCCGCCGGCCCGACCGGGTTCGAGGTCCAGGTCGACGAGTGGGACTACCTCGACGGCGCGCACGCGTCGGAGGGCGTGGGGTGGCTGGCGGTCGAGGCCGGGGCCCACGTGCTCGCCGACGGCCGGCGGGTCGAGGCCGGCCGCGCGGAGGGGACCGACCACGACTGGCAGGCCGTCCGGTTTGCCGCACCGTTCGACGAGGTCCCCGTCGTTCTCGTCCAGGCCGCCAGCGTGGCGGGCCCGGCGGCCGTAACCGCACGGGTCCGGGGCGTGACGCCGACGGGGTTCGAGGTCGCGCTCCAGGAAGAGGAAGCGGCCGACGGCCAGCACGCCGACGAGACCTTGGCGTGGGTGGCCCTCGAAGCAGGGCAGGCCGGTCACGACGGGCTCAGCGCGGGCCGCACGGCCGAGGACGTCACGGACCGGCCGCGCGCGGTCCCCCTCGGGCTCTCGCCAGCGGGCCAGCCCGCGGTCGTCGCAGCGCTCCAGACCTTTAACGGGACGGACCCGGCGGCCCTCCGCATGACGGCGCTCTCGAGTACGGCGTTCTCGGTCTTCGTTGAGGAGGAGCGGTCACGGGACGACGAGGTCCGTCACGTGGCCGAAGCGGTGGGGTGGGCCGCCAGTCCGCGCGGGCTCCTGTACGGCGACGAGGCCCGGCCCGCGCGTACCGCGCCCCCCGCTCTCAGAGACGCCGCCCGGGCCCCCGCCGCCCCCTCCACGCTCGTCGTGGAGGGCGTGGCGCCGAACCCCTCCCGCGGCCCGGCCCGACGGGTCCGCTACGGACTCCCGGAGGGGGCCCGGGGCGAGGTCACGGTTGAGGTTTTCGACGCCGTCGGCCGCCGGGTGAAGGCGCTTGCGGCGCGCGCGCCCGGCGGGGGGTGGCACGACGTGGACCTCGGCGCGCCCGACCTCACCCCGGGCCTCTACCTCGTCCGCGTCCGCGCTGGCGGCGACGTGGACGCTCGACCGTTCGTCGTTCTCCGCTGACCGTTCCGCTCCCAGCCCGAACAGGGCGGGGCGCGCGACGGCGACCCCTGCCCCCGTGCTGACGTGACCCCCCAACTCACCGCTGGCCCCGCCCGCCTCGCTCGCCGACTCCGCCGCGAGGTGTCGGAGCGCGTCCTCGGACGCGACGGGCTCGTCGGCCGCCGCTACATCGGGGGCACGGACGAGGAGCGGGAGCGGTACGCCCGCGTGCTCCGCCGGCTCGACGCGCCCGGCCTCGCTCGCCGCCGGGCCGCCAGTGCGGCCGCCCCCCCGGTCGATGTAGTGATCCCCCGCGACGCGGGGTTCGCGTCCTTCGGGCCCGGCCGGTTCCGCTACGTCGACGAGGTGGTCGAGGCCGCCCGCGCCGTCATGGACAGGGTCGACCCGCTGGCGGCCGAGGGGATGCCGAACAAGCCGCAGCTCTTCACCGGCCTCATGCCGCCCGAGGAGGAGAGGCTCGACTCCCCCTTTTTCCGGTTCGCCCTGCAACCGGCCGTGCTCCAGGCGATCGCGGCCTACTTCGGGGCGGCCCCGGTCCTCTACGACGTCGACCTGTGGTTCTCGGTGAGCCCCGAGACGGAGGCCCCCTCGACGAGCCAGCTCTACCACTCCGACTGGGAGGGGCTCACGCAGATCCGGCTCCTCGTCTACGTGCGCGACGTCCGGCCGACCGACGGCCCGTTCGTCGTCCTCGACGCGGAGGCCTCCCGGGAAGTCCGCCAGCGCGTCGGGTACACGTACTTCCGAGACGGCCCGGACCGGTACGGTCGGGTCGCGGACGCGGACGTCCACGCCGTCGTCGGCGACGGCCGCGAGCACGGGCTCGACGGGCCGGCCGGGACCGTGTCCTTCGTCGACACCGGCCGGTGCCTCCACTACGGCAGCCGCGTCGAGCGGGACGCCTCGCGGACGCTGCTCGCCTGCCACTACCTGGCGCCGGGCTCGTTCGTCCGACCGCTCCGGCCCCGCTCCCGCGCCCGGTACCGCCACCTCGCGCGTCCGCGCCTCACGGAGCTCCAAGCCCTCGCCCTGGGGGGCTGACGCCTCGCTCCACTTCAAAGAATCGACATGGAGCGCGGAGCGGTCTACGTAGCCGTCGGCGACCGGTACCGGCAGGAGGCGGCGGACTCGGCCAAGAGCCTGAAGGCTCAGATGCCGGGCCTGCCCGTCGCCCTCTTCACCGACGAGGAGGGCGACGCCTCGGCGCTCGGCCCCTTTGACGTCGTGGCTGAGATGGACGAGGTGGCGGGGAACCGGCTGGACAAGATCCGGCACCTCGACCGGGCCCCGTTCGAGCGCGCCCTGTTCCTCGACACGGATACCTACGTGTGCGCGCCCCTCGACGACGTGTTCGCGCTCCTCGACCGGTTCGACATCGCGCTCGCACACGCCGCCCGACGCACGCACGAGCACTACCCGCCCCTCCCGGGCGTGCCCGACGCGTTCCCCGAGTTCAACTCCGGCGTCATCGCGTTCCGGAACGCCCCGGGCGCGGGGGCCGCCTTCGCGGCGTGGGCCGATCTGTACGTGCGCGCCCTGGGCTCGGCGTGGTACCGGCGCCACCGCGAGACGCGGCCGTTCACGCTCCAGGACCAGCACCACCTCCGCAAGGCCCTCTACGAGTCGGACCTCCGGATCGCGACGCTCCCCCCCGAATACAACTGCCGGCTGATGCCCGGCTTCGTCAACGGCCCGGTGCGGGTGGTGCACGGCCGCCACAGCGACCTCCCCGCAGTAGCACGCCGGCTCAACTCCACGTCGAGCCGCCGGCTCTTCGTGACCAGCGCGCGGTCGCTGTACCAGGTCGGCGCCCGCGCCGAGGTGCTCGTCCCGTACTTCTTCGCCCTCGACCGCGTGAAGGCGCTGCGTCAACGGACGCGCCGGCTGCTCCGGGGCGCCGGGGCCCCCGCCAGTTGAACCGCCCCGGGGGCGCTGGCGGCGGCGTTCACCGAGACGGCCGGAGCGATCCGAGCAGCGGATGCGGCGAACGGGGTCCGCGGCGCGGGGTCCGTCCGCTCACCTTCTTGGGCGATGCCCCAGAGTCAGAGTGCTCGGGTGTGCGGCCGGGACTACTCGCCGAGGAACTGAACCAGCCGCGCGTGGACGGCCTCGGGCCGCTCCAGCATCACGAGGTGCCCGGCCTCCGGGATGAGGTGGACCTCAGCGTGCGGGATCGCCTCGCCCGCGGCCTCGGCGACCGCCTCGGTCGTCAGGTCGGGGTGGAGGTACGGGTTCGGGATGAGCCGGTCGCCCGTGCCGTAGAGGACGAGCGTCGGGGCGGCGATCTCGCCGAGCCGCTCGAAGACGCGCCCGTCGAGCATCCCCGCCACGCTGGCGGCGTTCGCGGCGGCGTAGAGCGGGAAGTCCTCGCGGGCGGCGACCGCCTCGCGCTGCGCCAGAATCCAGCCGTCGCGGGCCTCGTCGTAGGCGTAGAAGTTGGCGGCCGTGTTCGCGGCGGCCTGCGCGGGCGGCGTGTTCTGGACGGCCTCGGGCGTGATGAGCGCCTTCAACGTCGCGCTCTCGGCGTCGGTAAAGGTCTCGATGCCGGCGGGCGAGAGGAGCGCGAGGCGTCGGACGCGGTCCGGGTGGTCGAGCGCCAACGTGAGGGCGATCTGTCCGCCCATCGAGATGCCGACCACGTCCGACCGGCGGAGGCCGAGCGCGTCCATCGTGCCCACGACCGCGGCGGCGAAGTCGGTCATGGTGCCGCTCACGTCGGCCTTGTCCGAGAGGCCGTAGCCGGGCAGGTCGAGCGCGACGACGCGCCGCCCCGCGGCCTCCAGCGCAGGGATCGTCCCGCGCCAGACGGACAGGTTCGTCCCGAGCCCGTGGACGAGCACGACCGGCGCGCCCCCGCCGCCACCGTCATAGACCGCCAGCGCGCGGCCGTCGACCTCGACGTGCGCGACGGGGCCGGGGTAGGACGGGAGGTCCGTGGTGTCGGCGGGCGCGGCCATGAGCGCGGCGAGGGCGAGGGCGAGCATCTCAGGGGGTGGCGAGCGTGACGAGTTCGGTTTTCTGGACCTTCCCGCTGTGGCCGACGGGGAGCGCGTCCAGGAAACGGACCTCGCGGGGCACCTTGTACCTCGCGAGCCGCTGGCGGCAGTGGTCGAGGATCGCGGCGGGGCCGGGGGCGTCGCCCGCCGGGACGACGAAGGCGACGCCCGCCTCGCCCCAGCGACGGTCCGGGACGCCCACGACGGCGGCCTCGGCGACGGCCTCGTGCTCGCGGAGCGCGGCCTCGACCTCGGCCGGATAGACGTTCTCGCCGCCCGAGATGTACATCTCCTTTAGCCGCCCGACGACGTAGAAATAGCCCTCGTCGTCCTGCCGCACGAGGTCACCGGAGCGGAACCAGCCGTCGGCGGTGAACGCAGCCTGCGTCGCCGCCGGGTTCCGCCAGTAGCCCGGCGTGACGACCGGCCCGAGGAAGACGAGCTCGCCCGTCTCGCCCGGCGCCACGTCGCGCCCGTCGGCGTCGATCACACGGGTCTCGACGAACAGGTTGGGGAGGCCGATCGAGCCCATCTTGCGGACGGCGTCGGCCTCCGGCAGCGAGAAGCAGTTGACGCCGACCTCGGTCATCCCGAACCCCTGGCGGATCGGGACGCCCTTCGCCTGCCACGTCCGCGTGAGCGGCGCCGGCATCGGCTCGCCGCCGACGACCGCGTAGCGGACGCTCTCCAGGCTCGCGCGCTCGAAGGCCGGGCTCTCGGCCATGAGGGCGAGCATCGTGGGCACGCCCCAGAGGATCGTGATGCCCTCGTCGTCGCACAAGCGGAGGAGCGCGTCGGCGTCGAACCGGTCGAGCAGGACCGTGCGCCCACCGGTCAGGAGGAACGGCGTGAGGAGGACGTTCCAGCCGCCGGTGTGGTAGAACGGCGCGGCGTTGAACGAGACGTCGTCGGGCGTGAGGCTGAGCCGGTGGACCGTGTTGACGGCGTTCCAGACCAGCATCCCGTGCGTGTAGACCGCGCCCTTCGGACGGCCCGTCGTGCCGGAGGTATAGAGGAGGAAGAGCGGGTCGTCGAGCGTCGGCGCGTCGCCGGCCCAGGGGCGGTCGCCCGCGGCCAGCTGGCGGACGGTGGCGAGCGGCTCGGTCGGCGCCTCGACGGCGTCGGCGTAGGCCCCGGAGGCGAACAGCACGGCCGGGTCGGCGTCCTCGATCAGGTACGCCAGCTCGGGGCCGGTGAGGCGGTAGTTGAGCGGGACGAGCACGAACCCCGCCTTCTGGCACGCCGCGAACAGGAGGACGTGCTCCAGGCTGTTCTCGGCGAGGACGGCCACGCGGTCGCCTTTCCCCACGCCGAACCGCTCGGCCAGGCCGGCCGCCAGCGCGGCGGCGAGGCGGTCGAGGTCGGCGAACGTCAGCGCCTCGCCCGTGGGGTGCCACTCGACGGCGACGCGGGCGGGGTGGTAGAGCGCCTGGCGCTCCAGCCAGTCGGTTCGGGGCTCGGTCATGGCAGCGGGGCGGCGGCCTCGGCGTCGAGACGGGCGGACTCCGGCGGGCGCGTGGCGACGAGGAGCGAGAGGCCCGCGACGGCGGCGCTCGTGAGGAGGGCGAAGGTGGCGGGCACGGCCGGGTTGTTCCAGTACGGCCCGACCTCGCCGTAGTACATCCCGAAGTGAACCAGCAGCGCGGACGCAGCGGCCACCGCGACGCCCGCCGTCGTCACACGGGGGACGAACACGCCGAACAGGATGGGCACGAAGGTGGCCGCGAAGAGGCCGTAGACCCCGTTCTGCGCGAGGATCGCGACGGACAGGTTGGGCTCGACGATCTGGCCCCACGACAAGAGCGCCACGACGGGCGCGAGGGCGACGAGGAAGACTTTGGAGAGCGTGATCGCGCGGCGGTCGGCGGTCTCCTCGGCCACGCCGCGCCCGCGCGCGAGCGGCTTGTAGACGTCGTTGGCGAAGATGGTCGAGAGCGCCACGAGCAGCCCCTCCAGCGTCGAGAACCCCGCCGCCACGAGCCCGACCGTCACGACCGACCGCGCGATGGGGCCGAACTGCTCCACGAGATAGGTCGGCACCACCTGATCCGGCGGGAGCAGGTCGCCCGTGAGCGTCACGCGCGCGAACAGCCCGACGGCCAGGACCGAGAAGAACAGGACCAGGGCCACGGAGCCGACGCCGAGGTAGAGGGTCACGTCGCGCTCGTCGCGGAGGTAGAGCGCCTTCGACATCACGTGCGGCTGCACGATCACGGCGATCCCGACGAAGAAGTTGGCGACGAAGGTCTCGAACACGCTCCGGAACAGCAGGCTCTCCGGGTTGACCGGCGCCGCCAGGAGGGGGTCGATCTCCGCGAGCCGCGCCAGCAGCCCCGGCTCGCCCGTCACGAGCGCCAGCCCGGAGCCGACGAGCATCAGCGCGACGAGGATCATGATGACGGCCTGGACCGAGTTCGTCAGCGTGTGCGCGCTCGCGCCGCCCAGCATCACGTACGCCAGCGGGATCAGGATCACGATCGCCATCGCGCCCGCCGTCGGCAGCGCGAGGACGTTCGAGAGCACGAGCGTGAGGCCGACCACGATCAGCACGAGGAACGTGATGAGCAGGAGCGACAGCCCCGCGAAGGCGAACCGGAGCGCGCGGCTCCCGTAGCGGTCGGCGATCCAGTGCGGGACCGTCAGCGCCGTCGTCTCGTCGCCCACGCGGCGGAACGCCTTCGTGAGCACGGTCAGCCCGAGGAAGATGCCGAGCGGCGTGGCGACGGCGTAGCCGAGCAGCCCCGAGACGCCGTAGAGGTAGAGCAGCCCGGGGTTGATGACGAACGTGGCCGCGCTCGTCAGATTCGCCGCCAGCGCGAGGCCGACCCACACCGGGCTCGTCTGCCGGTCGCCGACGGAGAACGACGTGAACCCCTCCACGCGGCGGATGCCCACGACCGCGGCCGTCCCCACGAGCGCGAGGTAGCCGACGAAGAAGGCCCAGGAGATGGCGACGTCGCTCATGGTCTCGGCGCGCGGGCGGCGGGTGTCAGGCGGAGGTGCCCCACCGCAGCGCGAGGCCGGCAATCGCGGCGCCGCCGCCGGAGGCGATCAGGAACAGGAGGTCGCCCGGCTGGAAGCGGCCCTGGGCGTCGGCGTCCGCGAGGGCCATCGGGACGCAGGCGCTGCCGGTGTAGCCGTAGCGGTCCATGACGAGGACGGCGCGGTCCATCGGCTGGCCCAACGCCTCCATCGCCTCGCCGATGCTCCCGACGTTGATCTGCGTAAAGACCCAGTGGTCCACGTCGTCCACGCGCACGCCGACGCGGTCCGCCAGCCGGCGGGCGACGGCGCTCCACGCCTCGCGGTTGAACTCGGGAGGGAACTTCTCCCGGAACTGGAGGAGCTGCTCCTGCGCCGCCACGCGCTCGGCGTCCGCGGGTGCCGCCGCCCCGCCGACGTAGATCCCCATGTGCTCGGCGAACTCGCCGCGCGTCTCCAGGTCGCTCGCGAGGACGCCCGCCTCGCCCGAGGCCGGGCCGACCACGACCGCCCCCGCGCCGTCGGCGAAGAGGGAGGCGGTGTTCTTGTGCCGGTAGTCGATAAACCGGCTCATGAGGTAGGCGCCCGCCACGAGCACGCGGCGGTACTGCGGGCGCCCGGGGTCGTCGGCGGCGACGTACTTGTTCGCCACGTCGAGCGCCGTCACGAACCCGGCGCAGGCCGTGTTGAGGTCGAACGTGCCCGCCCCCGTCGCGCCCAGCTTGTGCTGGACGACGGCGGCCGTGGACGGCGAGAGGTAGTCCGGCGTGTCCGTCGCGACGACGATGAGGTCGAGGCTCTCGGGGCGCGTGCCCGACCGGCGGAGGGCGTCGCGGGCGGCCTCGACCACGAGGTCGCTCGTCGCCTGGTCGCTCGAGGCGTAGCGGCGCTCGCGGATGTTCCGGTGCTCGACGAGGAAGGACGAGACGTCCTCGCCGTAGAGCTCGTCGAAGTACGCGTTCGGGACGACGCGCTCGGGCGCGTAGAGGCCGGTGCCGAAGATCTGGGCGCGGCGCATAAGGGGTACGAGGTACGGGGTACGGTAGCGGGCTGCGACTGGCGGAGGCGGTCCGCCAGCAGGTCGGGGCCACGGCCGGGGCGTACCCCGTGCCGAGTCCCCTGCACCTCTACAGCACGAGGCCGCCGTCGACGTTGAGCACGGCGCCCGTGATGAAGCGGGCGTCGTCGGAGGCGAGGAAGGCGTAGGCCGCCGCGACGTCCTCGGGCTCGCCGAGACGGCCGAGCGGCGTCTTGTCGCGGAGCGGGCCGAGCACCTTCTCCGGGACCGTCTTGACCATCTCGGTCGCGACGAACCCCGGCGCGACGGCGTTGACGCGGATCCCCTTGCGGCCGAGCTCGCGCGCCCACGTCTTCGTCATCCCGATCACGCCGGCCTTGGTAGCCACGTAGTTGGTCTGGCCGAAGTTGCCGGTGTGCGCCACCACGCTCGAGGCGCTCAGGACCGCGCCGCCGCCGCGGGCCTCCAGGTGCGGCACGGCCGCCCGCGTCCCGAGGTAGACCCCCTTGAGGTTGACGTCCACGACGGCGTCGAACTGGTCGGCCGTCATCTTCTTCAGCGTGGCGTCGCGCGTGATGCCGGCGTTGTTGACGAGGACGTCGAGCCCGCCGAAGCGGTCGACGGCCGCCTGCATCGCGGCGGCCAGGCTGTCGGCGTCGGTCACGTCGCAGGGCTGGAACACGGCGGCGTCGCCGAGCGCGTCGGCCAGCTGGCGGCCGGCGTCCTCGGCTAGGTCGGCGACGACGACGGAGGCGCCGTCGTCGGCGAACCGCCTGCACGTGGCGCGTCCGATGCCCTGCGCGCCGCCGGTGACGACGGCGACTCTCCCTTCGAGTGTCATGGGGGCGTCTGAGTCAGTCTGGATCAGGGCCGCGCTGGCGGGGGCGGTCCGCCAGCGCGGGGGGACGGAGGCCGACGGCTAGTTGCCGAAGGCCGGGAGGTCGGTCCGGAGCGTGGCCTGGAAAAAGCGCGGGGTCGGGGCCGCGGCCACGAACTCCCGCTGCTCGACGCCGAACAGGTTCGTCACCGAGAGCCCCAGCGAGAGGGCGTCCGTGAACCGGTAGCCCGCGCTCACGCTCGTCGTGACGAAGCCGCCGAGCGGGCCGTAGTTGTAGTTGAACGGGACCACCCCGCCCGGCGTCTCGAGCAGGACGCGCTGGCCCTCCTGCGCGTCGGCCGCGAAGTGGCGGCCCGAGACGAAGTCGTACTCCGAGACGCCCCGGACCGTGACCGAGCCCGTCAGCCCCCGCGCCCCGAAGTCGCGGGCCGTGAGCGAGAGCGAGCCCTTGTGGCCCGGCGTGTTGACCGAGGCCTCGTCGGGCGAGACGACGCCGTCGTCGTTGAGGTCGAACGACGCGTCGTCGAGGTCGGCCGAGAAGGTCGAGTACGTCGCCGTCGCCGTGACCCGGTCGCTGACGAGGTACGTCACCGAGAGGTCGGCGCCGAGGTTCGTGACCTCGCCGAAGTTCTGGTACGTCAGGACGACCTCGGGCGCGGCGAGGGGCCGGCCGCCGACGGCCGTCGCCAGCCCGGCCACCCCGAGCGGCGTGATAAAGTTCTCCGACCGCGACCGGTACGCGTTGACGTCGAGGAACAGGCTCGGCGCGACGAGCCCGCGGTAGCCGGCCTCGACCGTCTGGACGTCCTCGGGCTCGACCGGCGCGACCTCGCTCGTCGAGCCGTCGGCGTTGAGGATCGTGAACCCGCCCGAGTTCCCGCGCGCGACGACGCCCGGCCCGAGCGGGAGGAAGATCTCCTGCTGGAGGACCGTCGGCGCGACGAACGCCTCGCCGTAGGTGAGCCGGAAGCTCCCGCTCGGGCTCGGCGAGACGACGACGCCGACCTTGGGCGAGAACCGCTCGCCGTAGTTCGTCTGCGAGTCGAACCGGCCGGCGGCGACGAGGCGGACCGGGCCGACCGAGGCCTCGGCCTGGGCGCTCAGCCCGACCTGCTCGAACTCGAGCCCGACGCCCGTCGTGTCGGAGAGGTAGCTCCCCTGCGAGACGGCCGTCTCGAGCTCGTACGCCCCGCCGGCGATGAGCCGGAGCCCGACCGGCCCGGCCGCGCCCTCGACGTTCCCCTGGAGCTCGGCGTTGAACCGCCGGCTCTCGTCGATAAAGCGGGCGGCCTCGACGGCGTCGGCCTCGCTGAGCCCGGCGGCCAGGAACGGGACGTAGTTCTGGAGCGCGTACGTGTCGCCCGAGTTGCTCCACGTCTGGTAGACCTGGCCGAAAAAGCGCGGGTGGACGGCCCGGAGCTGGAGCTGGTGGAGCGTCCAGTCCTGGACCTGGTTCCGGCCGAGGTTCGTCGGCCCGAGGTAGCTGTTGACGCTCCCGGCGTAGGCGCCGATCACGTCGAGGCCGGGCGCCGGGCTGACATAGAGCTCGGCCGTGCCCCGGCCGTGCTCGACGGTGAAGTCGGCCGGCTCGGCCGTCGGGACCGGCGCATTGACGTAGACCGTGTCGGCGAAGGCGTAGTCCTCGCCGCGCGTGTACTCGCCGGTCGCCTTGACGGCCACGCGGTTGCCGAGGAACGCCTGCGCGTACCGGCCGCGGACCGAGCCGACCGAGCTCTCCTCGCCGCCGCCGCCGCCGGACGCCACGAGCGTGAGGCCCGGGCTGTTGCGGGGGTCCTTCGTCACCACGTTCACGATCCCGTTGTGGGCGTTCGCGCCGTAGAGCGCCGAGCTCGGCCCGAGGATGACCTCGACGCGCTCGACGTCCTCCTTGATCACCGGGTTCATGGCCGCGAACGGGAGGCCGGCGCCGGGGAGCATCTGCCGCCGGCCGTCGGTGAGGAGGAGCATCTTGGTGTTGAACGCGCTGTTAAACCCGCGCGCGTTGATCCCGACGCCCGTGATCCCGGAGCGGACGAAGTCGACGCCCTTGACGCGGGCGAGGGCCTCCTCGTAGCCCACGCCCGGGAGCGCGTCCAGCTCGGCGCCGGTCACGACGGAGATCGTCGAGGGGCTCTCGACCACGCGCTCGGGCCGGCGGCTCGCGCCGGTCACGATCACCTCGCCGACCTCGGCCGCGGCCTCGGCCAGCCGGAAGTCCGCGGCGACGGTCTGGCCGGCCGCCGCGGTCACCTCGCGGGCCCCGTTCCCGTAGCCGAGGAACGAGACGGCGATCGTGTAGGTGCCGGCCGGGGCGCTGAACCCGTAGCGGCCCTCGACGTCGGTCGAGGCGCCGAAGACGGTCCCGTCGAGGAGGACGGCCGCGCCGACGAGCGGGGCGCCGGCCTCGTCGGTGACGCGGCCCTCGAACCGGGCGTCCTGCGCGGAGGCGCCGGCGGCCAGGCCGAGGGCGAGAAGGAGGCTCGCGAGGAGACGGTACATGGGGAGTGCGGGTGGGCTCCCCCCTCTAACCCCAGCTAGGCGCGGCCGTCGAGCGCGGCGGCCTCGGCCTCCCACCGCTCGGCGAAGTCCTCGTAGAACGACTCCATGAGCGTGTAGAAGGCCCGCATCCGTTCCAGGTTGCGGACGGCCTCAGCGTGCGCCTCGTCCCCGTTCATCTCGTCCAAGAACAGCTCGGCCGTCCGCCGGTTTTTCCGGACGATAGCCATGTTGTGCTTGAAGTTGTTCAGGAAGAGGTCCGGGTGGGCCGCGTAGTAGTCGCGCCGCCGGTTCGACCCGTCGACCTTCCGGATGAGGCCGGTCGTGGCGAGGTCGCGGACGGCGGTCGAGATCGGGCCCTTGCTCCGGGCGAGCATCTCGGCCATGTCGTCGAGCGAGAGCGGGTCGGGCTGGACGAGGAGGAGCCCCACGAGGAGGCCCTTGACCCGCTGGAACCCGTACTGCTCGTAGATCGAGCCGAACTCGGCGACGAGGTCGTGCTGGGCGGGGGTGAGGGGGGTGGGCATGGGAGGGACGGTGGGAACGCCTGCACTGTGTTTGAAACGTTGCAAACGTTCGGTGAGAGAATAGAAAGCGCTTCCGGTCTTGTCAAGGCGCCATTAAGGTCCCTCCCCTGTGCCCCTCCCACTGCGGTGCCGTTCCGCAAGCCGCGCGCCGGCCGCGTCGTGCGACCTGGGGTTCGGCGAGTGGACCGGGCCGATCGTCTATAGGGGCATCAACGACGCGGGCGCGTTTCTTTGCCGGAGGCTGGACGAGACGCCCGTCGAGGACATGCGCCTGCTGTTCGAGGTCAGCTTCTGGGGGCTCGTCTACGGCTCGCTCGAAGCGGTCGGGCGCCTCCGGGAACGGGGCGGCACGCTCATCAACGTCGGGAGCGTGCTCTCCGACCGCGCGGTCCCCCTTCAGGGGACCTACTCCGCTTCGCAGCACGCCGTCAAGGGGTTCACCGACGCGCTGCGGATGGAGGGAGGAGACGAAGGGGCGCCCGTCTCGGTGACGCTCATCAAGCCGAGCGCCATCGACACGGCCTCTCCCACCCATGCCAAGAGCTACATGGACCGGGGGGCCACCGTCCCGCCGCCGGCCTCCGAGCGGCGGAGCTTGGTTGGCCTCTACGGCGTCGGTTGCGTTCAGGAACCCGTCCGAGAATCAGCGTCCGAGCTCCCGACGATTTCCGGATGCCCGTCGACGGGGGAGGGGGCTGCCGGTCAGGTGCCGAGCGCGCGGAGTGACCGATCCGGCGTCGAGGCCGCCCACCTCGTCGGCGGACCCGGCCCCGTCGTCGGCCTCCTCACCTCGGGCGCGCTCCGGCTCGGCTACTCGCTCGCCGGCGACGAGGCGGCCGTCGCCGCGCTCGTGACCAAGCACGCCGACGTCCCGGTGGACCTCGCCGACGCCCGCGTCCGGCCACCCCGGGGGTTAGCTGCGTGACCGGCCCGGCAGCGGTTCCCGGCTGCCCTCCGAGAGGTGACCGTCTACGGGGGTCGGCGCCGGGCGCCGACCGCGGCGGGGAGGGGAGCAGCGGCTAATCAGATTCTAGAACCGGAAACCCCGGGGTCAGGGCAGACACCGGTCCTACGGGGATGGCCCTCCACTCCCGCCCAGGGTGCTGAGCGCTGGACGGGGGGCTCGTCTTGACAATGTTGCACGTGCAACAGTATCATGTCCGCATGAGCACCACCCGCCCCATCCCCCGCGCCCTCGACGACGCCCTCGGGTTCAACCTCTACCGCGTCGCCCTCCTCTTCCGCGGCGAGCTCGTCCGCGCGCTCTCAGACTACGGCCTGACCCCCGAGCAGTGGCAGGTCATGCAGGCCGTGTGGACGACCGACGGCCCCCTCATGCAGAACGACGTGGCCGGCCTCACGCTCAAGGACCGGCACACCGTCTCACGCATCCTCGCGCGGCTCGAGCGTGATGGGTGGATCGAGCGGCGCCCGCACCCCGACGACCCCCGCGCGCTCGACGTCGTGGCGACCGAGGCCGCCAACGCCCGCCGCGACGAGGTCCCCCGCGTGCTCAACGAGCACTTCGACCGGATCTACGAGGTGTTCGGGCCCGGCGAGGCCGACGAGCTCATGCGGCTGCTCCGGAAGCTCCGCGCCCGGCTCGAGTAAGGCGCTCCGATGGGGGAGGGGCCTTCCAGCACGGGCGGGGCCTCGTCTCCTTCAATTGTTGTCCATGCAACCATGTCCCACCTGCACCCCTAGCCTCATGACTGTCTACCTCCTCACCGTCGGCCTCCTGTGGGCCGCCGTCGCCGCCGTCGCAGCCGTCCAGGACCCGGCGGCCTCGCTCCCGTCCGGCCGGCACGGCGCGGCCTACCACACCGTCAAGGGCGTCCTCTTCGGCGCGTCCTCGGCCTCCGTCACGGGGCGGAGCGCCGGGCTCGCTGCCTCCGTCGAGTGGTCGCCGAGCGGGGACCGGTTCCGTATCGCGGCCTCCGTCCCTGTCCGGTCGTTCCGGTCGGGGAACGGGCGCCGGGACCGCCACGTGGCCGAGATCCTCGGGGCGCCGGAGCACCCGGCGGTCCTGTTCCGCACCGAGTGGACCGACGCCGCGGCGTTCCGCTCGGCCGCCGCGCGCGGGGCGGCCCGCGTCCCCGGCACGCTCGAGGTGGGCGGGCGCGCGACCGGCGTCGCGTTCGTGCTCCGGAGGGTCCACGACGGGGGGGCGGACGCCGTCGAGGCTCGGCTCGTGACGACGTTCTCGGCGCTCGGCGTCGAGGTCCCCTCGGTCGCAGGCGGGCTCGTGGCGTCGGTTCGGGACCCGCTCGACCTCTTGGTCCGCTCCCACGTGGATCGGGTGCCCGGTGCGGAACGGCTCTTCGCCCGGTCGGGCGCGTGAGGCGCTCAGGACGTCCCATCCCGCGCCTGGCAGCCTCCCGCTTTGCCCTCGTTTCCACCCCGCCTCAGACTCCGATGTCCTTCGGCCTTCCGTCCGCCTCTTCTGCGACCACGCTCGCCCTCCTCGGCGCGCTCGCCCTACCGGCCTGCGCTCCGGCCCCCGCTCCCCGGTCTGTCGTCCCGGACGCGGCCCGCACCGTCGTCCTCATCAACCCGTTCGTCGTTCCCGAGGGGAAGGAGGCCGAGGCCGTCGCGTTTTGGGAGGAGGCCCGCGACGTTCTCGCCGCCCAGCCCGGGTTCGTCTCGACGCGGCTCCACCGCGCGCTCGACCCGGGCGCCACGTACGGCCTCGTCAACGTCGCCGAGTGGGAGAGCGTGGAGGCGTTCCGGGCCGCCACGCAGAAGATGCGGGAGGAGCTCCCGGCGCCTGGCGTCGCGGGGCTCGCGTTCGACCCCGCCCTCTACGTCGTCGTGCGCGAGTAGGCGGCGTGCGCTGGCCTCGTTACCGGAGCGGCGTGACGCGCTCGCCCCACTCCGCCCGGCGCCGGCCACGACTGCCCGACGGAGCGCGTGGCGGGTAGGCTTCGACCCCCCCGTCCCAAGCCCGACGGTGCGTGGGCGTCCGGGGGGACGCGTCCGACCACCCCGTCTCCGGCCGCCCGCTGGCGGGGAAGGCGTCCCCTCCCGGGCGTCCGTCGGACGTTGAACGGGTGGACTGGCCGACCGCGGCCTGGGAACGAAGGCCGCGGGGCGTAGGGCTGGCGGCGGTACGTGGCGCTCTCGCGCGGCCGCCGGAGGACCCGTGGCGGCGGCCCGCTGGCGACCGCCGCCAGCCGTGCGCGGACGACCGGGGCCGACGCCGGGCGGGGGCCGGGTCGTCCGGGTGTGCCCCTCGGGGGGAGTCGTACACTAGCCCACGACCGCCTCCCCCGCCCATGCCGCAGACAGAGCCCGCCTCCAACGTCGCGCCGTTCCAGTTCTCCGTCGGCCGTCTCGGTCCGGGTGCGTTCGGGGTGACGGCGTTCACGGGGCGCGAGGCCATCTCGCAGCCGTTCCGGTTCGAGATCGACCTCGTCTCGCCCGACCCCGACCTCTCCACCGACGACGTGCTCGGGCAGGCCGCGACGCTCGCCCGCCAGCGCGGGGCCGACTCGGTCCTCGTGCACGGTGTCGTGGCGTCGTTCGACGTGGGCGCCCAGACGCCCGACCGCTCCGAGTACCGCGTGGTGCTGGTGCCCCGCCTGTGGCGGCTCGGGATGGCCCGCCAGAGCCGGGTGTTCCAGAACGTCAGCGTCCCCGAGGTCGTCGCAAGCGTGCTCGCCGAGCACGGGCTGGCCCGCGCCGCCGTCCGGACGGAGCTCTCGGCCGAGTACCCGACCTCCGAGTTCGTCGTCCAGTACCAGGAGTCGGACCTCGCGTTCGTGTCGCGGCTCCTGGAGCGGGAGGGGGCGTGGTTCACGTTCGAGCACGACGAGGCCGACGTGCTGGTGATCTCGGACCGCCGGGAGGCGTTCCCCCCGATCGAGCCCGGCCCCGGCGGCGACGACGACGTCGCGTTCCGGCCCGGCTCGGGGATGGTGCGCGACCGCGGCGAGGCCGTCGACCGGGTCGGCGTGCGCGACCGGCTGGTGCCGGGGCGCGTCGTGCTCCGCGACTACAACTACCGGACGCCCGAGACCGACCTCGAAGTGGCTGCCCCCATCGACGGGGGCGGGGCGGAGGAGGTCTACGCCTACGGCGACCACTACAAGAGCCCGGCCGAGGGCGACCGGCTCGCGCGCGTCCGGGCCGACGAGGTCGCGTGCCGCCGGCGCGTCGTGACGGGCGCGGGCGACGTGGCCGGGTTCCGCGCGGGCTCGGTGTTCCGCCTCTCCGGCCACCCCCGCGCCGACCTCGACGGCGACCTCCTGCTCACGGCCGTCGAGCACCGCGGCGTGGTGGCCCCGGACGCGGGCGGCGACGGCGCGCCCCAGACGCCGCGCTACGAGAACACGTTCGAGGCCATCCCCGCCGCCGCCCCGTTCCGCCCCGCCCGCGTCACGCCGGTCCCCCGCGCGCCCGGCCTGATGACGGCCCGCGTCGAGTCGGCCGGCGGGCCCTACGCGTTCGTCGACGAGGAGGGCCGCTACCGGGCCCGGCTGGCCCTCGACCGCTCGGGGATCCCCGAGGCGCAGGCGTCGCGGCCCGTCCGGATGGCCCAGCCGTACTCCGGGCCGGACTACGGCCTGCACCTCCCCAACCACGCCGGGACCGAGATGGTGCTGGGGTTCGCCAACGGCGACGTGGACCGGCCGCTGGCGCTGGGGACCGTCCCGAACCCGGCTCAGGGCTCGCCCGCGGTCGCCCAGAACCGGATGGAGAACGTCCTCCGGTCGTGGGCCGGCAACGCGCTCGTGCTCGACGACACCCGCCAGGGCGAGCACGTCCACCTCACGGCGGTCAAGGACCACACCGAGACCGTCGCCGACCGCCAGCAGGTCGACGTGGGCTCGACCCAGACGATCACGGTCGGCGCGGACCGCTCGAAGCGCGTCGAGGGCGACCAGTCGGAGTCGGTCGGGGGCGACAAGACGATCGACGTCGAGGGCTCGCACGCCGAGCAGGTCACCGGCGACGTCAGCGTCCGGATCGGCGGGACGGAGACCGTCGACGTGGCGGAGAGCTCGGAGGTCCGCGTGACCGAGGCGCGGAGCCTCTCGGTGGGCGCCGAGCAGGAGACGACCGTCGGCGACCGCTTCGCGCTCCAGATCGGCGCCGGCGCGACGGTCACCGTCTCCGACGAGGCGACGGGGCGGGTCGGCGAGCGGCTCGACGTCCGGGCGGGGACCGAGGTCCGTGTCGAGGCCGCCGACCGGATCGCGCTCGTGTGCGGCCAGTCGCGGATCGTCCTGTCCTCCGACGGGACCGTCACGATCGAGGGCAGCGCGGTCTCGGTCAACGGGTCGAGCCGGATCGCGATGAAGGCCCCCTCGATCAAAGAGAACTAGTGGACCCCGCCCGCGCGCCCGGTTCCTCCCCCGCTCATGGCTCGCCGGCTCCGGCCGTCGAGCTGGGGCAGGTGGTCGAGGTCGTCGGGGGCGAGGCCCGCGTCCGGTTCGGGGCCGCCGCGCCCGTCGCCGTCCGCGCCGTCGTCGGGGTCGACGGCGCGTTGCTGTCCCCCGGCCGCGCCGTGCTGGCGGTCCGCGTCGACGGCGAGCCGTCGCCCATCGTGATCGGCGTCGTGGAGGCGCCCGGCGTCGAGCGGATCGCGCGGCGCGTGGACTTCGGGGCCGCGCCCGAGCGCCCGGACGCCGAGCGCAGCGCCCACGTCGAGCTGTCCGCCGAAGCCGCCCGCCGGCCGGAGGTCGAAGCCGATGGGCAGCGCGTCACGGTCGAGGCCGCCGAGGAGATCGTGCTCCGCTGCGGCGAGGCCAGCCTCACCCTCCGCGCCGACGGCAAAGTGACCGTCCGGGGCACCCACATCGTGTCGCACGCGACCGGGCCGCACCGGATCAAGGGCGGGAACGTGAGCATCAACTAGCGGGCGCCGTGCGTCGACCGTGTCCCCCGAAGCCGCTCGCCGGGACGACGGCCGGCGGTCGGAGGCCCCCCGGCCGATGACCGTCGACAACCCGTCGCTGCTCGTCGCGGAGGTGGTCTTCACCACCGACCCTCGGGGTGCAGAAACCGCCGTCGTGGTGGTCAAAGGGACGTGGTTCGTGGGGGACGGCCCGGCTCGGCTCGCGGAGACGCAGCACGTCCTCCGGCTCGCGCCCGAGTACCGCGGCGCGCCCGGCGCGTCGAGCCTGCGGCACGACACCGACCTGGTCCCCGGCAAGCCCGGCACGGACTGCCTCCTCGCCGGCCACGCCTGGGGCGGCGGCGAGCGGACGCGGGCGGTCCGGTTCGCCGTCCGCGACGGCGACCGCACGTGCGTG
>CAZDFV010000012.1:0-28258 GCA_964504495.1 uncultured Rhodothermales bacterium
CGCCGACGCGGGCGGGCCGTGCGCGGAGGACCTGGAGCGGGGCGGGGTGGGGGGCGGCGAGGGCGGACACGGGGACGTAGCGCGGGCGCCCTCGCACGCCGTACCCCCGCCCGGGTTCGACCGGCCGGCGGACGCCGCTGCCAGCGGGCTTAGCGCGCCGCGCGGTCCACGATCTCCCAGCCGTACTCGAGGAGCGGCCGGAGCGTCTCGGCCGTCTCGGCCACCAGGTCCGCGAACGCCGGCGACTGCACGGCCTCGTCCGGGACGTCCTCACGGACGGCGGCGAACCCGCCCTTCCAGCGGAGGTACTCGGCCGCCGGGCTCTCGCGATGACTGTTGAACCCGCGCGGCATCCGGGTCAGCGTGCTCCCCGAGGTCTCGACCGCGAGCCCCGCCGCCTCCAGGTCCGCGGCGATCTGGAGGAACCGGTCGGGCTCGGCCACGAGCCGTTCGCGCCAGTGCCGGAGGAACGTCTTGTCCGGCCGCCAGAAGCCCCCGGCGATCCGGTTGGCGCCGGGCTCGGCGTGGACGTAGAGCGCGCCCGGGGCCCGCTTGTCGCCGCCGCGGCTGAGGACGGCGGCGACGTGCGTCTTGAACGGCTTCTTGTCCTTCGAGAACCGGGTGTCCCGGTAGATCCGGAAGACGGCCCGGCGGGGGTCGCCCGAGAGCGGGAGCCCGCGCGCCGGGAGCTCGCGGCTGAGCTGGGCGACGAGGCACCGCATGGGGTCGCGGAGCTCGTCGTTGTACGTCCCCTTGCGTTCGGCGAACCAGTCGCGCGTGTTGTTCCGCTTGAGGTCGCGGAGCAGGCCGTACCCCTCCTCGGTGAGGCCGGGGAAGGGGGGGAGGGCGTCGGAGGGGGGCGAGAGGACGGGCAAATCGAGCGCTATTGGTGAGCCCTCACCCTACGAGTCGCCGCAGTCCGTTGCTGTGGAACGTCGGCGGAATCTCCCCGTCAGGCCGCCAGCTGGCGGACGGCGAGGGCGGCCAGGAAGCCGGTCCCCACGCGGAGCGCCTCCTCGTCGACGGTGAACTGGGGCGTGTGGAGGCCGTGCGTGCTCCCCTCCCCCTCGTTCCCCGTGCCGAGGACGGAGAAGGCGCCCGGCACCCGCTCGGTGTAGAAGGCGAAGTCCTCCGAGGCGTACCACATCGGGAGGTCCACGACGCGACTCTCGCCGACGTAGGCCGCGGCCGTTTCGCGGACGAAGGCCGCCGCCGCCTCGTCGTTCCGGAGCGCCGGGTACCCGACGACGACCTCGACCTCGCACGTCGCCCCGAACGCCTCGGCCGTTTTCTCCGCCGTCCGCCGGACGAGGTCGTGCGCCGCGCGCCGCCAGTCCTCGTCCATCGACCGGAACGTGCCCTCGATGCGGACCTCGTCTGGCAGCACGTTCGTCGCCCCGTCGGCTCGGACGCGCCCGAACGACAGGATCGAGGGGACGCCCGGCGGCCGGTTCCGCGAGACGACGGCCTGGAGCGCCGTGAGGATGTGGGCCTGCGCGAGCACGACGTCGGTCAGCTCCTGCGGCGTGGCCGCGTGGCCGCCCCGGCCCCTCACCGTGAGGTAGACCTCGTCGGCCGAGGCCATGAACGTGCCGCCCCGGACGCCCAGCGTCCCGGCCGGGAGGTGCGGGACGACGTGCTGGCCGAACATCCGCGCGACCGGCCCGTGCCCGCCCATCTCTCCCAGCACGCCTTCTTCGACCATGACGCGCGCCCCGCCGGGCGCCTTCTCCTCGCTGGGCTGGAACACGAGCCGGACCGTCCCCGCGAGGTCGCCGCGGAGGGCGTGGAGGACGCGGGCGGCGCCGAGGAGCATGGCCGTGTGGGCGTCGTGGCCGCAGGCGTGCATGGCCCCGTCCGTCTCGCTCGCGAAGTCGAGCCCGGTCGCCTCGTGGATGGGGAGGGCGTCCATGTCCGCCCGGAGGGCGACGACGGGGCCGGGCCGGGCGCCCTCGACGTGGGCCACGACGCCGGTCCGGGCCACGCCCGTCCGCGGCTCCAGGCCGATCTCGCCCAGCGTCCGGGCCACGAGCGCGGCCGTCTCGTGCTCCTCGAACGCCAGCTCGGGGCGGCGGTGGAAGAGGCGGCGGAGGCGGACGACCTCGGGGAAGGCGTCGTCGGCGAGGGCGCGGACGCGGTCGAGCATGGGCGCGGGGGGGGGCAGGCCGGATGGTACGTGCCGCCGGCCCGGGCTACACATAGATTCGGCGGAAGCGCTTTCCCCCCTCCCACACCTCGATGACCCTTCGACACGCCCTCACCGCCCTCCTCCTGCTGGCGCCGCTCGCCGCCAGCGGGCAGACGGCCCAGGACCTCACCCTCGACTACGACGGCACGGCCGTCTCCATCGACCGCGACGACTTCGGCGTCCCCCACATCACCGCCGCGACCGAGGCCGGCGTCTTCTTCGGCCAGGGGTTCGCGACGGCCCAGGACCGGCTCTGGCAGATGGAGACGTTCTGGCGGACGGCGACGGGCCGGCTCGCCGAGCTCCAGGGCCCCGACGCCCTCGACCAGGACATCCAGATCCGCACGGTGTTCTACACCGAGGCCGAGCGGCAGGCCCTGTACGAGGCCCTCTCGCCCCGGCTCCAGACCATGATCGCGTCCTACGTCGACGGCGTCAACGCCTACATCGACTCGATGGACGCCGCGCCGGACCCCGACATCTACACGCCGTTCGAGTACACCCAGGCCCAGATCGTCCCCGAGAAGTGGACGCCGGCCAAGGCCATGGCCGTCATGCAGTTCTTCATCCGCCGGTTCGGCGGGATCGGCGGCGACGAGCTCGCCCGGCTGGGTGAGCTCCAGACGGAGGGGCTCGAGTGGCTCAACGAGAACCGCCCGATCAACGACCCGACGGCGCCGACCACGATCAAGGGCGGGGCCGGGTCCGAGACCGACGGCGCGCGCCTCGGCTACGCCGGCCCGCCCGTCGGCCCGGACGTGGCCGCGCGCGTGGCCGAGGACCGCGCGGCGCTCACGGCGTCGCTCGTCCGCCACGGCGTCCCGCACACGCTCGGCTCGTTCGCCGCCGTCATCGGCAGCGGGATGACCGAGTCGGGCGACGTCCTCCTCCTCGGGGCCCCGCAGATGGGGAGCCCGTCGGTCGACGCCAAGGCGGTCACGGCCGAGGTCGAGCTCCTCGTCGGCGAGGCCGGCGGCGACGGCCTCCACGTGGCCGGGATGACGGTCCCGGGCATCCCCGGCGTCATCATCGGCCGGACGGCCGGGCGGGCGTGGACGTTCACGACCGGCGTGACCGACAACACCGACACGTTCGTCCTCACGCTCAGGCCCCCGACGGCCGAGGGCGTCCCGACCTACCTCTACGACGGGGAGGACCGGCCGCTCGAGGTCGTCACCGAGACGATCCCCGTCCGGGGCGCCCCGGACCAGACGTACACCCACTACCGCTCGGTCCACGGGCCGGTCTACGAGCTCGACGCCGGGGCCGGGCAGGCGTTCGCGTGGCGGTACACGTTCTGGGAGCGCGAGCTGGAGATGGCCGAGGCCCTCCTCGACGCCTGGGACGCCGAGTCGGTCGGGGCGTTCGAGGACGCCGTCTCGGGCGTCCCCGTCTCGTTCAACATCTTCTACGCCGACAAGGAGCAGAACATCGCGTTCTGGCACGTCGGCGACTACCCCGTCCGGCCCGAGGGGGCCGACCCGCGCCTCCCGCTCGCCGGCGACGGCTCGCAGGAGTGGACCGGGCTCGTCGACTTCGAGGACCAGCCGCAGGCCGTGAACCCGGCCCAGGGCTACTTCGCCAACTGGAACAACAAGCCGGCCGCCGGCTGGGACCAGGGCGACAACGTCTCGTGGACCGACACGCCGCCGGGCGGCCGGCTCCGCGTCTACGACGGCGTCCTCGTCCTGGAGGACTACCTCGAGGCGCAGGCGCCGGTCTCGTTCCAGGAGCTCCAGGGGCTCGCGCGCGTCGTGCGGACGAACAGCCTCTACCCCGAGTACCCGGGGACCTACCAGCAGGTCGTCCAGTTCTCGCGGTTCGGGAGCTACGCCGAGAACGTGATCCCGCCGGGCCAGAGCGGGTTCGTCAACGTGGCCGGCGTGCCGAGCGCCAACTTCGCCGACCAGTGGGCGCTGTACCAGTCGTCGGAGGCGGGCGAGGGGCCGGTCCAGATGAAGCCGTTCACGTTCCTCGGCCGGACGCTGGTCTCGACGGGGTCGGAGAGCCCGCTCCCGCCGTTCGGGATCCGGGCGGTGTACCCGAACCCGTCGGCCGGCCAGGCCACGGTCGCGTTCGCGGCCGAGGGCGAGGCGACCGTCGAGGTGTTCGACGCGCTCGGCCGCCGGGTCGCGGTCCTCTGGGACGGCCCGGTCGCCGCCGACGCGACGGCGGGGCTCGACGCCGGGGCGCTCCCGTCCGGCGTGTACCTCGTCCGCCTCACGGCCGGCGAGCGGCGCCAGTCGCGGACGTTCGTGATCGCGCGGTAGCGCTGGTCTCGACACGAGAGCGGCCCCGCCGGCGTGGTGCTGGCGGGGCCGCTCGGCGTTCGGGCGGACGATGCGGGCCGTCCCCCGCCTGCGCGCCGGCAGGGGGAGGGCTTCACGGTCGAACGCCCTTCGTCTCACCCCGTCACCCCCGCGAAGGCGGGGGACCAGGACGCCGAGGGCACGCCGGCGCTCGCCACACTGGGTTCCCGCCTACGCGGGAACGACTTGGGAAAGGGGCACAGAGTAGGCCCGTGTGAAAGCCCTCTCTACCGGCGCCTGCGCGGGGGCCGCCAGCGGCTACCAGTCGTCGTCGGTCTCGCCAAGGAGGTCGGCACGGCGGGCGTCGATCAGCGCCTCGCGCCGAGCCTCACGGTCGCGGAGGGCGTCTTCGAGCTCGGCGGCCTCGGCTTCGAGCTCGGCGGCCCGCTCGCGGAGGTGGGCCGCCCGCTCGCGCCGGGCCTCGCCGCGGACCTCGAACAGCTCGCCGAGGACGGCGTCGAGCCGCTCATCGGCTTCTTCCCGCTCGGCGCCGCCAAGCTGGCGGGCGCGGCGCGGGCCTCGCGTTCGAGCTGGCGCATCCGCTCGCGGGTCTCGGGCGAGACGCCGGGCTCGCCAGAGAGGCCGCGGAGGAAGAGGGCGGCCGGGCCGTCCCCGTCGTCAAGGTGCTCGCGGAAGAGGAAACGGTGCCTCAGAGCCTCCATGTCCTCCCCGAATCGCCCCAGCATCTCCGGGTCGGGGAGCTGGAAGCGGAACACCTCGTCCTCGCCATCGCCGCGGCGGAAGATGACGGCCCCGTCCTCGTCGCGTTCGATCTCGAAGCGGAGGGGGGCGTCGAGCGTGTCGACCTCGAAGACGTCGTAGTCCTCGGGGAGGTCTTGGGCGAGGGCGGGGGCGGCCCCGAGGACGAGGGCCGCGGCAACGAGCAGGCGCATGGCAGGAGTGGCAGGGTGGACAGACGCCGGGGGGCAGCCCTCGAACGTGCCGCCCGGCCGGGCTCGTACCCGCCGACGGGCGCCGCCAGCGGCGCCTAGTTGAACCCGACGCCGCTCACCGCCGGCCGCTCGTCCCGGTTGGCGACCTCCCAGGCCGTCCCGAAGATCAGCCGCGCGATCCGGGCCAGCCGGTCGTAGTCGATCTTCTCCGGCTCGTCGCCGACGCCGTGGTAGTCCTCGTGCGTGCCCGTGAAGTAGAAGATGAACGGGACGTCGTACTTCCCAAAGTTCCAGTGGTCGGACCGGCGGAAAAACTGGTTCGGGTCGTCCGGGCTGTTGAAGCGGTCGGAGAGGAAGAGGTCGGTGCCCGTCGCCTCGTTGACGGCCGCGTTCCAGTCGTGGAGGTCCTGGCTGATGAGGTCGCCGCCGATGACGTAGACGTAGTCGGTCGTCTCGAACCCGCGCGTCGGGTCGTACCGGCCGATCATGTCGATGTTGAGGTTGGCGACCGTGTTCTCGATGGGGACGAGCGGCTCGCGGTCGGCGTAGTAGGTGCTCCCGAGGAGCCCGGCCTCCTCGCCGGTCACGTGGAGGAACAGGACCGACCGGCGCGGCCCGTGCCCGGCGTCGGTCGCCGCCTGGAACGCCTCGGCGATCTCGAGGATCGCGACCGTCCCCGAGCCGTCGTCGTCGGCCCCGTTGTAGATGGCGTCCTCGTCCGCGTCCTCACGTCCGCCGACGTGGTCGAGGTGGGCGCTGATGACGACGGCCTCGTCCTTCAAGACCGGGTCGGAGCCCTCGACGAAGGCCGCCACGTTCTCCGTCGGGACCGCCCGCGTCTCCTTCTCGACCTCGGCCGCCAGCCGGACGCCCTCGACCCTGAACACGTCCAGAAACTCACCGTCGGACGCCTCGGCGCGGAGGCCAGCGACGCTCTGCCCGGAGGCCGCCAGCACCCTGTCCGCGAACGACGGGGCGACGACGAAGACGGGCGGGTTCACGTAGCCGCCCGTGTTGGTCTCGTCGCTCGGGAGGCGGATGGACCCGACCCGCCCGGCCCGCTTGGCGGCCTCGGCCGCCACATCCGCGTCACGGGCGGCGACGACGATCACGCCGGCCAGGCCGTGCTGGGCGTTCCCGCGGCGGAGGAGCGAGGCGGCCTTGCCGAGGGGGTTCCGGCCGAACCGGCTCGTCTCGCCGTCGTCCGTCGCGAGGCTCCGGCCGTCGGGCCCGGCCGGGTCGCCCCCGAGCAGGAGGAGCCATCTCCCAGCAAGGTCCTCGTCCGCGAGCCGCGAGACGTCGTCGTAGCGGTCGGTCTGGACCCCGAACCCGCCGAACACGACGGGCGCCGCCGCGACGGTCTGGGCGTCCCCGAAGCCGAGATAGGAGCGGCCGTCGGCGGCGTCGCCGGACACGGTCTCGGCCGTCGCCGTCCCGCTGGCGGTGAGGGCGGCCCGGGCGGTTACGTCGCCTTCCAAGTCGAACGGCTGGAGGTAGGCGGCCGGGTGGTAGGGGCTCTCCGCCGCGCCCGTCCCCTTGGGCTCGACGCCCATCGCCTGGTACTGGCCGGCCAGCCAGAGCGCGGCGAACCGCTGGCCCGGCTCGCCCGTCGCGCGGCCGGCGAGGTGGTCGTCGGCGTAGACGTAGAGGAGGCCGGCGAGCTCGGACGGCGTGATCGTGGCGCCGTAGCGGGCCGCGAGGTCGGGGTCGGCGGTCGCCGTGGGCGTCTGGGCGACGGCCGGGCTGGCGGCCGTCGCCAGCAGGGCGAGAAGGGCGGAGAGGCGGAGGGTCATGGACCGATGGGGGTGAGAGACCGATGGGTGAGAGGGGACCGAAACGGCAGACCGGCCGATTTCGGACGTAGAGACGCCGCGCGGTGGCGTCCCCCCGCTGGCGGGCGCCCCCCCAGCCGGACGGGGCCGGGTTCGAGCGGGACGGACCCTTTACCCCTCGCCCTTCACGCCTCACCTAGAGCGAATGGCAGGTTGGTACGCGGTACGGGGTACACGGTACGGGGCCGTCCGTCGTGGCCTCGGACCGTACCTCGTACCCGGTACCGCGTACCCACCCGAAGGGGGCTCTAATACAGCCGGCGGCGCTTGTCGAGGTAGGCGCGGAGGGCGTCGCCGTAGGGCCGGGCCGTGTCGAGCGGGACGTAGTCGACGCCGGCCTCGCGGCACTGGCGGCGGACGCCGGCGAGGAACGCCTCGGCGGCAGCGCGGTAGCCGGCGCGGACCTGGGCCGGCTGGAGCGTCCGCTCCTCGCCCGTCTCCAGGTCGCGGACGCGGACCGGCCGGTCGGGGAAGTCGAACCGCCGCTCGGTCGCCGCGTCGAGCACGTGGAACACGACGACCTCGTGGCCGGCGTGGCGGAGGTGCCGGAGCGCCCGGACCACGTCGTCGGCGCCGGCCGTCGTCTCGAACAGGTCGCTGACGACCACGACGAGCGCCCGGCGCGGGATCCGGTCGGCGACCTCGTGGAGCGCGGCGGCGGCGGCCGTCCCGTCCGGCTCGGAGCCCTCGGCCGGGCCCTCCGCGAGCGCCGCCAGCCGGGCCAGCAGCGCCCGGACGTGCCCGCGCGTCGCCCGCGGCCGGACGAGCGTGTGGACCGACCGGTCGAAGGCGACGAGCCCGGTCGCGTCGCGCTGTTTCGCCATGAGCACGTGGAGCGCGCCGGCGAGCGTCGTCCCGTACTCCAGCTTCGTCACGCCCGCGTGGCCGGCGTAGCGCATCGACGCGCTCGTGTCGAGGACGACGAAGTGCCGGAGGTTGGTCTCCTCCTCGTAGCGCTTGGTCACGAGCCGGTCGCTCCGCCCGTACACCTTCCAGTCGACGTGGCGGAGCTCGTCACCGGCGTTGTACGCCCGGTGCTCGGCGAACTCGACCGAGAACCCGTGGAACGGGCTCTTGTGGAGCCCGGTGATAAAGCCCTCGACGACGCCCCGCGCCCGGAGCTCGAGCGACTCGACGCGGGCGAGCTCGGACGGCGTGAGGAGGGCGGGGGCGTCGGACACGGGGCGGGTACGCCCGGCCGGCCGTGCCGGTCCCCGGCTGGCGGTGCGCGCCGCCCGTTGAGGAGGCTCCGGTGGGGGCGATACCCGGTCCGTGCACGCCCTCGCCCTCCAGTGGAAAGACCGCGCCGCCCCGTACGCCCTCGGGGTGGCGCTCCTCCCGCTGTGTGCCCTGTTCGCGTTCGGGGAGTACACGTACAGTCCGAACCCGCTCATCGCCCTCGTCCGCGCCTTCAACCTGATCGTGCACGAGGCGGGGCACGTCGTCTTCCGCTTTTTCGGCGACACGCTCCACACCGCCGGCGGGTCGATCCTGCAGGTGGCGCTCCCGGCCCTGTTCGTGTACCAGGGCGTGTACTGGAACCGTCGGGCGGGGACGCAGCTCGCGCTCTTGCTGCTCGGCCAGAACGTCGTTGACGTCAGCGTCTACGCCGCCGACGCGCAGGCCCGGGCGCTCCCGCTCCTCGGCGGCGAGGCCGTGTTCCACGACTGGCACCGGCTGCTGAGCACGTTCGGGCTCCTCGACGCGACGCCTGTTATTGCGAGCCTCCTGTACGGGCTCGCGTTCGTCGCGTGGGGGCTCATGCTGATCGCCCCGCGCTGGGTGGGGTAGGGCTGCCGCTGACGGAGAGGTCTCGCCAGCGGGGCCACACGTCCAACCGGGATGTGTAACCTCAAGCCACACAGGCTCGGGAGCACATGGCAGCGCGCGACACGGCAGACACGATCTTGATTGCGGGAACGGCACTCGGCACGACGGGCGCCCTCGTTGCCGATTGCCTGACCACGGGTGGAGCCTTCACGGCGGGGGCCGCGCTCGTCAAGGGGCTGGAGTTCGTGGGCGGTCTCGGGCAGGACGCTGTCAGCGAGAAGATCCGGGAGCGGCTCTCCATCGAGGACCTGGCCGACGTCCACCGCAACCACGACCTCGAACGGACGCTTCGGCTGTCGGTCTCCCACGTCCTCGGCCTCACGGCCAAAGACAGCGGCGACGAGGCGCTCGCGTTTCTCGCCCAGAGCGCGCCCGTGATCGAGGACGCGCCGACGCTGCTCGTGGACCTGTTCGCGCAGACGGCCGCGCACGGGCCGCAGAACCCGCTCGACGCCGACGGCTGGCGGACCATCGTGCTCGACCTCGAACGGGTGTCGAAACGACGGGCCGGATACGAGCGCGACAGGCATCGCCTGGGCGACGGTGCCCGCGAGGCCGCCGTGCAGGCCCTCGCTGAGGGCTTCCCCGCCGCCGTCCGCAACGTGGTGACGACGAACGGGGCGGCCGACAACCCGGCGTTCGCCAAGCTGGTCCTGCTCCTGCTCGGCGAGACGCTCGCCCTCGTCCGCGCCCAATCGGCGTCGCCAGCGGCGCGGGGGCTGGCGGAGCCGCTCGCCGAGGCGACGGCGTCGTTCCAGGCGGCGCTGCCGGAGGCGGTCCGCGCCGAGGTCCGGCCGCTCGCGGACAAGTTGGACGGCCTCGCTGACCTCGTCTCGCGCGAGGCTGGGGAGACACGGCGGGAGGTGACGGAATCGAAGCGGGAGATCCTGGAGGGGCAGCAGGAGATGAAGCAGGAGATGCTGGAGGCGTTCGCCGCCCGCCAGGTCTCAGAAGCCATCCAGAGCGAGGCCGTGGACACGACGGCGGCCCCGCCGCCCGTCGAGGCGTTCACCGGACGCAAGGACGTCGTGGACGAGATCGTCGCGCGCCTCGCCGACGAGCACGCGCTGAACCTGACCGGTATGGGCGGCATCGGGAAGACCGAAGTGTGCCGCGCCGTGGCCGAGGCCGTGGAGGACAGCGCTCCAGAGTGGGCGAGCGCGGGCGTCTGGTACACAGACCTCAACGCCGCGGTCTCCGCCGACGACCTCCTCGGCACGATCCTCGGTGAGTGGCCCATCAACGTCGAGAGGCCGACCGGCGCCACCGTCGGCCGCGCCCTCGACGCCCCCCGGCTCTACGTGCTCGACGACGTGGAGCAGGCGCTCGCGGCGCCCGGCGAGGAGCGCGCGGTGCGGACCCTCCTCCGCGACCTCCTCCGGTACGCCCCCGCCGCCCGGTTCCTCGTCACCAGCCGCCGGCCCGTCTCGAACGTGGGCATGAAAGAGCACGAGATCCTCCACCTCGGCCCCGACGACGCGCGCACCCTGTTCGGCCGTCTCGCCGACGAGGCGGGGTACGCCTACGGCGACGGCGACGAGGCCCGCCGCGACAGCCTCCTCGCCGACCTCGACGGCATCCCGCTGGCGATCACGCTCGCGGCGGGCCTGCTCACCGACTTCGAGATGGCCGACGTGCTGCGCCGGTGGGAGCGGCGGCGGACCGCCGCCCTCGAGGCGCTCGACGCCGACGACCCGATGCGCCTCGACAGCCTCGACGTGTCGCTGGGGCTCTCCGTGGAAGCGTTGCCGGAGGACGGCATGGCGCGGTCGCTGTTCGCCCTGTTCGCGGCCCTTCCGGCCGGCGCCACCCCCGACCTGATCGAAGCGGTGTACGGGTTCGAGGGAGAGGACGCCGCCGTCCTGCTCCGCCGCCGCGGCCTGCTCCGCAAGGACGGCGGGCGGTACACGATGCGCGTTCCCGTGCGCGTGTACGCCGAGGTCCACCCGACGGCCGATCTCACGGAGCGACTCCGGGCGCTGGACGACTACCTCCTCGCCCTCGCCTGGGACGCAGACGAGCGTTTCGTGGAGGACACCGCGCGCGTGAACCGGCTCTTTACGGCAGAGCTTCCCACGTTCGATGCGGCGCTCGCACGAGCGGGGCCACCGCGCGTGGCGGAGCTAACGGGATCGCTACGCCGGTGGCTGGTCTACGCACGGCCGCCCAGTGTCGCGGAGCGGATCGAGAGGGGTCTCAAAGCATGCCAACACGTCGGAGACCGGCTCGGCGCGGCCAACTGCACGCAGAGCCTGGGCGACGTGCACATGCGGCTGGGCGAGTACGGCCCGGCCCGGGGGCGGTACGGGGAGGCGCTGGCGGCGTACGTCGAGATCGGGACGCCGCTCGGGGCGGCTAACTGCACGAAGAGCCTGGGCGACGTGCACTGGGTGCTGGACGAGTACGGGCCGGCGCGCGAGCGCTACGAGGAGGCGCTGGCGGCGTTCGTCGAGATCGGGGCGCCGCTCGGCGCGGCCACCTGCACGCAGAGCCTGGGCGACGCGCACATGCGGCTGGGCGAGTACGGCCCGGCCCGCGAGCGCTACGGGGAGGCGCTGGCGGCGTTCGTCGAGATCGGGGCGCCGCTCGGGGCGGCTAACTGCACGCAGCGCCTGGGCGACGTGCACATGGCACTGGGCGAGTACGGCCCGGCCCGGGGGCGCTACGGGGAGGCGCTGGCGGCGTTCGTCGAGATCGGGGACCGGCTCGGCGCGGCCACCTGCACGCGGAGCCTGGGCGACGCGCACATGCGGCTGGGCGAGTACGGCCCGGCCCGGGGGCGCTACGGGGAGGCGCTGGCGGCGTTCGTCGAGATCGGGGACCGGCTCGGGGCGGCCAACTGCACGAAGAGCCTGGGCGAGGTGCACATGGCGCTGGGCGAGTACGGCCCGGCCCGCGAGCGCTACGGGGAGGCGCGGGCGGCGTTCGTCGAGATCGGCAGCCCGTACGGTCAGGCCCGGGTGTTCGTCGAGGTTGGGAAGCTTGAGGTCGCCGAGTCGCGCCCGGAACAGGCCCGGGAGGCGTGGCAGGAGGCCGAGCGACTGCTCCTCGGCCTCGGGCTGGACACGCACCCCTTCCTCACGACCCTGCGTGGGTGGATTGCCGACCTCGACGGGGGGTGACGTCCGGCACCTCAGCCACCGCCGACGCGCGCCGCCAGCCGGTCCGGCGGTAGCTTCGGGCCATGCCGCCCCCCGACCGCGTCAAGGCTCACCTCATGGACGCCGGCGACGTGGCCCGGACGCTCGACCGGCTCGCCCGCCAGGTGGCCGAGGAGCTCGACGACGAAGCCGCGCCCGACGGTCGGCTCGCCCTTGTCGGGATGCAGACGCGGGGCGTCCACCTCGCGCGGCGGCTGAGGGACCGGATCGAGGCCGTCGAGGGCGTCCGCCTCCCGTTCGGCGTCCTCGACGCCACCTTCTACCGCGACGACGTCGGGCGCGGGACCGGCCGCGCCACGCCGGTCGCCCAGCCGACCGACATCCCGTTCGCCCTCGACGGCCGCCGCCTCGTCCTCGTCGACGACGTGGTCTACACCGGGCGGACGACGCGGGCCGCGCTCGACGCCCTGACCGACATGGGCCGGCCGGCGAGCGTCCGCCTCCTCGCCTTCGTCGACCGGGGCCTGCGCGAGCTGCCCGTCGCGCCGGACTACGTGGGCCGGCACGTCCCGACGGCGCCCGGCGAGCTCGTCCGCGTCCGGCTCGACGAGGAGGACGGGGAGGACGGCGTCTGGCTCGTCGAGAAGGGTACGTAGGTACGAGGTACACGGTACATGGCCGATCCCAGCGCTCCCGCTCCCACCGTACCCGGTACCCCGAACCGTGAGGTCGCCGAAGGCAACCCCGTACCCGCCGACCGGCTCCGCCACCGCCACCTGCTCGGGCTGGCGGACTACGGGGCCGACGAGGTCCGCCTGATCCTCCAGACGGCCCGGCGGTTCCGCGACGTGCTCGACCGGCCCATCAAGAGCGTCCCCTCGCTCCGGGGCGTCACGTGCTGCAACCTCTTTTTCGAGAGCTCGACGCGGACGCGGCTCTCGTTCGAGCTCGCCGAAAAGCGGCTCTCGGCCGACGTCGTCAACTTCTCCGCCAGCGGGTCGAGCGTGTCGAAGGGCGAGACGCTCAAGGACACGGCCCGGAACATCGAGGCCATGAAGGTGGACCTCGCCGTCATCCGCCACCGCTCGGCCGGGGCCGCCCACTTCCTCACGCGCTGCGTCGACGCCGTCGTCGTGAACGCGGGCGACGGGCAGCACGAGCACCCGACGCAGGCGCTCCTCGACGCCCTCACGGTCTCCGACCTCGCCGTCCCCGGCCGGCCCGGCCTCAAGGGGTTCGACTTCCGCGGGCTGAACGTGGCCGTCCTCGGCGACATCGCTCACAGCCGCGTAGCGCGGTCCAACGTCTACGCGCTCACGGCGCTGGGCGCCTCGGTCACGCTCTGCGGCCCGCGCACGATGATGCCGGTCGGGCTGGAGGTCGCCCTCGGCGGCCGCGACGTGACGGTGACGGACCGGCTGGACGAGGCACTCGACGGGTGCGACGTGGTCATGGCCCTCCGGATCCAGCTCGAACGGCAAAAGGACGAGATCGGGCTGACGCCGTCGCTGAGGGAGTACCACACGCTCTACGGCCTCCGCCCGGAGCATTTGGAAAAACACCCCGGCCTCTGGGTGATGCACCCCGGCCCCGTCAACCGCGGCGTCGAGCTGGCGGGCGAGGTCGTCGACTCGGACCGCTCGGTCATCCTCGACCAGGTCACGAACGGCGTGGCCGTGCGGATGGCCGTGCTCTACCTCCTCGCCGGGGCCGACACGTTCACCGACGCGGAGGGGTAGAGGGTTCGACCGGGACGTGTGAAGAAGTTCCGGGCGGCCTCCGGCCTGTCCGACGGACGACGGCCATCGCTAGCGGGGCGGGCAGCGCTCGGCGCGCTCTCACCCCGGCCCTCTCCCAGGGGGAGCAGAGTCGCCACGTTCTCGGCGCTGTTTTGGATTGAGGAGCCAACACGATTGAGGAGCCAACACAACGAGTCATTCCCGCGCAGGCGGGAATCCAGGACGGGCGAGCTTGGTGCCGCACGAGTCCTGGATTCCCGCCTGCGCGGGAATGACTACACGTATTGGTATAGCTGGATCAGAACGCAGCAGCCTTGTCCAGGGGGGGAAGGGCACGCACGGGGGCACCACTGTGGAGAACTCCGGGACAACTCCGGCCCGGCCGGCTGGCGGTGGCCGTCGCCAGCAGGGCAGCCTCCTCCCCGAACCCCGAACCGCCTACTCGCGCACGAGCTCTGGGAGCGACTGCCGCTCGGGGTGCCGGCCGCGGACGCCGTCGAGGAGCGCGCCGATCGCGCCGAGGTCGGCTTCCAGACTGTCGGTCGGCTCGACCGTGCCGGCCACGCCGATCTCGCGCCGGCCCCAGTCGATGGCGAGGACGACGACGGGCACGCCGGCCTCGCGGGCGATCCGGTGGAACCCGCTCTTCCAGCGGTCCACGCGGCCCCGCGTGCCCTCGGGCGCGATCGCGACGACCGTGGGCTCGCCCCCGGACAGGCGCTCGACGGCCCGACCGACGAGGCCGCCCGGCGCGCTCCGGTCCACCGGCACGCCCCCGAACGACCGGAGGACCCACCCGACGGGCCCTACAAAGAGCTGCCGCTTGGCGAACACGTGGATGCCGATCCCGCACGCCGCCGCCGCCGACAACGCGACGACCCCGTCCCAGTTCGACGTGTGCGGGGCCCCGACGAGGACGAAGCGGCTCCGGTCCGGGAACCCGCCCCGGAACCGCCAGCCCAGCGCCCGCATCACGAGCCGCCCGGCCCACCGCATCCACCGGGGGTAGCCGCCGCGCGGGACGGACGGGGGGAGAGCGGGGAGCGTGGCGGCGGCCGGGAGGAGCCGGGGCGCGGGCATGGGGCGGGGGGAGGGTCCAAGCTACCGGCCTCCGGGGTGCCGGGGAGCCTCGGCACCCCGGGCGGCGTCCCCCCGGCTCACGTCCCCCCGCGCCCGTGGCCCTCGCTGCCCTCCTCCTCGACCTTGACGGCACGCTCCTCGACTCCAACGGCGCCCACGTCGACGCCTTCGTCCAAGCCGCCTCCGACGTCGGCGTCCCCATCCCGCGCGGGCGGATCGAGCAGTTGGTGGGGGAGGGGACGGACCTCCTCGTCCCCGACGCCTTCGGCCCGGACGTGGCCGAGGAGCACGGCGAGGCGCTGGCGGACGCCGTCGGCGAGGCGTTCCGCGAGACCGTCGGCGCGCGGCGGGTCGCGGTCTTCGACGGCGCCGAGCGGCTGATCGCCGGGGCCCGAGAGCGCGGGCTGACGCTGGCCCTCGCCTCGTCCTCGACCGAGAGCGACCTCGACGCGATGTTCGAGAGCGCCGGCCGCGACCTCCGCGAGCGGTTCGACCTCGTCACGACCGCGTCCGACGTGGACGCGAGCAAGCCCGAGCCGGACCTGATCGCGGCCGTCGCGGAAAAGCTGGGCGTGCCCGCGCCGGCCTGCGCCCTCGTCGGCGACACGATTTTCGACGCGGAAGCCGCCCGCCGGGGCGGGGCCGCCTTCGTCGGCGTGGGGACGTGGGTGTGGAGCGCCGACGCGCTCCGCCAGTCGGGGGCGCGGGCCGCCTACGCCTCCACCGCCGCGCTGGCGGCCGACCTGGACGCCGCGCTCGACGCCGCCGCACCCGGCCCGCACGCGCTCTCGCACGAAGCGGAGGAGGCGCTGATGGACGCCGCGCTCGACCAAGCACAGGTCGCGTTCGACGCCGGCGACCTCCCCATCGGCGCCGCGGTCGGCCGGGCCGACGGGACGGTCCTCGCCGTCGGCCGGAACCGGGCGACGACCGAGGGCGACCGGCTCCGCCACGCCGAGACCGACGCGCTCCACCGGCTGGCCCAGAGCCACGGGTTCGACGAGCCCGGCCTCGTCCTCGCGACCACGCTCGAGCCGTGCGCCATGTGCCTCGGGGCGATGACGGAGGCCGGCCTCCACGCCGCGGTCTACGCCCTGGAGGCGCCCCCGAACGGCGCGCGCGGGCGCCTCCAACCGCTCCCCGGCCGGACGCTCCCGCTCGTGGCCCGGGGCCCGGGCCGGGACGTCAGCCTCGGCCTCCTCCGCCAGGCCGCCGCGCGCGACGGCGGGTTCGCCGCCCGGCTGGCGGAGGCCATTGACGAGAGGGGGTAGCGCTGCGACCGCCCCACTCTGTCGTCCTGAGCGTCAGCGGAGGATCTCAACGCGGACCCGCCAGCCCATAGGCGCCGTCGCCTACCGCTCGGGACGACGGTGTCGAGATCCTTCGCTCCGCTCAGGATGACGATGTGGTCTCGTCACAGTACCAGCCGTCGATAGAGGCGCCCAGCCGCCCACGGCGGCCGCCAGCCGGGCTACCGGAGTGTCAAATCTCCGCGCCGGGGGGACGGACGGCGGCGGAACGGCGTTTGCCCGCCCACGCGAAACGACCACCGACGCGCGGCGACGATCCGCGACCCTATGGAAGCCACCGTTGGCACCGGCACGCACGGCGCGGACCACGTCCCCGACGCCTTCGAGCACCCCCGCGGCCTGTTCTGCAACCGGACCCTCAACCTCCGGAAGATCCAGGCCGTCGGGTACGACATGGACTACACGCTCGTCCACTACCACGTGGCGCTGTGGGAGGAGCGGGCCCACAGCTACATCAAGGACGGGCTCGCGCGCCAGGGCTGGCCCGTCGACGACCTCGTGTTCGACCCCGACCTCGTCGTCCAGGGGCTCGTCGTGGACACCGAGCTGGGGAACGTGGTCAAGGCCAACCGCTTCGGCTACGTCAAGCGCGCGTTCCACGGGACGCGACCCCTCGCCTACGACGAGCAGCGCCGGGCCTACCGCCGGACGCTCGTCGACCTCCACGACCGCCGCTGGCGGTTCATGAACACCCTGTTCTCGATCTCGGAGGCCGGCATCTACCTCCAGCTCGTCGACAAGCTCGACGCGGGCGAGCTCCCCCCGAAGGTCGGCTACGACGACCTGTACGACGCCGTCCGGCGGACGCTCGACGAGGCCCACCTCGAAGGGCTCCTCAAGGCCGAGATCCTGGCCGACCCCGACCGGTTCGTCGACGTCGACCCGGACGTCCCGCTCGCCCTCCTCGACCAGAAGGAGGCGGGGAAGAAGGTGCTCCTCATCACCAACTCCGAGTGGGAGTACGCGGCGCCGATCCTGACCTACGCCTTCGACCCGTACCTCCCGGACGGGATGACGTGGCGCGACCTGTTCGACCTGGCGATCGTCGGTGCGCGGAAGCCGGCCTTTTTCGACGAGCAGGCGCCGGCCTTCGAGGTCGTCGGCGAGGACGACGCGGGCCGGGCCGTCTTGCGGACGGTCGCCGGACCCCTCGAGGAGGGCCGGGCCTACGTCGGCGGGAACGCCTCGCTCGTCGAGGCCGGCCTCGGCCTCCGCGGCTCCGAGATCCTCTACGTGGGCGACCACGTCTTCGCCGACGTCAAGACGTCGAAGAGCGTCCTCCGCTGGCGGACCGCCCTCGTCCTCCGCCCCCTGGAGGACGAGATCGAGGCGCTCGACGCCTGGCGTGGCAGCCAGGAGCGGCTGACGGCGAGGATGGCGGAGAAGGAGCGGCTGGAGGCCTACTTCTCGGCCCTCCGCCTGGAGCGCCAGCGGAACGAGCGCGGCTACGGCCCGCAGACGGAGCGGTCGGCCGCGTGGCTCTCGGCGCGGATCGCCGAGGCGCGTGAGCGGCTCCTCGTCCTCGACGCCGAGATCGCCCCGCTGGCGGCGGCGTCGAGCCGGCTCGTCAACCCGCGCTGGGGCCCGCTGATGTGGGCGGGGAACGACAAGAGCCACCTGGCCCGCCAGATCGAGGCGAGCGCGGACGTGTACACGGCGCGCGTCTCCAACTTCCTCCACTACACGCCGTTCGTGTACCTGAGGAGCCCGCGCGGCTCGCTCCCCCACGACCGGGCGGCAGTCCAGGACGAGGGGCTCGGCCGGGCCGCCCGGCAGATGGGCCTCGACGGGTTCGGCGACGGCCGCGAGGGAGCGGCGCCGGAGTAGAGCAGGAACCGGACCCCCGGGCACCCTGCTGCTGATCCATGAGCTACACGCTGGTCTCCCCACTCGACTCGGTCGAGGCCGCCCAGAAGGCGACCCGCTACGCCGCGACGGCGGGTTTCCTCTCGGCCGCCGTAATCGTAGCGTTCGTCGCCTACGGGGCGTGGGCCTCGGTGGACCCCCTGGGAGGGTACTTCAACGTGTGGTCGCTCGTGGACGTGGCCGTCACGGTCGGTCTGAGCTACGGGACGCTCCGGGGGAACCGGACCGCGGCCGTCGGCCTCCTCGGGTACTACCTCGTGAACCAGATGGTCATGCGACTCATGCTGGGCGCCGTCGGGGGCGTCTGGCTCACGCTCCTGTTCTCGGCCTTCTTCGCTCGCGGCGCGTGGGGCGCGTTCGCCCTCCACCGACTCCGCCAGCCCGACCCGCTTGCGGACCGAGTAGACGCGATCGCGGGCTCGTCGGAAGGGTAGAAGTCCGAGCTTGTTAGAGAAGGCTACCAGTCGGGCTTCTGGCGGAGCGCCTTCTTCTCGGACCGCCGGCGCTTGGCGTCGAGCCGGCGCTGCTTCGAGCCCTTCGTCGGCTTGGTGGCGCGGCGGCGCTTCCGGGGGCGGCCCGCCTCGTGGAGGAGGCGGCGGAGCTCGGCGAGCGCGGCGGCCTTGTTGCGGGCCTGGCTCCGCGACCGCCGCCGCTGCACGCGGAGGCCCGACGGGCGGTGCGTGAGGCGGACGCCGGTCTCGACCTTGTTGGCCCGCTGGCCGCCCTTCGTCCCGGCCGACAGCGTTTCCACGTCGCACTCGGCGAGCAGGGCGTCGTCGCTCTTGGGGACCGTCGGCATCAGGAGTCGCAGGAGGCGGGAGGGCGGGCCCCGGTCCTACGTTCCGACGCCCCGCCCTGGTCCCCGTGTTCCGCTTCGTGCTCCTGGCCGCCGCCGCGTTTGCCGTGATGGAGGTGGCCTCCTACGTCATCCACCGGTTCGTCCTCCACGGGATCTTGTGGAGGGTCCACCGGACGCACCACGACCCGGCCCACGGGCACGGCGACGGGGTCGAGTGGAACGACCTCGTCTCGGTCGTCTTCGCCATGCTCTCGCTCGCGCTTCTTTGGGTCGGGCGCGCCGACCCGATTGCGTCGACGGCGTTTCCGCTGGGCGTCGGGATCGCCGTCTACGGCGCGCTCTACTTCGTCCTCCACGACCTGTACGCGCACGGGCGGCTGGGGCCGGTGCGGATGAAGAACCCGGCGGCCCAGTCGGTCAAGCGGGCGCACGGCCGGCACCACCAGTCGCTGACGAAGGGCGGGCAGGAGCCGTACGGGCTGTTCCTGTTCCCTCCCCGCTACGGCCGGCGGTTCCGGCGGCGGCGGGACCGGGCGGGCTAGTCCGCGAGCACGGCCACGGCGCGGACGCCGCCGTCCCGGCCGCGGCGGACGACGAGGGTCGCCACGGCGGGCTCGTAGCCGCCGCCCGACCGGGACCACACGGAGACCGCGCCGCCGCCGGCCTCGGTGTGGGACAGCGGCTCCCACCCGTCGGCCTCGAACACGCCCGCGAGGTGACCGGCGACGCCCTCGACCGTCGCGCCCCCCACAAAGCGGAGCTCGGACCGGCGGCCGTCGCGGTCCGCCAGCCCGCCCAAGACCTCGGCGTCCGGCGGCGCCTCCAGAACCGGGAGCTCAAAGTGGGCGGTCGGGGGCGGCGGGGGAGGCGGCGGGGGCGGTGCGATGGCGACGACCTCCTCCTGCTCCCCGGCCGGGCAGGGCAAGCGGGCCTCGGCGAGGACGACGTACGCCCCGCCCGCCCGCCGCGGGACGACGGTCGCGCCGACCCGCTGGCGGTCGCCGTCGTGGCACAGCGCGAACGTCGCCGGACGCGCCGGCCCGGCACGCCGGACGTCTCGGACCCGCCAGCCGGCCGGCGGCGCGGCCTCGTACGCCTCGGCCGTGGCCTCGGGTGAGGCCGAGACACGGGCGAAGGCGACGGTCCGCTCGCCGCCGTCGAGGATGCGGACGGCCCCCAGCGGGACCGCCCCGTCCGGGAGCACGGCCGGGTCGATCCCGGGCGGGAGCGCGTCGGCGATGACCTCGGCGGTGGACGCCCCAAAGGAGGCGAGGAACGCCTCGATCAGTTCGGCGCTCACGCGGTCTTGAGCGAGGGCCGACGCCGACGGGAAGACGAGGAGGAGGGCGAGGAGCGGGCGCATCGGTCGGCGGGCGGGACGGGCGGGGGGTATCGTCCGAGGGGGCGGGGGCGAAAAGGGCCGGGACGCGCTCGGCTGGCGGTGAGCGTCGCCAGCGGGCCGGCGGTAGTTTCGGGGCCCGCACCGCTTGTTGCATGGCCTCGTCGTCCGACTCCCCGTCCACGTCCGCGCCGTCGGCGTCGAGCGAGGAGGACCGCGCGACGGTCACGGAGGCGCTCGGCGGCGACCAGCGGGCCTACGAGCGGCTCGTGCAGAAGTACGAGGGCCCGCTCCGCCGCCACGTCGGCAAGATGGTCCGGGACGAGGCCCAGGCCCGCGACCTCGTCCAGGAGGCGTTTATCAAGGCGTTCGGGTCGCTCGAGAGCTACTCGCCGACGTACGCCTTCTCGACCTGGCTCTACCGGATCGCCACGAACCACACGATCGACTACATCCGCAAGCGGAAGCTCCCGACGTTCTCGATCGACAAGCCGATCCAGACGCGCGACGGCCAGCTCCAGATGGAGCTCCCCGACACGACGTACCGGCCGGACCGGGCCGTCGTCTCGGACCAGCGGACCGCGATCCTCCGCGAGGCCATCGACGACCTCCCGCCGAAGTACCACCGGGTCATCGTCATGCGCCACCAGCAGGAGATGACCTACGACGAGATCGCGACGGAGCTGGACCTCCCGCTCGGCACGGTCAAGGCCCACATCTTCCGGGCCCGCGCGCTCCTCAACAAGGCGCTCCGCGACCGCCGTGGCGACCTGGAATGACCGGCTGGCCGGCTGGCGGTGCGCACCGCCAGCCGGGCGGCGGCGACTACATCGAGCCGTCCGGGTCGTCCATCCGGTCCATCGCCTGCTGGCGGGCGGCGCGGAAGTCGGCGTCGAGCCCGGCGAGCCGGTCGGTCGCGCTGGCGCGGGTCGTGTCGTCGAAGTCCATCCGGCGGGCGCGGAGGGCCTCGGCCCGGTAGGCGTCGCGCTGGCGGCGGAGGCGGACGAGGTCGCGGGTCGCGGCGAACCGGTCGTCGCCCGTCAGGCCGGCCGTGCGCGCGCGGAGGGCGTCGATCTGGTCGTCGTAGAGGTCGACGCGGCTGGAGGCGACGTCGGCGTAGGCCGTCCGGTTTGGGGCGGCGTCGAGGCGGGCCCGGTAGACGCGGTCAGCGATCTGGTCGTAGCGGGCCGCGTAGTCCTGGCGGGCCCGGCGGACGGCGACGGGGTCGGAGACGGCGTCGCCGTCGAACGTCGTGCGGAGGTCGTCGTAGTCGGCGACGATGCCGTCGAGGTCGTCGCGCATGTTGGCGCGGGCCTCGCGGTCGAGCGCCTGGATCTCGGCGTCGAGCCGGTCGAGGTCGGCGGAGAACGAGGTCCGGTACGGGTCGTCCTGGGCCGCCGCCAGCGGGGCGAGGGCGAGGACGAGCGAGAAGCAGAGGAGCGTGCGCATGGAGAGGAGGAGGGGGGCGGGGTGAACAGCCCGAGCCCCGCCTTTCGGTCCGGGTCCGGGCGCGTCTGGGGGATTCCCCCACGGGTGCGCCTCGTCCCGACCGGCGACGCGCACCGCCAGTAAGTCGCTAGGGCACCGCTTGAGAAAGTGTCATCCTGAGCGGAGCGAAGGATCTCGACGCCGTCGTTCCGAGCCGTAGGGGCGGGTGCCAAAGAGCTTGGGAGACCGAGTTGAGATCCTTCGCTGACGCTCAGGATGACAAGGGCGGGGGCCCACGTCATCCTGAGCAGCGCCCTAGTACAGACCGACCGGGTCCACGTCGAGGTTGACGCGGTGGCCGCCCGGCGCCCCGACGGCGCTCTGGGCCGCGCGGACGACGGCGGCCAACACCGGCGCCGGCAGCGACCGCGGCGCCTTTACCAGCAGGTGGACCCGCCACCACCGCTTGACGCGCCCGACGAGCGCCGGGACCGGCCCGAGCACCTCGACCCCCTCCACCTTCCGCGCCTCGCGCCCGAGCGCGGCCCCCCACCGCTCCGCCAGCGCCTGCGTCGAGCCCGACTGCGGGCCCTTTACCTCGACCCCGACGAGCCGGCCGTAGGGCGGGTAGCCCAGCGCCAGCCGCTCGCCCAGTTCGCCCAGCGCGAACCCGTGGAAGTCGTGGCGGAGCGCGAACTGGATGGCCGGGTGCTCCGGGTTGCGCGTCTGGATGAGGACCTCGCCCTCCAGCTCGTGCCGCCCGGCCCGCCCGGCGACCTGGGCGAGCAGCTGGAACGTCCGCTCGGCGGCGCGGAAGTCGGGGAGGAGCATCCCCGTGTCCGCGTCCACCACGCCGACGAGCGTGACGCGGGGGAAGTCGAGCCCCTTCGCCACCATCTGCGTGCCGAGCAGGACGTCGGCCTCGCCGCGCCCGAACCGGTCGAGCAGGCGGCGGTGTGCGCCCCGGCGCGAGGTCGTGTCGAGGTCCATCCGGAGGACGCGGGCCTCGGGGAAGACGTCGGCGATCTCCTCCTCGATCCGCTGCGTGCCCTGGCCGAGCTGGCGGAGGTCGTGGCCGCCGCACTCGGGGCAAGCGGGCGGGAGGCGCTCGGCGAGCCCGCAGTAGTGGCACCGGAGGTTCCGCGTCGTCTTGTGGACCGTCAGCGTCACGGCGCAGTCGCGGCACGTCGGCGCCCACCCGCAGTCCTCGCATGCCAGGACGGGGGCGTAGCCGCGCCGGTTCTGGAGGAGGATCGTCTGCTCGCCGCGCGCCAGCCGGTCTTCGATGGCGAGGCGGAGGTCGTGGCTCAGCGCCCCCTTCAGCCGGCGGACCTCCCGCTCGCGCCCCAGGTCGATCACGCGGACGGGCGGGAGCGGGGCCGGCTGGCGGACGCCGCCGCCAGCGGTGCGGACGGGCACGCGCTCGGGCATCTCGAGGCGCGTGTACTTGCCCGCGTTCGCGTTCGCGACGGACTCCATTGAGGGCGTGGCGCTCCCGAGCACGCACACGGCGCCCGCCCGGTGCGCCCGCATGACCGCCACGTCGCGGGCGTGGTAGCGCGGGGCCGGGTCGAACTGCTTGTAGCTCGCCTCGTGCTCCTCGTCCACGACCACCAAGCCGACGTTCTCGACCGGCGCGAACACGGCGCTCCGCGGGCCGATGACGATGGGGTAGACGCCGTCGCGGATCCGCGTCCAGGCGTCGAGCCGCTCGCCGGGGCTCATCCGGCTGTGGAGGACGGCCACGCGGTCGCCGAAGTGGGACCGGAAGCGGCGGACCGTCTGCGGCGTGAGCGCGATCTCGGGGACGAGGACGACGGCCGTCTTTTTCTTGTCGAGCGCGGCGCGGAGGGCCCGGAGGTACACCTCCGTCTTGCCGCTCCCGGTGACGCCGTGGAGGAGGAAGGTCTGAGGCCGCTCGGCGTCGATGGCGTCCGTGATGGCGCCGAGCGCCGCGGCCTGCGCCGGGTGGAGGTCGAGGGGCGCCGCCCGTGCGACCGGCTCGGCGTCGAGGCCGTCGGCCCGGCGCTCGACCTCGGCGTCGAACGCCTCCACAAGCCCCTTCTGCTCCAGGCTCTTGACCGTCCCGCTGGCGGCGCCCGTCGCGGCGAGGGCGTCGGCCTGGAGCACGTCGCCGTCGGCGTCTTTCAGGTAGTCGAGGAGGGCCCGCTGCTTCGCGCCTCGCACGTCTCCGACCCCGACCAGGCGGAGGTGCCGGGCCGTCTTGGCGCGTGCCCGGGCCTCCTGCACCTGGGCCTCAACGCGGACGACGCCGGCCGCCTCCATCCGCCGGAGGAGCGCCTGGGGGACCGTCTTCCGGTCCAGAACGTCCGCCAGCGCGGCGACGGGGAGGCCGTCCCCGTTCCGCTCGGCGAGGGCCCGGAGGATCGCGCGGCCCCGTTTCTCGTCCCAGGCGTCGGGCGGGGCGAGGCCGTAGACCACGCGCCGGCTCTCGACCTCGGTCCCGCTCGGGAGCGCGGCCTTGACGGCCTCGCCCCACGCGCAGAGGTAGTACGCGCTGGTCCACCGCGTGAGCGCAAGTAGCTCGGGCGTGAGGGCGGGGCGCCCGTCGAGCACGTCGTGGAGCGGCTTGAGGCCATCGCCGCTCCCCTCGTCGCGCGCGGCGACGACGCCGGTGAGCTGGCGGCGCCCGAACGGGACGAGCACGCGGGCCCCGGGGACGGCCTCGGCCCCGAGATCGTCCGGCACGCGGTAGGTGAAGACGCCCTCGACGGACGTGAGCGGGACGACGTGGGCGAGCGCGGGCATGGCCCGAAGCTACCCCGGCCGTCCGCCGCTCCTTCGCCACCGCCCCGCTGGCGGCGTGCCCCGCCAGCGGCTCAGGTGCAGGGCTCGGGCCCAGGTAGTACGGGCGCACCAGGGAGGGGCCGGGGGCCGGGTGTAACGTCGTCCTCCGCCCCCATCTCCGCCCGTAGCTCGCTCGGCGGCTCCCCATGCGGCTCCCCATGCGGCTCCCTGTTCTGCTCCTCGCCGTCGGCCTCTCCGCCTGTTCGACGTGGCGACCCGTCGCCCCGGCCGGCATCGGCTCCCCCGGCGCTGCGGACCGGCCCGACAAGGTCCGTCTCACCCTCAGCGACGAGACCGAGGTCGTCCTCCACCGCCCGTTCGTCGTCGGTGACAGCGTGGTCGGCTTCGCAGGCGGGGGGCGGGCGGCCTACGCGTTGGTGGACCTCCGGCGGGCCGACACCCGGGAGCCGGACGACGTGCGGACGGCGGCGCTCGTGCTCGGCCCGGTCGCGGTGGGGTTCGTGGTCGTGACGGTCCGGGAGGTCGCCGAGTTCGCGGGGGCGTTCGGGCGAGTCCTCCTCTTCTGGTGAGTCCCGGGGCCGAGTTGGCTGGCCCCGGCCGTCTGCCGGTCCTTCGTCACCGCCCCGCCGGCGGCGGGCGCCGCCAGCGGCTCAGGTGCAGGGCTCGGGCCCCCAGTCGGTGTGCCCCCGGCCCTCGTAGCAGCGGACCTGGCGGCCGGCCTCGACCAGCTCCCACGCCCCGAGGTTGCCCTCGACGTAGACGAGCTGGAGCCGCTCGTCGCGGACCGAGTCGTCGTAGAGCCCGTAGGCCGTCACGAGCACGACGGTCTGGCCCTCGAACTCGCTGAGCACCTGGGTCTCCGTCCGCTCGGCCTCGTAGCGGTCGGCGAGCGCGCGGGCGGCGTCGGTCGGCGTGGCACCGGCGTTGTAGCCGCCGAGGAGGTCGTCGGCCCGGGCGAACGGGCCGAGGTCGGGGACCTCCGGCGGCGCGGCGTCCCCCGCGGGCGGGAGCAGCCGGAGCCCGCCGACGATCCGGGCGCCCTCCCGGAGGCCCACCGGCCGGCACCCCCCGGCCGTGTCGCTGAGGAACAGGGCCGTCATCTCGTCGAGGGCGATGTAGTCCGAGACGACCGTGTTCCGTCCCCACACCTGGGCGCTCGTCGCGCCCGGGTCGCCCGAGGCCTCGAACACGCGGACCGTCGGGCCGCCGGGGATGCCGGGGACGGGGACCTCGACGTAGACGAGCGGGAGGCGCGGCCCGCCGAGCCCCTCCGACGACCCGCTGATCTCGAAGCACGCCCCGTCCGCCTCGCGCGTGTAGTCGAGGGCGTAGCTGGGGAGCAGCCCGCGCCGCTCGACCGCGAACCCGACGAGGCGGAAGCCGGCGACCCCGCTGGCCTCGAGGTCGGGGAGGAGGACGGGCGCGCCGAGGTCGCGGAGCGCGGCGAGCTGCTCGGCCGAGAGGTCGGCGGTCTGCGGCTGCGTGGCGTACGCGCCGGGCGGGCCGGAGCAGGCGGCGAGGGCCGTGAGGGCCGTGAGGGCAACGGTGAGCGGGCGCATCGGACGCGGGGGGAGCGCGGCATGGTACCACGACGCGGGGAGGGCTGGCGATCTTGCCCGGCCTCCCCTCCGCGCCGTGGCCGTTGCCCCCCTCGAGGTCCTCCTCCTCGACAACCACCTCCTGGCCGTCGCCAAGCCGCCCGGCCTGCTCGTCCAGGGCGACCGGACCGGCGACGCCGACCTCGTCACGCTCGCCAAGGCGTACCTGAAAGAGCGGTTCGATAAGCCGGGCAACGTGTTCGTCGGGCTCGTCCACCGCCTCGACCGGCCGACGAGCGGGGTCGTCCTCCTCGCGCGGACGTCGAAGGCGGCCTCGCGCTTGAGCCGCCAGTTCCGCCAGCGGGCGGTCGGGAAACGCTACCTCGCCGTCGTCGAGGGTCTGTTGGACGGCGCCGGCGAGCGTGTCGACGGGATCGCCAAGGGGGGCGGGGGCGTCCGCGTCGTGCCGGTCGGGGAGCCCGGCGCCCAGCGGGCCGCGCTGCGCTGGCGGGCCCTGACCTCAGGCGGCGGCCGGACGCTCGTGGAGGTCGACCTGCTGACGGGCCGGAAGCACCAGATCCGCGCCCAGCTCGCCGCCCTCGGCGCGCCCGTCCTCGGCGACGTCCGCTACGGGGGCCGGACGCCGTTCGCCGGCGGTCGTGGGATCGCCCTCCACGCCTGGCGGCTCGCCGTCGAGCACCCGACGCGGCGCGAGCCGGTCGTCGTCTCGACCCCGCCGCCCGCCCCCTGGCGCGGGCTTTTTAGCGACGCCGTCGCTCGCGTGGTCGAGGCGTAGCCGAGGGGGAGACGCCCCGGCAAGGCGTCTCTACGGCCCGCCCCGCTGGCTGCGCCCTCCGCCCGCCAGGCATCGCATCTTCGCCAACCGCCAACCGCCAACCGCCAACCGCCAACCGCCAACCGACCCATGTCCCGCCCCACGCTCGACGCCGCCGAGGTCCGCGTCGCCGGCGCCCTCGTCGAGAAGGCGCTCGCCACGCCCGACCACTACCCGCTCTCGCTCAACGCGCTCGTCGCCGCCTGCAACCAGAAGACCGGGCGCGACCCCGTGACCGACCTCTCCGAGCGCGACGTGACGGCCGCGCTCGACCGGCTCGGCCGCCGCGGCCTCGTCGGGACGACGAGCGGGTCGGGCCACCGGGTCGCCAAGTTCCGGCACAACCTGGACCGGGCGCTCGACCTCTCGGCCCGGGAGCTGGCGGCGCTCGCCGTCCTCATGCTGCGGGGCCCGCAGACGCCCGGCGAGGTCCGCTCCCGGTCCGGGCGGATGGCCGACTTTGCCGACGTGTCCGACGCCGAGGAGGCCCTGTGGATGCTCGGCGACCGCGACGAGCCCCTCGCCGTCCAGCTCCCCCGCGCGGCCGGCCAGTCGGCCGACCGCTACGCCCACGCGCTCTCCGGCGAGCCGGAGGCCGAGGCGCCGGACGCAGCGCCCGCGCCGGCCACGGCCGCCGCCAGCGGGACGGAGGAGCCCCCGGCCGGGCTGGCGGCGCGCGTCGCCGCGCTCGAAACGGAGGTCGAGCGGTTGGCGAGCGAGCTGGCTGCGTTCCGGTCGCAGTTCGAGTAGGGCGCACATGCTCGGCGCGTCCGTCTCGGGATGCCTGGGAGGGGTCTGGGTAGAGGTCTGGGGGTGACCGACACATGTCACCGCCGGGTCCGATCTTGAGCCACATTGACCCCGCACACCATGACCACGATCGGACCGACGAACGTCGAGCTGGCGGAGGCCCTTGAGCAGATGGCCGAGGTCCTCGTCCGGCGCGGCGAGCCCAACCCGTACCGGGTGCAGGCCTACCTCCAGGCGGCCGGCATGATCCGCGAGCTCGACGAGCCCGTGGCCCGGCTCTACGGCGAGGGCGGCCGCGACGCCCTCATGGCGCTCCCGGGCGTCGGCGTGAGCCTGGCCCACCACATCGGCCAGTACGTCGAGACCGGGCGGATCGGGCTCCGCGACCGGCTCCTCCGCGCCGAGGACCCGGCCGCGCTCCTCGCCACGCTCCCCGGCGTCAGCGCCGGCCTCGCGCGGCGGCTCGTCGACGAGCTCGGCGTGACCTCGCTCGCCGAGCTGGAGCGGGCCGCCTACGACGGCCGGCTCCTCGACCTAGACGGGGTGGGCCCCCGCCGGACGGAGGCGATCCGGCTCCAGCTCAACTCCGTCCTCAACCGGTCGGCCCGGCGCCGGGCCCGGCGCGTCCGCCGGCAGGTGGCCCAGCTCGCCG
>CAZDFV010000013.1:0-27338 GCA_964504495.1 uncultured Rhodothermales bacterium
CGTGGCGGCGAGTGGACAAGGGGGCTTCGGTGAGGGCGGCCGAAGCTAGATCACATTTTCCAGACAGAGCCTAGAGCATCGTTCAGGTAGGTGAGCGGACGTAGCCCGCGCCCCGGATCCAGTTCGCCGCGTCCGTCGCCGTGATCGCCCCCGCCGCCTCGGTGATCGCGACGTCCAGCGCCTCCTGTGTCCGCGCCGCGATCCGGCGCAGGGTGCCTTTCAGCTTCGACCACAGCTTCTCGATCGGGTTGTACTCCGGGCTGTACGGCGGCACGAACAGCACCGAGCACCCCGCCGCCTCAGTCGCCGCCCGCACCTCCGGGGTCTTGTGCGCCCACAGGTTGTCCATCACGACGACCTGACCCGGCACCAGCGCCGGGCAGAGCACCTCGGTCACGAACGCCAGGAACCGCTCCTTCGTCGTGCCTCCGCCCACCCGGCGGTCGAGCACGAGCAGCCCGCGCTCGGTCATCGCGCCCGTCAGCGTCGTGTTCTTGCCCCACCCGGCCGGCGCGTGGCCGACGGCCCGCTCCGAGCGGTGCGCCCGGGCGTAGAGCCGGACCAGCTTGCGGTTGACCCCGGCCTCGTCGACGAACACGAGGCGGGCGGCGTCGAGGCCCGGCTGCTGCTCGGCGAACACCTCACGGGCGGCGACCTTCTCCGGCGTCAGGCGCTCGGAGGCGTGGAGCGTCTTTTTCTTCGCGTGACCTCGGAGCGGGCGAGCGACCGGAGCACCGTCGCCTCGCTGACCACGCGCCCGGTCTCTGCCGCGAAGCGCTCGGCGATCTCTGGCAGCGTGAGGTCGTTTGCCGATGCCCCATCGGCAGCGGCGCCGAGGTAGGCGGCGATCCGGGCGTCGTCGTCGTCCGAGAGGAGCCGACGCGGGCCGTGGCGCTGGGCGGTCGGCTCGACCGAGCCGGTGTCGCGGTAGCGGCGGAGCCACTTCTCGACGGTGCGGAGGCCGACGTCGAAGCGGCGCGCGACCTCGGCCTGTGTGGCGTCGCCGGCGAGGGCGGCGGCGACGACGCGGCGTCGGAGGTCGAGCGAGAGCGGAGCGGGCGGGGTCGGGGTGGGACGGTGAGGCTGCTCAAACCGTCCAGCTACTCGAAGGTTGCTCTAGAGGGGGCTCAGGCCGAGACCGTCCGGCGCCGGGAGGCCGTGGCCGCGACCGGCCTGAGCTACAACACGGCGGCGAAGTACCTCGCCCAGATCCGGGGCGCTGGGCCCCAGGCTGGCCTCAGAGGCGGCGGACCCAGAGCTTGAAGAACCGGTCGGACACGACGAACGACCCGCCCTCCCGGTCGACGACGTCGAGCCGGAGGAGGGCCTCGGCCGCCCGCTGAGCGTTCGACGGCGTCCGGAGCCCGTGGGCGCGGACGAACTCGGCCGAGAACGGACGGGCGCCCGGCCCCTCGACGGCGAGCCCACGGAGGAGCCGCTGCTGGTTCCGGGTCAGGGTCTCCCACCGCGTCGTGAACGCGTACCCCTCCCGCCGGAGGAGGACGTCGAGCGCGTCGTCGAGGGCGCCCCCGGCCACGGGCTCCCCGGCGGGCGTGATCTCCCATAGCGCGTGGGCGAGGTGCTGGGTGTAGAACGGGTGGCCCTCGGTGAGCGCGCAGAGGGCTTCGACCTGCCCCCCCGTGATCGGCTTCTGGGCGGCCCTGAACCGCTCGGTCACGAACGGGACCCAATGCCCCGTCGTGATCGGCCCGAGCGGGTAGTGCCCGGCCGAGCGGTAGAGCGGGCGCCGGGCGTCGGAGAACATCCGCTCGACGAGGTGCTTCCGGCTCCCGAGGAAGAGGACGGCCACGCCCTCGTAGCGCTGGACGGCGGACCGGACGGCCCGCTCGACGTGGTCGTCGTCGTACTCGAGGACCTGCTGGAACTCGTCGAGGACGAGGACGACCCGGCGGCCCCGCTTCTCGGCCACCCGGGGCGGGGCGGCGAGGACCTCGTCGAGCGACCGGGCGCGCTCGGCGGCCGGGCCGCCGAACTGGAGCGACGGGTTGCCCCCCTCGTCGAGCGAGAGGGTCGGGTTGAGCCGGCCGAAGAGGGACCGGCTCGCCTCGAGGAGCCGGTCCGTCCGCGTGGCCGCGGCGGCCGCGAGCGCCTTGGCCGTGGCCTCGACGAAGGCGCCGGCCCCGTCGGTCGGCCAGAGGTCGACGTAGACCGGGACGAACCGGTCGGGGTCGAGCCCGTCGAGGACCCGGCGGACGAGCGACGTCTTCCCCATCCGGCGCTCGGCGTAGACGAAGAGGCGGTCGGCGTTCTCAGCCGCCCGGGCGAGGTCGGCGAGCTCCTGGGTCCGGTTGCAGAAGGCGTCGGGGCCGACGACGCCGCCGTACTCGAAGGGGTTCGTGGTCTCCACGGGGGGGTACAGTTGGGTCAAGACAAATTACGCACGCTGCGTAACGCACAGTGCGTAATCGGTCAGGGCCCACGTTTCCACGTGAGGTAGGCTGGATCCCCGTCCGCGCTCGGCCCCTCTCCCCCGCCCCACGGGTGCCAACGGGGCGGCCGTATGTGCGGCGGCGGTCAGACGCGGACCCGGGTCTGGCCCACGACGTCGACCGGGAGCTCGCCCAGATCGCGCTCGACGTCGCGGCGGACCCGTCGGCGCTCGCGCTCGGCCTCCCGTTTTTCGTACGCCCGGTCCCACGGGTCCCGGGCGGGGCGGGCGTAGTGGAGGTCCCGGTAGTAAGCGGCCCGCCACCAGTAGCGGTCGGTGAGGCTCTGCCGCCGACGGGCCGCGTCGGTGGGAACGGCCTCGTGCGTAAGCCACAGCTCGCGAACGCGGAGCCGGTAGAGGTCCGGGTACGCGAACCGATAGCGGACGACGACCTCCTCCCCCCGTGGCCCCCAACGGCTCCGGCGGGCCACGACGAACAGGTCGCGGAGCCGGACCGGCAGCCTCTCCCACACAGGCGCGTGGAGGGTCCGGAGCCTCTGGGTCGGGACGTGCCCCTTCCGAGCCGCGCCCGGACGGGGGTCGGCTCACAACGGCGAACTGGAAGGCGGCCAAACCTTCCGTTCTCAGTTTCGCCAACAGTGTCGGGCCGTTTCCGAAAAGTTGTTCCAGGCGCTCCTGTACAGGAGTTGCCGGTCTACTCCGCGATGATCAGGGTGGCTAGCCGCGCGGCCACGTCGCGGACGTCGAGCCCCGCCGTGAAGGGCAGGCACGTCCCGGTGGGGTGGCGGGTCTTCTCCACCCAGCGCTCTGGGAGGCGGGCAGCCCCATTCTTCGCCCCGCAGAGGGCCCCGACGATGGCGCCAATCGTGTCAGCGTCTCGCCCGAAGTTTCCCGCGTAGATCACCCCCCGACGGAAGTCGCCGTTCGAGAGCTTGAACAGCGCGAGCGCCTGAGACACGGCCTCCGGAACGGCGGCCTTGTACGTCGTCCACAGTTCTGTATGCAGCGGCGTCCAGGCGTCCTCGATCGTCGGGGCCCGCTCGACGATGTCGAGCGCTCGAGCGAGGGTGTGGCCGAACCACGAATCCTCCGGCACGACGGCCTGCGCGGCGTCGAGAATCTCGTCGACCGTCCCGTCAACCATAGCCACCGCGACAGCGGCGGCGACGGCCTGCGCCCCCCAGATGCCGTCACGCCAATGGCTGATGCACGCATCGACCTGTGCCAGGCGAGCCGCCCGGTCCGGGTCCCCAGCGCTAACGATGCCGATCGGCGCGGCCCGCATGGCCGCCCCATCGCTGAGGAAGTACGCGTTGTACTGGCCGGTAAGGGGGGGCTCGAGCCCCCGCCGGATGTTGACGGCCGCCTCGATCTCGCTCGACCCGCCCCGCGGCAGCTCGTCCTGCGTCACGACGTGCTCCTTCCAGGCTGCGAGGACGTTCTGTTCCGTCGGGTGCCCCCCGCTCTCGATCAGAACGTGCGCCGTCAGCATCCCGAACTCCGTGTCGTCGGTGCTCCAGGACGCCTTCTCGTCAAAGTCCATGGTGATCCCGAAGCGGAAGTGGTTCTCCGGCGTGCGCGAGGCGTCCCCGAACGAGTCGCCGATGGCGAGGCCGCTGAGGGCGCCGTAGGCCCGGTCGAACCGGGCGTCTTCGTCGGCGGCGAGTTGAGCGCGTGTCATCATGAGGAGGGGGGGCAGGCGCTCACGTTGAGCGGATGGTTTGGGCGACCGTGCGACGGGCGAGGTCGTCGAAGGAGCTCCGGTCGAACCCTTTCAGGCTGGTCCGGACCCCGCGTTGGAGCGGCGCCGTCCAACTGGCCGGGAGCCGGTCCGCCCCGAGCCACGTGCCGACGAGGGCCCCGACGGTGGCCCCGTGGCTGTCCGTATCCCACCCACCCATGACGGCGTTGCAGACGGACGCCTCGAAGTCGCCGTCGCCAAAGGCCAACGCGGCGCTCAGGAGGGCCGTGTTGTTGAGGGTGTGGACCCAGTGGTACCGGCCGTAGCGGTCGTAGAGCCGGTCTACGGCCTCCTCCCACGTCGCGGCCTCGGCGGGGAGGCCCAGACCAAACCGCACGGCCTCCGCGAGACGGCACCGCGCCGGGATCTGCCCGAGCCCCGCCTCGACGGCCTCGACGGGGTGGGTGGCGGTGAACGAGGCCGCCAGCGCGGCGGCGACGAACATCGCCCCGTAGATCCCGTTCCGGGTGTGGCTGACCGAGGCGTCCCGCCACGCGAGAGCGGCCGCTTGTTCCGGGTCGCCGGGCGAGGCCCAGCCCCAGACGTCGGCCCGGATCTGGGCGCCGATCCACTCGCGGTACGGGTTCCGGTGCGTCGCGGTCGCCGGGGGCGCGAGGAGGTGGAGCGCGTTGAGGTACGCCACCCGCTCCGCCGTGAACGTGGCGAGGACGGGGAGCCGGTCTAGCCAGGCGTGGAGCACGGCGTCCGGCGTCACGTCCGCCCCGTGGGCCTCCAGCACGTGGAGGTTGAGCATCGTGTAGTTGAGGTCGTCGTCTTCGGGTACCCAGACGAGGTTTTCCCGGAGGCTCTCGACGCCGCCGTACTTGTTCCACGGGTACGCCTCCAACAGGTCGTCGGGGATGCCCTCCGCCGTGATGTACTGGCGGAGCGGCCACTGCCCGCTCGACTCGAGCAAGGCGCGGATGCCCTCGCGCGTGGCCTTCTCAACCGGCTTGCCGAGCAGGCACCCCGCCGCCCGGCCCAGCCAGCCGCCGAGGATACGGTCGTAGAGGATCTCTGGCGGCACCGCCTGCCGCGCTGGCGGCGCCTCCCGCCGGGCCGCTCGGATCTCCTCCAGCGTCGACGGCTCGGCGGCGTCCGGCGCGGGCACGGCCGCCAGCGCGTCGAGGAGGCCGGCGGCCTGGTCCTGCTTCTGGGCCTCCGAGGGAGACCCGTCGAGAAACGACCGCCAGGCCCATCGGGCGGCTTCGATGGGCTTCCCCTCGTCAGACGCCTGCACGAACTCCTGTTCGAGGCGCTCGTCGAGGGGGAGGTAGGTGATGCGCACGGCGTCGGGCTAGGAGGAGGGAGAGACGTCACCCCGAGCGGCCCGGTCCACCCAGGCATCGACGAGGGCGAGGTAGTCGGCTCCTCCGAGCGAGGGGACGCACAAGCCGGAGAGCGTCTGCAGCGACCGCTCAGCGGGCGGCGAGAGGGCGACGTCGCCGGTGAGCGCGCCGCAAAGCGCGCCGACGAGGGGAGCGGCGGCGTCGGCCACCTTTGCCACGGCCGTCGCCGCCAGAATGCCCTGCTCGAGGTCGCCGTCCGCGCGCTGGGTGAGCGCGAGGGCGACGGCCAGGGTCTCCGGCGCCGACGAGCCGTAGTTGTACTCCCGGTTCACCACCGTCCCCGCGAGCACGAGGCCGAGCTCCAGGAGGGACCCGGCGGCGTCGGCGGCGTCAAGCGCAGAGGCGACGGTCCGCGCGGCCCAGCCCCCCGCCGGGAGTCTCGCGCGAGCGGCGTCCACGGCCTCGGCCGCGCGCCCTCCCGCACACGCGACGCTGACGGCCGCCGCGACGGATCCCGCGGCCTGGACGCCGACGTCGGCGTTCGTCACCTGCGCCTCGGCCTCTGCGTGCGCTGCCGCGCGCTCCGGCTGGCCCGCGAACAGGACCCCGAACGGGACCGCGCGGGCGCACGCGGCGTCGTCGAAGTAGTGGGGGTTGTCGCGGCCCGAGTGCGGAGGGCGGAGATCCTTGCGGAGGTTGGAGAGGGCGGCCTGCGTGCTCACGCTCCCCCGGACCTCCGCATCCGCCAGTCCGCGCCACGCCTGGAGCGACGCCTCGGCAAGCTGGCCCTCGTCGGCGTCGAGGAGGGTCTGCATCACGAACGCGGCCCACTCCGTGTCGTCGGTGGGCCCGGGGGCGAACGGCTCGGTCGGCTGGTTGAGCGAGAACGGCATCTGGGGCCGGAGCACGCGCGCGTCTTCCGACGCCGCATCCATCTCGCGGCGCAGTCGGCGCGTCCAGAACGGGTAGGCGTAGCTCCGGTGGAACAGGGCCGGCCAGCTCAGCGCGTCGCCGAGGGCGAGCCCCACAAGAGCGGCGCGGGCGCGGGACCGGGGGGAGGGATCACTCACTCGCACGCCGGCTGGGGAGGCTTCAGGAACTGGAACACGTAGGCCAGCCCGTCCTCGAACCCGGGCCCCCAGACCTCCCACGAGTGCCCGCCGTCGAGGACGCGGAGCTCCGCAGGCCGTCCCCCCTCCTTGTGGAGCCGTCCGTAGAGCCGGACGGTCTGCTGCTCGACGTTGTGGTGCGTCCCCTCGGGGTGGTGCCAGTCGTCGTCCCCCGTCACGATGAAGACTGGCACGTCGGGGGCGTCGTCGGAGGCGTCCAGGACGTGCGGGTAGTTGAGCCGGGTCCACCGCTCGGCGTCAAACGGCGCACCGAACGCGCCGGAGGTTCGCGCGCTCGACCCGTCCGGGGGGAGGTCGTCGTAGAGCGCCGGGCTGAGCAGGACGGCCGCCCCGAACACGTCGGGGTGGGCGAGCCCGTAGCGGAGGGCCCCGTACCCTCCCATCGAGAAGCCCACGGCGGCCCGCCCCTCGCGACTGGAGATCGTGCGGTACTGGCGGTCGACGTGGGGGACGAGGTCTTGGAGGAACGCGGTCTCGAACGGCTCCTGCCCATCGACCCACCAACTCGTGCCCGTGGCCGGCGCGACGGCGATGGCGGGTGGCACGGCGCCGACGGCGATCAACGAGTCGAGCGCGTCCTGGCCGTCGCGCCAGTCGGTCTCGTCGCCGCCGCTGCCGTGCAGGAGGTAGAGCACGGGATAGCGCAGCTCCGAGGTGTCGTAGCCGGGGGGCAGGTAGACGCTGTACGTCCACTCCCGCCCCAGCACGTCCGAGCGCATCGTCTCGACCGAGACCCGGCCGGTGTCGGGCGGGGCGCAGGCCGTCATCGTCATCAAGAGCCAGAGCATAGGTCGGAGCGGCTAGGCGCCGGAGAGCGTGAAGGCGGCGAGGTCGTCGGCGAGGGCGAGCAGGTCGGTCCCGGCCACGGTCCGGATGCAGAGGCCCTGGACCGTCTGCACGCGCTCGACCCAGCGCGGAGGCAGACCCGTGAGGCCGATGCGGGCGCCCACGACGGCGCCGGCGATCGCCGCGATCGTGTCGGTGTCCCGGCCGATGTTGGCCCCGCCGAGCACGGCGTCCTCAAACGCCCCGTCGGACGCCGCCAGCAGGCCGAAGGCGAGCCCGACCGCCTCCGGGCCGAGGTCCGCCCACGGGTACGGGTGGCAGACGAGTGCGTCGTAGAGCGGGTCGAGCGCGTCCCCAACGGACCCGGCCCCCTCGCCGATCTCGACGGCCTCTCGGACGGCCCGCGCCGTCCAGCTGTCGGCGGGGACGACCGCGAGCGCGGCGGCGGTGGCCTGGGCCGTCGTCGCGCCAGTCATCGACACGGCGACGGCCGCGGCGACGGCCCGCCCCCCGAGCAGGCCCTCGCCCGCGTGGCTCACGACCCCGTCGACCTCGGCCAGGCGTGCGGCCTCGTCGGGGTCGCCCGGCGCCACGATCCCGAACGGCGCGACGCGCATCGCCAGCCCGTCGCTCCAGCTGTGGAGGTGCTCCCCGCACGCGGGCGGCCCCTGCCCCTCGCGCAGGTTGCGGATGGCGAGCATCTCGCTGAACCCGGCCCCCTTGAAGCCGCCCCGCTGCGAGGCGACGTGCGTCCGCCACGCATCGGCCACGTCGTCGAACGTCAGGCCGCGGCCGTGGCGGAGCAGGGTCTGGGCGCTGAAGACGGCGTACTCCGTGTCGTCGCTGCCGACGGGATCGTCCGAGACGTAGTCGGTGATGGTGCCCCAGCGGTCCCGGATCTGGGCCGGCGTCTTGCCCTCGGTGGGCTGGCCGAGCGCGTCGCCGATGGCGAGCCCGGCGAGGCACCCGCGCGCGCGGTCGTGGAGCGTGTCGGCCGTCATCGGTACCTCCCGAGGATGCGCTCGCTGTCGTCCTCGATGCGCGCGGCGGCGGCGTCGATGGAGAGGCGGCCGGAAAAGACCTCCTGGAACGTGGGCGTCGCGATGCGGCCCTTCCACTCCGTCAGGCCGGGGACGCCCATCCAGGGGCCGCGCACGAGGTCGTTGGCGACGGCGAGCGTGGTCGTCCAGCCGTGCGCCTCCGGCTCCGACGCGAGCGCCGCGATGCTCGACCGCCGCGCCGGGATCATCCAGTCGCTCCGGGCGAGGCGAGTCATGTTCTGGCTGCTGAGGAAGAACTCGATAAAGGCCATCGCCTCCTCCCTGTGGGGCGACGCGGCCGGGATGCTGAGCGTCTGCGCGTTCGCCCCCTGCCGCTGCGTCCGGGCCGAGGGGGGCGGGAGCACGCCCCACGCGAACCCGTCGGGCGCGTTCTCGACGACCTGCTGGCGGGCCCACGACCCGATCCCAACGAGCATGGCGTAGTCGCCGTCGAGGAACCCGGGGATCAGGTCCGTGCCCGACATCCCCACGCCCGCGGTCGGCGCCGTCCGGTCGCGGTGCATCATGTCGTGGATCGTCCTCAGGAGCGCCTTCTCGGCCGGTCCGACCTCGACGCGCACGCCGTCCCCCCCGTGCCGGAAGTAGCCGCCGCCGAACCCGAGCGACAGGTTGAGCACGATGTTCGAGGAGTTGCGGAGCCCGAACGCAGCGCCCCACTGGTCGGTCTCGCCGTCGCCGTCGGTGTCGCGCGTGAGCCGCCGGGCCGCGCGGCGGAGCTGGGCCCACGTCCAAGGCTCCCCGACCGTGGGCGGCTCGACGCCCGCCCGCTCGAACAGCTCCCGGTTGTAGAGGACGACGAAGGCGTCGAGGAGGAACGGGACGCCCGTGACCGCCCCGTCGCCGGTGCGGACGGTCTCCCAGGCGACGTCGAGGACGTCCGCCCGCAGGCTGTCCGAGAGGAGCGGGCCGAGGTCGGCGAGGTTCCCCCGCCGCGCGAAGTCGACGGTGTTGACGGCCTCGTAGTGGAAGACGTCCGGGACGTCGCCCGTCTCGAAGGCCGTGATCAGGAAGTCGTGGACGGACCCCCACGTGCCCTGGACATACTCGACCGGCGTGCGCGTGGTGTCGGCGTTCCAGGCGGCGACGATCTCCTTGTTGGCGTCGATCGCCTGCTCCTGCCACGCCAGGCTGACGAACCGGATCGCGTCGCGCTCCTCGCCGCCCCGCCCGCACCCGGCCAGCAGCGCGCCGGCGACGACCGCCAGCCTGAGGAGGGCCCGAGTCGTGGAGGCCGCACCGCTCATTTGACGGCCCCGACGACGAGCCCCGACGTGAACGCCTTCCGCAGCACGCCGAACATGAGCAGCGATGGGACTGTCGCGACGAAGCTGGCGGCCGCGAGCGGGCCCGTCCGCGCCTGCCCCTCCATGCCGGTGTACGTCGCCAGCTCGATGGGGAGCGTGAGCAGGTCCGGGCTCTTGAGGAGCACGAGGGCAAAGAAGAACTCGTTCCACGCCGAGATAAAGGCGAACAGCGCCGACGCCCCGAGCGCCGGGAGCAGGAGCGGCATGAGGACGAGGAAGATCACCTGCCCCCGCCCCGCCCCGTCGATCGCCGCCGCCTCCTCGAGCTCGATGGGGATGTCCCGGATGTAGCCCTGGAGCATCCACAGGACGAACGGGAGGTTCCAGACCGTGTAGACGACGCACAGCCCCACGAGCGAGTCGGTGAGGAGCAGGCGCCGGAGGATCACGTAGAGCGGGACCAGGAGCAGGATCGCCGGGAACACCTGCGAGGCCAGGATCCACCCCATCACGCCCTTGTTCACGGCGGTCTTGAACCGGGCTAGCGCGTACGCCGCCGGCAGGGCGATGACGAGCACGGTGGCGGTCGAGACCACGCCCACGACGAGGCTGTTCGTCATGCTCTGCACCAGGCCGGTGTCGCGGAAGACCGCGGCGTAGTGGTCGAGCGTGAGCGTCTCGGGGATCAGGCTCGGGGCGGCCGTGTAGATCTCGCGCGTGCTCTTGAGCGACGTCGAGACCATCCAGAGCATCGGGAAGACGAGGTAGGCGAGGTACCCCAGTAGCACGAGGTACAGGAGGCCCTTCACGAGCAGGCTCTGGAGGGGGCGCCGCATCCGCTAGGCTGTGTCTGGGTGTTCGGTCTGAGGCCGAACGCGAGGGGCCGTCGTCGCCCGCAAGGCGCGCGAAGCAGCCGTAGCCGTGGCTACGGCGATGGAGCGCAACGCGGCGGGCGGCGGCGGACGCCGCGTGCAGGCCAGAAGCGGATTCTCAGACACAGCCTAGACCCGCTCCCGGAGCTGCTGGCGGAGGTAGACGACGAGCGCCGCCCCGATGATGAGGATCATCACGTTCCCGATGGCCGCCGCGTAGCCCACGTTGCCGTAGCGGAAGCCCTCCTCGTAGGCCGCCAGCATGGGCAGCCGCGTCAGCCCGCCCGGCCCGCCCTGCGTGAGCACCCACACCAGGCCGAACGCATTGAAGTTCCAGGTAAACGCGAGCGCCGTGACGACGGCCAGGACCGGCCGGATGGTCGGCAGCGTGATGTGCCGGAAGATCTGCCAGGCCCCCGCGCCGTCGAGGCGGGCGGCCTCGTAGAGCTGGGGGGGGACGGCGAGGAGCGCGGCCAGGATGAAGACGGCCGTCTTGGGCAGCTCCCCCCAGATGCCGACCACGATAATCGCCGGGACAGTGTAGGTGAAGCTGTTGAGCCAGTCGATCGGCGCGTCGAGGACACCGAGGCCGAGGAGCCAGTGGTTGACGATCCCGGTCTCGACGCCGTACAGCCCGCGCCACATGATCGCGCGGATCACCGGGGGCATGGCCCACGGAACCAGGATGAGCACGCTGGCGAGGCCGGTGAACCGGAGCTTCAGGCTCAGGAGCGAGGCCAGCCCCAGGCCGAGCCCGACCTGGCCCGCCGTCACCGCCAGCGTCCACACGGCGCCGACGCGGAACGACTGCCAGAAGAATCGGTCCTCCAGCATGTAGGCGTAGTTGTCGAGCCCGTTGAACTGGACGTCCTCCCCCAGCCGGTAGTCGGTAAAGCCGAGGGTTATGCCCTGCGCGAGGGGCACGACCGACAGGACCAGCACGGGAACGAGGATCGGGACCAGGAGCCGGATCTGCCCCAGGTCAAACCGGCGGACGGCGGCGGACGGCGTCACGGGAGCGACCGCGCAGGCGGCCCGTCATAACGGTGGTCCGTCGGGTGGACCCGGCGGACGGGGCGCTCCCGAGCACGCTCTTCGAGGACGTGGGCCGCGAGGCCAGGGAGCCGGGCCAGAATGAAGAAAGCGTTGGCGAGCTCGGGCTCGAACCCCAGGTCGCACAGGACGGCCGCGATCGCGCCGTCCACGTTGAGGGGCAGCCGCCTCCCCGATGTCGCCTCCAGCGCCCGCTCGACCGCGCGGCCCAGCGCCACGGCGGACCCGGCGACGTCGGCCTCGTCCGCCAGCGCGAGGAGGCGGCGGCTGCGGGGGTCCTCGGTATGCAGCCGATGACCGAACCCGGGGACCCGCCGCCCGGCCGCCCGGTGCTCGTCGACCGCCTCCTGCGCGGCGGTCTCGGCGGAGAGCCCGCGCTTGACCTGCGCCCGACTGGCGGCGTCGAAGACGCGCATGCACCCCTCGATGGCGCCGCCGTGGTGTTCGTTGATGCTCAGCAGGCCGACGGCGAGGGCCGCGTTCAGCGGGGCGCCCGTCGAGGCGGACGTCCGGGCGGCGAGCGTCGACGGCGGCGTCGCCCCGTGGTCGACGCACGCCACGAGGGCGGCGTCGAGGACCCGGCCGACGGCCTCACCCGGCAGCTCGCCCCGGAGCACGAGGTAGACGACGCGGGCAAACGAGACCCGCCCCATCAGCTCCTCGACGCCGTAGCCCCGGACCCGGATCGCGTTCGGCGCGACCTCGGTGATCCCCGTTGCCCAGGCCGACGCGGGCCGGTCCGGCGGGGGGGCAGGTCGGGCACCGCTCATGTCAGGACCGGATGGGTGGTGGGGAGAGACTCCAGGACCCGCTTCGTCACGGTGGGGATGTCGTCAAACGCCTCGACCACGTGCGCCCCCGCGGCCCGCAGCCGCTCCACCTTCCCTTCGTAGGTGCCCCGCCCGCCCTCGACGATCGCGCCGGCGTGCGAGAACCGAGTGCCCGCTCCGGCCGACCGGCCCCCGACGTAGGCGATGAGCGGCTTCGTGAACCGCCCCGCTTCCATTAGGTCGGCCACGCGCTCCTCCTGCGTCGTCCCGATCTCCCCGAACAGGACGACGGCCCGGGTCTCGGGGTCCTCCTCGAACAGGAGCGCCACGTCCGGGTGGGGCAGGCCGAGGACGGCGTCGCCGCCCACGTGCAGGATTGTGCTGAGGCCGACGCCGGCCCGGCTGAGGTAGTAGGCGATCGACGACGTGATGCCGCCGCTGCGCGACGTGACGCCCACGGGGCCGGGCGCGAACCACTCCCGTGCCGCCTCGGCCGAGCCCCCGATCATGCCAATCGACGCCTTCCCTGGGCTCAGCACACCGAGCGTGTTCGGGCCGATGTACCGCCCACACGTCTGCTCCGCCTTCCGGGCGATCTCGAGCACGTCCCACATCGGGACGCGGTCGGGAACAAGAAGGAGGAGGGGGACGCCCGCGTCGAACGCTTCGAGCGCGGCGTCCTTAACGAGCGGGGCCGGGACGAAGACGACGCTGACGTCGACCGGCCCGACGTGGTCGAGGCACTGGGCGACGGAGTCGAAGACGGGCACGCCCGCCGCCTCCGTCCCGCCCTTCCCGGGCGTCACGCCGCCGACGACGTCCGTGCCGTAGCCGGTCATCAAGTGCGTCCGACGCATCCCCTCACGGCCTGTGATGCCCTGCACGATCACGCGCGTCGTTTGGTCGATGAGGATCGCCATGCGCTTACCGGAGGAGCAGGATCGGGCGCGTCTGAGCGAGGCCGTCCACGGCGACGCGCGTGACGTAGACGCCGCCCGCCAGCCCGGCGGCCTCGAAGGGGACGGCGTGGTCGCCGGCGGCGAGGACCGCGTCCACGAGCGTCGCCACGGTCCGGCCCAAACCGTCGAGCACCTCGACACGTACGGCGGCGGCTCGGTGGAGCTCGAAGCGGATCGCCGTAGACCGGACGAACGGGTTGGGGCGGTTGGGGTGCAGCGTCACCGCGCCCAGGCTGGCGGCAGGCGGCGGAGCGGAGGACGTGGCATCGCCCTCCGGGCGCACGACGACCGTCCGAAACGTCGTGCGGCGGGTGCCGTCGCTGGCGGTCGCAACCGCCGTGAGGACGCGGATGCCGGACACGCTCGGGACGTACGTCCGCGTCCAGACCGGCGCCGAGGGGTCCGTCGCGTCGAGCGTCGCCGTCCCCAGCGAGTCGCCGCCGTCGTAGAGAACGACCTCTCGGACCGTACGCCCCTCGCCGAACCCGCGGAGGTCGAGCTCGACCTCAATCGCCGCTCCGACCGCCAGCGTGTCGAGAGCCCCGGGCGTGCGGATCACGAGCGGGGTCTGGAGCGGGACCTCGTCGCGCGAGGCCAGGTCGGTGGACGTGAACGCACGGTAGGCGTAGGCCGCCCCCCGGCTCGGGAGCCAGGAGGCGGCGTCCTTCGACCCGGCGTACTCCGCGTGCGGCGCGATGTCGAAGAACGGGCTCACCGTGAACGGCGTCCCGTCGGACCGGAAGCGGGCCTTGTCCCCGAGCCACCCCTCTTCGAGCGGGATCTCGACGAGGGAGGCGGGGCTGATGGGCGCCGCCTCGGGGTAGCGGAGCCGGACGACCTCGGCGAGCCAATACCAAGCGGCCTCCCACCCCTGATTCCCCAAGTCGTTGTGGCCCACCCCCCAGTCGACGGCGTAGGCGGCGAGGCCGCCCTCGTTCCGCCAGGTCTGGAACGCCTGGCGGACGAAGTCGGGGGGGAAGCTGCCGTCGGACTCCCCAGCGATAAACAGGACGGGCACCTCTGTGCCCTCGTCCGTGAGGGAGACGATCTGGGTCCCCTTGTGCCCCACCATCCCAATCACTCGGCCCGACGACAGTGCCGCCGCCAGGGCAGAGCGGTACCCGCCCTGCGAGAACCCCATGAGGGCGACGGGAGCGTCGCTCAGTTCGGGGCGGCTGCTGACCTCGGCCGCGGCCGACATGATCCGCTGGAGGGCCGTGTCCACCTCGGAGCGCGTCACGCCCAGCTCGTTGTCGCGCGTGCCGACGAGCGCGAAGCCCAGCGCACGCGCGGCTTCCTGAAACGACGTCCACCCGACGCGGTCGCGCCAGTCCTGCCCGGCCCCGGCCCAGAGGAACACGGCGCCCCGTACCTCGGGCGCCTCGGGCGGCACCCACATGCGGAACGTCCGGAGCACCCGGGACCCGTCGCTCTCGTAGCTCGCCCGGAACCCGTACGTCTGCGCCGCGGCGGGCGTCGCCGCCAGCCCGACGAGGAGCGCGAGGAACAGGAGCACACCGGGCCGGCGTGCCTCTATACCCGTCGAGCGTGAGCGAGCGAGGCGCATCATGCGAGCACCGACCGATCCGACGTCGCATTCCGGAGGGCGCGGAGGCCCTCGATGGGGAGGTCGATGTACGCTCCCCCGTTCCCCGCCACGGCGCATTCGAGCTCGCAGGCGAGGCACTCGGTGCATCCGCCCCGCCGCGCCTCCTCCCGCGTGATCTCCAGCACGGGCACGTCCCCGTCCAGCGTGAGGATGTCCGGCTCGCAGGCCTCCACGCACGCCTTGCTTAGGCAGTCGAGGCACCGCGCGTGGTCGTAGCGGACGCTCCCCGTCTCCGTCTCGAAGCGGTACGGGGCCTCGGCGCGGGGCGCTGGCGGCGGGGACGGTGGCGCTGGCGGCGGCGGTTCGGACGCGGAGATCAGCGTAGCGAGGCGGGCAGCGCAGACGTCTGCCGGGTCGTCCTTTTTGTAGCCCTCCACGGGCGCCGGGAGACCCTCCGTGTACCGATGGAGGAGGTCGACGGCGCGGTCCTCCTGGTTGCCGCCCAGCCGGATGACGGCCGGGACGGCGAGCCGTTCCTCTCGGAAGGCCTTCGCGATTCCCCGGCTGCCGTTCGTCTGCTCCTGGCTGGCGACGCCGGAGCCCGAGGCGAAGTAGCCGTCGAGGCCGGGCTGCGACAGGATGATCTTGGCCGCCCGGTACACCTTCGACGCGGGCGGATTGCCGCTCGTGTCCGTGAAGTTGGCGAGCCTGAGCCCCTGCCGACCCAGCGCGTCCATCGCCATCATCGACCCGCCGCCGCCCGCGCCGTGGAACCCGACGTAGCCGTCGCCCCGCTCGAACCCGTCGGCGAGCTGCATAAAGTAGAACGTGCCCCGGTAGTCGCCCCGCTCGACCTCATAGGCGACCCGGTCGAGCGGCGTCGGCGGCCGGCTGAACTCCCGGGCGACGTCGATCTCGAGCTCGGGGTGCTGGAACACGGCGTAGTCGTCGACGGCGATCCGGCAGTCGGCCGCGACCACGTGCCCCCCCTCGGTGAGCACGAGCGGGTTGACCTCGACGGACCGGGCCTCGACGGACCGGGCCAGCGTGTAGAGCCGGGCGAGCGCCCCGCCGACGCGGATCTGATCGCGGCCCGCCAACCCGGCGCGGCGGGCGAGGTCGCGCCCCTGGTACGGGTGGAAGCCGTCCCCCAGGTCGACCGTCGCGCTGGCGAGCGCGTCGGGGTGCCGCTCGGCGATCTCCTCGACGCCGGTCCCGCCCACCGAGCTGAACAAGACGCGGGGCCGCCGCTCCTCGCCGTCTACCAAGACGGCCGCGAACCACTCGGCCGCGATGGCGAGGCGCTCCTCGACGAGGACCTCCTCCACGCGGACCGATTGGATGCGCTGCCCGAGCATCTCGGCCGCTATGGCGCGGGCCTCGTCCGGCGTCTCCGCGAACCGGACGCCGCCGTGCTCGGCGCGGTGCGTGCTCCAGACCTGGCTCTTGAGCGCGACCGGCCGCCCCAGCTCGCGCGCGGCCGCAGCCGCGTCGTCGGGTGAGGACACGACGCGCCCTTGGGGCACGCGGACCCTATGCTCGGCGAGCAGGCGCTTGCCCTGGTACTCGAACAGTCGGGCCATAGAGGTGGGGAGGGTTCAGACGAAGGACCGCCAGCCGCTGGCGCTCGACGGCGCGCGCGCGACTGGCGGCCCTGGCCGCCGGGTGTGGCCTAGCGGACGACGGTCATGCGACCCATGACCTGCTCGCCCAGCGACCGGACCTGGACGATGTACGTCCCGCTCGCGAGCCCACTCGCGTCGAACGGCACGGTGTGCGGACCGGCGCCCCGCGCCTCGTCGGCCACGGTAGCGACCCGCTGGCCGAGCAGGGTGTACACCTCGACGGTCACGTCGCCCGGCGCCGCGAGCTCGAAGCGGATGGCCGTCGTGCCTCGCACTGGGTTGGGCGCGTTCTGCCACAGCGCGAGCCCGCCGCGCCGCGCCGGCCCGTCCTCCCCCGCCGTGAAGAGGTTGTTCTGGAGGACGGTCACGCCGCCCTCGCCGTTCGCCGCGAACGCGAGGCCGCCGCGGAGGGCAACATCGCGCATCTCGCCACCCGGATCTGCGGAGCCCACCTCCGTCGGGTTCGCCGGGTCGCTCACGTCGACGAGCCGGACCCCGTCGCGCTCGGTCGCCACGTAGGCGTAGTCCCCCGACACGTTCGCGCTGTAGGCGTACGACGGCGCGTCGTAGGTCCCGACGACTTGGGGGTCCGACTTGTCCGAGACGTCGACGACGAGGAGGTCCCCGTTGGTCGTGTAGAGCCGGTCGTTCTGGACGGTGATCCGGCCCTCGCTGTAGTCCCCACCCGTGGCGACCGTCCCGACGAGTTGGATGTCGGACGGATCCGAGAGGTCGAAGACGCGGAGGTCCGAGCCCGTCGTGATGGCGTAGGCGTAGCCGCCGCTCACGCCGACGCGGTCCGCGTACCCGATCCCGTCCGACGCGAACCGCTGGACCGGAGCCGCCGGGTCCGTGATGTCGAAGACGGTGAGGCCGGAGCCGCCAGCGACGACGAGCGTCGTCCCGTCGACCGCGACGTCGCCGGCGTCGTCGACGTCGAGCGTGGTGACGATCGCCGGGGCCGCCGGATTGCTCACGTTGACGACGCGGACGCCGGCGGCCCGGGAGGCCACGTAGGCGTAGCTCCCGGAGACGGCCACCTGCCGCGCCTGCCCCTCGTCCGCGTCGTTGCGGACGTCGAGCTGGGCCACCTGCGCCAGCCCGCCCGAGGGGTTCGAGGCGTCCAAGACCCGGAGCCCCGCGTCCCCGTAGGCGACGTAGGCGAAGTCCCCTTGCAGGTTGATCCCGAACGCCTTCCCGTCGGCGGGCGCCTGCACGTCGATGCTGCTCTGGAAAACGGGGTTGGCCGGCGTCGAGACGTCGTAGACCTGGACCCCCTCCGTGTCCGCGATGAACACGAGCGTCCCGCTCACCCACGCCTGGAGGGCACGGCCGGGCGTGTCGATGACGGCCACCTCCGTCGGGCTGGCGGGCGTCGAGACGTCCAAGATGGAGACGCCCTTGTCTCCGTTCGCCACGTAGGCGAAGTCGCCGTCGAGCGAGATCCGCGCCGTCCTGTCGGCCGGGTCGAAGAACCCGACGTCCTGAGGGTTGGACGGGGTGCTGATGTCGAACACCCGGAACCCACCGAAAAAGTCCGCGACGTAGAGGAAGCTGCCCCGGACGGCCGAGCTCTGGTAGTAGTCGAGCGGGCTCCCGATCCGGCCTGCGTAGGTCGGGCTCCCGGGCGTGCTGTAGTCGATGAGGTGGATGCGGGAGCCGGCGGCGACGTAGGCGACGTCCCCGCTGTAGCTGACCCCCTCGACGTACCCCAGCGTGTCGACCTGGGCGACCTCCGTCGGGGCCGAGGGCGTCGTCGCGTCGAGGATGCGGAGCCCGGCCGAGCCGTCCCCCAGGAGGATGTAGGGCGGGTCGACGGCGAGCCCCTCCCCGTAGCTCTCGGCCGCGACCGTCGCCAGCTCGGCGATCTGCGTCGGGTTCTGCACGTTGAACAGGCTCACGCCGCCGCCCGACGCCACGTACGCCGTGTTCCCCACGACGACGACGTCCTCGACGCGGTCCGGCACGGTGGCGCTCCCCAGCGTGGTCGGGCTCTGCGGGTTCGAGAAGTCCGAGATGACGAGCCGGTTGCCGATCCCGTAGTAGGCGCGGCTCCCGAGGGCGAAGACCGACCGGCTCTCCCCGTCTCCCCGACCAAAGTTGCTGAGGACCGTCAGGTTGTCCGATCCCTGAGCGGCTACGGGGCCGGCGAGGAGCAGGAGCGCGGAGGCGCACAGGACCCAGCGGAGGGCGCGGTTGAGTATCGAGGGGGTCATAGCGGGGAGGTTCTTGGTGGACGGGGGACGAGTCGGCCAGGCGTGCGTTAGAGTCCGTCGCGCACGAGCGGACGGCCATTGGGGCGGGCGCGGAGCGAGGACACCTCCTCCCGCGACGGGATCGCGCTCTGCGCTCCGTGCTGCGTCACGGAGAGCGCGGCCGCCGCGTTCGCATGCAGAACAGCGTCGGGGAGGGCGGCGCCCTCCGCCAGCCGGACGCTGAGGACGCCGTTGAACACGTCACCGGCCGCCGTGCTGTCCACGGCCTGGACGGCCTGACCTTCGACGAGGCCGCTGAGCCCCGTGCGGTCGGCGTAGGAGGCGCCTCCGGCGCCCATCGTGACGACGGCGGCCCCGCCGACCCGCTGGCGGAGCGTCTCGGCCGCGGCGCGGGCGTCCCCTTCGGAGCGGACCCGCCCCCCCACGTAGAACCCGGCCTCCGACGCATTCGGAGTGAACACCGAGACGAGGCCGAGGAGGTCGTCGTCCAGCTCCCGGGCGGGGGCCGGATTAAGAACCACCGGGACCCCGTGCGCGTGGGCGAGGCGGACGGCACGGCGGACCGCGTGCAGGGGGATCTCGAGCTGGACCAGGACGACGTCGGCCGCAGCGACAAGGCCCTCGGCCGCGTCGACGTCGGCGGCCGAGAGTCGAGCGTTGGCGCCGGGGGCGACGGTGATGCAGTTCTCGCCGCCCCCGTCCACGAGGATGAGGGCGACGCCGCTGGCGGCCTCCGGGTCACGGGCGACGTGCTCGACGTCGATCCCCTCGGCGCGGAGCCCCTCGAGGAGCTCGTCCCCGAACGGGTCCTGCCCGAGCCGGCCGACGAACGACACGTCAGCCCCGTAGCGGACCGCGGCGACCGCCTGGTTGGCCCCCTTCCCGCCGGAGACGGAGAGAAAGTGGTCACCGAGAACCGTCTCCCCCGGAGCGGGGAGCTCCGGGACACGGACGCTGAGGTCCCGGTTGATGCTCCCGACAACGGTGACTCGAGGCGGCATGGCGACGGCGGTGGGGGCGGGGCGGCCGGTCTAGTCGATCCGGATGCCGACGGAGAAGGAATGGACGTTGCCGAGCGCTCCGAACCCGAGGTAGGCGTAGTCCACCCGGCCGGAGTACCCGGCGACGGAGTACGAGACCCCGGCGCCCAGCGTCAGGTCCTGCTCGTCGTAGTTGAAGCGGTAGCCACCCCGAAGGGCGAGGACGTCGAGGTAGCGGTACTCCGCCCCGGTGTTGATCTTTGGCGGCCCGTCGTTGGGCTGGTACACGCCGGTCGAGAGCGTGAGGGCCCCGTTGCTCCCCTCGCCGTCGAGGAAGTCCACGGCCGTCCCGAACCTGAACTCGACCGGCATCCGCACGTCGACCGGCTCCGCCTGGAGCTCCTCGCTGTAGTCGACGAAGCGGGAGTCGGGGCCGAAGTTGCGGGCGGCGAAGGCGATCCGGAGGCTCCGGAACCCGGTGTAGAAACTGGTCCCGAAGTCGAGAGACCAGTTGGTCATGCTCACGTCGGCGATCTGCTCGCGGACGAGCCGCGCGCTGCCGCCGACGGCGAGCTCGCCGGTGATCCGGCGGGCGTACGAGACCCCCGCCGCCATGTCGTCGGCGGAGAAGGTGTTCCCCGTCACGACCGCCTCCGTCCGCCCCTGCCCCTCGATGGGCGAGTTGACCGTCTCGATCATGTCGCCGTAGCTCAGCGACGCGACGCTGGCCCCGACGACGCCGAGCGCTCCGAAGTCTTTGGCGACCGCGACCGAGCTGTAGCCGATGTCAGCGATCCACTCCGTCCGGTTCAGCGCCACGTCGATCCCCTCGACGTAGGCCAGCACGGCCGGGTTGCCGAACACGCCGTTGGCCCCGCCGCTCCCCAGCGCCCCGAAGGCGCCCCCCAGCGCCGCCTGCCGCGCGTCCCCGTTGATCTTGAGGAACTGCCACCCCGACTGCCCGACCCGCTCGATCTCGTAGGGGTCGATCCCCGACTGCGCCTCCACCGGGCCACTCGTGCAGAGGGCCGCGAGAACGGAGAGCCCAAGGGCCAGCCGGCCCGTCCGGTTCTTGACGCGAGACGGCATAGCCACGTGGCGGGTTACTTGATGATGGCGAACTTGCCGATGTATTCCCTCCCCTCCTGCCCCGACACCCGCGACTCCACCCGGTAGATGTAGACGCCGGGGGAGACGGACAGCAGCCAGTCGTTGAGCTGGTAGTCGAGCCGGAGGTTGCTCCCCCAGGCCGTCGAGCCCGTGCCGTCGTCGTGCTCAATCGTCTTGAGCCGCTCGCCGGTGAGCGTGTAGATGCTGATCGTCGCGGCGGCCGGGAGGCCGACGAACTCCATCCGGAACCGCTCGCCCTCGCCCAGGAGCTGGCTGTGCTGCCGGAACGGGTTCGGGACGACGTAGACGTCCTCGGGGAACGCCTCGTTCGGGGCCCGCTGCGGGTAGACCGGCTCCCGGTTCGCGTTGACCAGCCCGCTCTCGTTCCCGGCCGTGTCGTAGCTCGATACGGCGTAGTAGTTACCCACGCCGAAGGGGAGGTCCGCGTCCACGAACCGGACGACGCCGTCCTCTGTGGGCACTTCGCCTTTGGGCAGGTCCGCGATCAACTCCCACGGGCCGACCGTGAAGTAGCTGGACCGATACACCCGGTACCCCGCGAAGTCGTTCACGCCCGTCTCCGGGTCGGTGTAGGAGTCGGGGATCGGGGGCCACTCAATGACGACCTCGCCCGGGGCCGCCGTGATGTCCAGGCTGTTGGGGCCGTCGGTCGGCGTGGGCGGCGGGTGGGCGGCCGGCTCGTACCCATTGGCGTAGAGCGACTTGGCCGCCCGCACGTTGTCGAGCAGGAGCCCGGGCGTGTTCTCCAGCATCCAATCGATGTTCTCGACCCCGCCCTCAACGATCCGGGCCCGGTCCATCTCCGCCATGACCTCGGCGAAGACGAGCGTGATTGACTCGAACGGCGCGACCTCGTAGGGGCCGCACGTGACGAGGTACTCGGGCCGGCGCTCGAACCGGTTCCCCCCCTCGCCGCCAGCGGCGTTGAGGGCGTCCCACGACTGCCGGGGCTGCCGGTGCGTGAGGACCTCCTTGAACCGGGCCGGCCCCTCGGACTCGAGCTGGTCCTGGCGGAACACGACGTCCTCCTCGGGGGCGTCGGTTTGGAAGTCGCCGCCGAGGTGCTCGAGGATGTTGAACTCCGGGCTGGCTCCCTGGCAGTCCAGCGCGAAGGCGGTAAAGTAGCCGGGGGCGTCGAGCTCGTGGTCCAGGCTGCCTCGCTCCTCGATGTCGCTCGCGTCGCCGATGTCACCGCGTTCGGGGCCTACCCCGAAGTCCCACTGGACGAGGGTCCCGTCGCTCCGGCGGGTGCTCCAGTGGTCGTAGAAGTAGAAGAGCTCCTCCTCTTCGCTCCAGTCGTACTTCTCGTCGTAGTCCGTGCCCGACCGGAGCGTGAACCGGAGGCCGTAGCGCATCGCGAAGTAGAGGTCGGTCAGGGGCGTGACGTCGTTGTTCGTGAGGGTGATCTCGTGGATGACGAAGTCGTCGTACTCGGGGTAGCTCCACACCATGCTCCGGTGGGCCACGTCCAGCTTGAGGTCGATCGCGTGGTGCGCGCCCGTGAGGACCTCTTCGGCTGGGATCGTCGGGTCGGCCAGGTTGTAGTTCCGAGTTAGGCGAGCCGGCTCGGTCGGGTATACGAACCGTCCCGAGGGTTGGAAGCGCGTGTTGAGCGTGTACGCCTCGGCCTCGCCCCCGCGCACCCCGTACACGGCGTACCCGACGGCCTCGGCGTAGTTCAGGGCGTCCTCGGCGCGCGCGCCGCGCACGTAGCCAGGGTAGTCCATCGTGTAGGCGGGGGAGCTGAAGAGAGCGCCCGGCTCCCCATACTGGAGCGAGTTCCAGATGCTCTGCCACAGCTTCCCGCGCGTGAGCGATTCATAGTCCCACTGCACCTGCGCGCTGGCCGGAGGCGCCGCCAGTGCGGCGAGAACGAGGCCCAGGACCGCCCACTTGATTCGGGCGGTCCGTCGGAGCCGCGCCTGGCATGGCGTTGCGGACACGAGGGGCGTAGGGGACGAGGTCACGGGCGAAGAGCTCTAGAGGGACGCACGGACCTGGAACACGACCTGGCGGGGGGGCACCTCGTAGCTGTACCAGTTCCACACGTCGGGCTCGCCGGACCACGTGTTCCGCGGGAGCCGCTCCTCGAGGGGGAGGTCCGTCCGCTCGTGGTACTGCTCGAGGTCCTCGCCGCCCAGGCGGCGGAGGAACCTCGAGTCGAGGACGTTCCGCACCTCGACCCCCAACTCGGTCCGCACGCCGCCGACGTGGACCCCCTTGCTGGCCCTCATGTCGAGCTGGTAGTAGGGCTCCCACCGCCGGTTGTTCGGCCGGGTGGACGTGGAGCCCGGCTCGTGGTAGGTGTACTGGTCCCCGCTCCGCCACCAGAAGTAGGTGAACACGTTGAGGTCGCTGAGCGGCCGCGCTCCGAGGACGGACGGACCGAACTGGCGGGGCAGGCTGAGGTCCACGTACCCCTTCACCTTGTGATAGGCGTTCCACACGCCGTTCTCCTCGCGGAGCCCCTTGGGCCGGTCGACCTGCCCCGCCCCCTCCTCGTAGAGTCGAGAAAATCCGACCACCCCGTTCGACGACCAGAAGATGTCGTAGCCGACGCCGGCGTTGAGCGGAGACCGGAGTCTCGTGTCCACCCTCGTCTCGATCCCCCGGACGTCGGAGTACCCGGCGTTGCTCTGCAGGAGGGCCTTGTTCGTAAAGTGGGTGGCGGGGTAAACGCCAGTGATCGTGCTGAAGTTGGTCTCGTAGGCGGCGTCCTTGTAGTACCCCGTGACGTCGAGGAGGAGCCGGTCCGCGACGCGCTGCTGAACGCCGAGCTCGTACTGGACCGTCTTCTCGTACCCGAGCCGCGGATTCCCGTAGTACCCGTGCCACTCCTCCATGTACGTGACGGTGTCCCCAAAGATGTCCTTTGCCGCCTCGTGGTCCTCCGTGTACTTGACGACGGGGAACCCGAACATCTTGCTCCACGACGGCCGCTGGTAGAAGTGGCCGTAGGAGAAGTGGAGGACGGAGTTCTCCGTGATCGGGTGGGAGAGCCCGATCCGCGGGGAGACCGCGACGCGGAGCGGAGTCGGCACGCGCTCCGGGTCGCCGGGGAAGCCGTAGGGCTCGTCGGGGTCGTTCCCCGGCGTCGTCGGCTGGAACGCCAGCGGGTCGAACATGCTGGCCGGGGCCTCCCGGTTCTGGTCGAACACGTCGAGGCGGAGCCCCGCGTTCACGACGAGCCCTGAAAACTCCATCTTGTCCTGGACGTAGGCGCTCCCCTCGAAGGGCCGCCCCTCGAAGTTGTTGATGAAGTTCTCGACGCCGCCGCCCTTGTACTCGACCATGAAGTGGTCGAACAGGAGGTCGTAGCTCCGGAGATCCACGCCCGCCTTGAGGAGGTGGTTCTCCGTCACCTGGCTCGTCACCTCCGCCCGGGCCCCGTAGACGCGCGTGTCGCTCCGGTCGTAGGCGTGCATGTACCCCTGGTCTAGAAACCGGACGAGCTTCTGCTCGTCGTCCCGGAGAGCGAACTGGTCGGGCCGCGTGACCCCGTAGCGGTCGGAGCGGTCCATCTCGTCGCGGAGGTACGAGACGGCCACCTCGTAGAACGTCCGCGAGCTGAGGACGTGGGTGACGGTGAAGGCCCCCTGGGTCCAGTCGCGGAGCTCGGGCCACTGGCGCAAGAACGCGCCGAGGAGCGCGTACTTCTCGCGGTCGTACGGGTCGCGGACCTCGGCCGTCCGGTACCACTGGGCCTCCTGCGCCGACTCGGTCGAGTTGAAGTTGACCGACTCGAGCCGCTGCGCCGTCTCCCACCCCCCCTTAAACCCGCTGAGCCGGACCTTGAGCGACGGGGTTACGCGATAGGTCAGCCGCCCCTGCACGTTGTACTCCGGGTTGTACGGGAGGGCCTGCGGGAAGATGTTGACGTTCCGGACGTACCGCCCCGAGAGGAGGTAGCTCACCTTGTTGTTGAACCCGCCGTAGAGCGTCCCCTCGAGCTCGTGCTGCGCCCGCTCGTTGTAGCCGGCGAGCGTGTCGTTGGGGGTGATCTGGTCCTGCCAGAGGGTGAGGAGCGAGTCCGGGTCGCTCCCAAAGAAGGGGCTGGACTCGTTCCCGGCCTGCTCGGCCCAGTAGTCCCGGTCGAAGTTGGTCCACTCGTAGTTGTCGCGGCTGAACATGTCGCGGCCGAAGTGGTAGGTCCCCGGCGGCCGGACCCGCGCGAGCGCCGTAGCGTGGACCCCCGACCACTCCTCCTTCGTGACGACGTTGACGACGGCCGAGCGGGCGTTGCCGTACTCCGCGTTGTACCCGCCGGTCAGCACGGCGATCTCCTCGATGGACGTCGTGTTGATCCCGTTGTAGTTCGTCGAGTAGAGCCCGCTGTTGAGGCTCTGATCGTCGAGGAGGTAGAGGGCCTGGACCTGGCTGCTCCCGCGGTACGTCCCGTTGAACACGCCGACCTGGGTCTCGACGACCTCCCGCACGGAGCGGGCGGGGAGCTTGTCGATAAAGTCGTCCGAGACGACCTGCTGGCTGGCCGTGAGGTCGGGGGCGATGTCCTCGGTCTCCGCGCTGACAACGACCTCGTCGGACTCGATCGTCGCGCTAGCGAGAGCGAAGTCGAGCCGGGTCGTCCGGCCGGTGCTCACGGCTACGTTCGTCACCACCTTCGTCTGGTACCCGACGTACGAGGCCCGGACCGTGTACTCCCCCGGGTTCACGTTGAGGACGAAGTAGTTCCCCTCGGCGTCCGTCGTCGCCCCGACGCCGAGCTCGACGACGTAGACGTTCGCGCCGACGAGCGGCTCTCCGCTCCCTTCCTCCGTGATGGTCCCAGCAATCTTGCCTGTCGCCGTCCACGCGCTCGCGGGCAGCGCCAGCATAGCTAGGGCTGCGAGGACGAGCAGCGTCCGGCCCCATAGGACGTCCCACCCCCAGGGAGGGGCTGTGTTATAGAGGGAGCGCAGCACCGGACCAACGAGGGCGTCTCTAGTGCTCATCGGCGGTGGGAGCGTAAGGCTTGAGCAGCGCTTGGGAGGGGCATTAGTAAGCATCTGTCGACTAGCGCAATCGATTGCGCAAAGAAGAGAACAGCGATGTCCGGTAGAGCATCCCGGGTTACCTGCGGTGCCTGGATTCGCCATCTCCTGCTCGCAAAAGCGCTTCCGTGTTAACGTACGACGAAGACGCCGGCGTGTCAAGAGGAGTGCGACCGTCTCACAGTGGTTGCGCAATAGATTGCGCACTCCGCTATCCCTGTTCAGTCGTCCTAGACGAACTCTGCTCCCCCGTGGCCCGGACGGGCTACCGATTCGCGGACGACGAGCTTCGGACTCAGGACGATTCGGCGAGGGGGGCGCCCCTCCCGGTCGAACTGCTCGATGAGGAGCTTCACAGCTGCCTCTCCCATCATCTCCTTTGGCTGCTGCACGGTCGTCAACGGGCATCGCAGGAACGGGGCGAAATCGAAGTCGTCGAACGAGAGCAGCGAGATGTCCCGGGGGACGTGGAGCCCCTCCTCCTCAAGGGCCTGCATGGTCCCGAGTGTGATAAGATCGCCCGTGGCGAAGATGGCAGTCGGAGCTGGATCCAGATTAAGGAGCAACTTGGTCTCGATGTACGCCCGCTCGCGTCGGAAGTCGCCCCCCACGACGAGCCGCTCGTCGATGTCGATCCCGTGGGTCGCCAGCGCATCCCTGTAGCCCTTGAGGCGGGTCGTGTTCGTATACGTCCCGGGGAGCCCCTGGACGAGGGCAATCCGGCGATGCCCGTGCTCGATCAGATGCTCCGTAGCGTCGAACGCGCCCCGGTAGTTGTCGACGACGACGGAGTCGACCTCTAGGGACTCGGAACACCTGTCGAGCAGGACGAGCGGGGTCCCGCCGCTGAGCCACTCTTTGAAGTGGTCGTAGCCCTGGCCAACCGGCATCGCGATCAGGCCGTCGACGCGCTTCTGACGCAGGAGGTGGACATGCTCAGTCTCGAGATCCAGGCTCTCATTGGAGTTGCACACGACGAGACTGTACCCCTGCTCGTGGGCCGTGCTGTGGACCCGGTCGATGACGTGCGCGAAGAACGGGTTCGAGATGTCAGGTGTGACGAGACCCACCGTGTACGTCTTGCGGAGCCGCAGACCCCGGGCGAGGTGATTGGCCGTGTAGTTGAGGGCCTCGGCGGCTTCTAACACGAGGGCTTCCGTCCCTGCGCTGATCCGGTGCTCCAGCCCCTTCTGGTTCATGACCCTCGATGCCGTGGAGACGGACACTCCGGCACGTTTGGCGATATCGCTCAGTGTTGCAGCCATAGCTACTAAGAGTTCAACCGGGACCCCGACATGCTCAACCGCTGCCCCTCGCAGGTCCGCGCCACCCGGACTCCTGGGGCGCGTAGGATGTTTGAGGCGGGCAGCAGAAGGTAGCAGATCGCACACAACAGAAGCGTCCGCTAGGCCATGGGAATGCTGACTGCGCATTCAATCACGACTGGGCTCACGAGGGATGTAGGAGGACGCCTCGCTCTGACTGTCCCAGCACGCCAGTACAAGCTGCGCGCTTCAGCGCGAGGCCTCCG
>CAZDFV010000014.1:0-27253 GCA_964504495.1 uncultured Rhodothermales bacterium
CGGGGTGCTTCGAGGTCCGCCCCGGGCACGTCTTTCTCGGGACGGTCGGGGGCGGCGTGGTCGTCGCCCGGCACGGCCGCGAGGTCCTCGTCGACGCCCGGCCGATGCTCGACCGCGACGCGCTGGCGTCGCTCGTGCTCGGGCAGGGGCTCGCCGCCGTGCTCCACCAGCGGGGCGTGCTCTCGCTCCACGCGAGCGCCGTGGCCCTCGACGGCGGGGCCGTCGCGTTCCTCGGCGACCAAGGCGCCGGCAAGTCGACGCTCGCGGCCGCCGTGATGGCGCGCGGCGGCGCGTTCGTGACCGACGACGTCCTCGCCGTCCGCGGCCTCGACAGCGGGGCCCCACGTGTCTCGGCCGGCTACCCGTTCCTCAAGATCACCGAGGCGACGGCCCGGGCCCTCGGCGAGCGGACGGACCGGCTCGCCCCGGCCTACTCCGCCCTCGCCAAGTGGAAGCGGACGGCCGAGACGGCCTCGACGGTCGAGCCGCTCCGCGCGGTCTACGCCCTCGAGCGCGGCCCGGCCTTCGCCGCCGAGCGGCTCCGCGGCGTGGACGCCTTCACGACGGTCGCCCGCCACGCCTTCGCCGGCGCCCTCGCCGGGCCGATGGGCGAGGGCGCCCGGTGCCTCCGGCATTACACAGCGCTCGCCGAGGCCACCCCCGTGTTCCGGCTCGCGGTCCCCCAGGGCCTCGGCCGGCTCCCCGCGTTGGCCGACCGCGTCGTCGCGCACGCGCAGTACGCGGCGGGCCCGCCCGCCCCCTTGTCCCCCAACCGCGCCGCTCAAGGCGCTCGTCCATGACCCCCCAAACCGCCCCGCCCCGCCGCCCCTACGCCCCGCCCGCGCTTGAAGACCTCGGTACGGTCCACACCGTGACCGCGACGAACTGCGACCCCGGCGTCGGCGAGCCCGGCCCCTCCGACTCGGGTCCGATCCAGAACCCCGGGAATAACTTCCCCTGCGCGAACTGTTAGTTCTCAGCAGGCGAGGGCGGCGGACGGCACTTCTGAGCGTGCCTCCGTTGCCCCTGCCCGCGTCCACCCGCCGAGCCCCAACGTGCCCACGCCTGACGGTCCGTTCCGGTACGTCGCGTACGGCCTCCGCGTCGCGTCGGCTTTTCCGCTCCGGGACGTCCGCGCGGGGAGCGCCGGGGGCGACGTGGACGTCACCATTCGGAGGGGGGACGTGCGGGCCCAGTCCGAACGCGAGCCCCGCCCGGGGTGCTTCGACGCCGACCCGGAGCGGATCTTCCTGTGGCACCCCCGCGCCGGCGGCGTCCTCGCCCAGGGCGGGCGGTCGCTCACCGTGGAGCGCGTGCCGGACGCGGACGACGACCTCCTCCACACGATCCTGATGGGGCAGGGCTTCGCGTCGCTGCTCCTCCAGCGGGGCCGCTCGGCGCTCCACGCGAGCGCCGTCGCCGTGGACGGGCGGGCCGTCGCCTTCTTCGGTGAGAAGGGGGCGGGCAAGTCCACGACTGCCGCGGCCTTCGTCCGGGCAGGGCACCCGCTCGTCACGGACGACCTGCTCGTGTGGAGCGGTGGCCCGGACCGGCCCCTTGCCCACCCGGGGTACGGGCTGGTAAAGCTGTGGGGGCCCTCCGTCCGAGCTCACGAGCTGGAGTCCGACGCCGAGCCCCCCTCCGCCGACGCCTTTCCGAAGTGGGTGTGGTCCGTCGACCCGGCCGACCGGCCGCTCCCCCTCCGCGCGGTCTACCTCCTGGAGTTTGGGGACGCCCTCCGGGCGGAGAGGCTGTCTCGCCCGAAGGCGTTCGTCGCCCTCTCTCGCCACTCGTTCGCTGGCGCCCTTGCCGAGGTGGCCTGCCAGCGCCGCCCCCACTCGCAGGACGTGGCCCGCCTGGCCTCTCGCGTCCCGGTGTTCCGGCTCGAGAGGCCCCGGGACCTGAGCCAGATGGGCGCGCTCGTGTCCTACGTCATCCAGTGCACCCGCGCATGAGGGGCTTGGCGCTGAGCCTATGGCGCACCTCCAAAGCGCTTGGAGACCTACGTCTGGGAACGGGGGGGTGACCACTATCGCCTGTGCTCTCCGTCCCCCTCATCCCCCCCTCATCATGACCGACACCCCCAACGCCTTCGCCCTCCCCACAGCGTACGAGCCCCCGACCGTCGTCGGGCTCGGACCCGTCCGTCTGAAGACGGCTGAGAACTGCAGCCCCGGCTCGGGTTCTGGGACCGTGGAACCGCCGGAGGACAACATCCCCTGCCACTAGACCCGATGGTCTCGGCCCCCTCCCGCGCGCTCGATCGCATCGGGCTCCGCCTGTACCGGCGGTTCGTCTTCCGCCCGTCGGCGCGGCCGTGGACGTGGCCGGAGGGTGCCGGCGAGCCCGCCGCGTGGGAGCCGGCCCGCTTTTCTCGCTCTGACGGCCACGCCGTCGTCGGTCTCTGGGGGCCGGCGGTGGGCGAGGCCCGGGCGACCATCGTCTGCGCGCACCCGTTCAAGCGGAGCGGGAAGGGGTTCTTCCTCAAGCACGGCCATGCGGGGGCCCTCCGCCGTTCGGGGTACCACGTCCTCCTCCTCGACTTCGGGGGGTTCGGCGAGACCCCGCCGCAGAGCGTCCTCTTCCCGCGCGACGTGCTGGCGGCGGGGGAGGAGGCCGCGCGCCGCGCGCCGGACCTGCCGGTCGGCTTCCTCGGCGTCTGCTTCGGCGCCGTCTACGGGACGTGCGCGTTCTCGACCCGGGGCCACCCGTTCCGCGCGGCGGTCCTCGACGCCCCGTATGCGAATGCGACGGCCTCGCTCCGGGCGATGACCGGGCACGTCCCCCGCCCCCGGTTCCACCAGGTGCAGAAGGCGGTCGTCCGCCTGACGCGGCCGCTCTTCCCGGCCCTGGACCCCCTCCGCCACGCGGCCCGGGCGGGCGGCCTGCGCGGCGTCCTGATGATCGCGGGCGGGGCCGACATCTTCTCGCCGGAAGGCGGGGTGCGCCAGTACGTCCCCGCCTTCCGACGGGCGGGCGTCCCGTGCGACCTGTGGACGGTCCCCGATGCGGAGCACCTCGACGCGTTCAAGACCGCGTCGGAGGCGTACACCGCCCGTGTCGTCGACTTTTTCGACCGGCACCTGTCCGGTCTGGCAGAGCGCCCCGCCTCCACGGACCGGGACCGGCCGCTCGCGCGCCGGCGGTGGGCGCGGCGTGGCTACGGCAGGCGGATGGTCGGGGCCTCCGGGTCGGGCCGGTAGAGCACGGCCGTCCGGCCGACGGTCTGGACGACGGCGGCGCCGGTCCGCTCGGCGAGCGCGTGCGCTGTCGCGCGGACGTCCTCGGGCGCGGCTTCGAGCACGCGGACCTTGACGAGCTCGCGGGCCTCGAACGTCTGGCGGAGCGCGTCGGCGGCCGACTCCGTCACGCCCTCCTTGCCGACGTGGGCGGCGGGCTTGAGGCTGTGGGCGAGACCGCGGAGGTGGGCGCGCTGCTTCGAGGTGAGGTCGGGCATGGGCGCTGTACTCGGCCCGTCCCGCCCGAGTTCGCCGCCGGTGGCGCTCCCCGCTGGCGGACGCTCCCGCCAGTGGGGGGCCGAGCGGCGTGGGGTTACACTCCGGGCGTCACCTCCCGCGCCCGCCGATGCGCCGCTTGCTTTTCCCCCTCGTCCTGCTCGCGCTCGTCGCCGTCGACGTCCGCGCTCAGCGCGTCGCCTACGACTCGACGCTCTTCGGATCGCTCGAGTACCGCCTCGTCGGGCCGTTCCGGGGCGGGCGCGCGTCCGGCGTCGCCGGCATCGCGGGCGATCCGCTCACGTACTACCAAGCGGCGACCGGCGGGGGCGTGTGGCGGACGCGCGACGGGGGCGGGACGTGGGAGAACGTCTCTGACGGCTGGTTCGGCGGGAGCATCGGGAGCGTGGCCGTCGCCCCGAGCGACCCGAACGTGGTCTACGTCGGCGGCGGCGAGAAGTCGCTCCGCGGGAACGTCTCGCCCGGCTGGGGGATGTGGAAGTCGGAGGACGCCGGCCGCTCGTGGCGGAGCCTCGGGTTCGAGGGCGGCAACCACATCCCGCGCATGGTCGTGCACCCGCGCGATGAGGACGTGGTCTACGCCGCCGTGCTCGGCCATGCCTTTGGCCCGAACGAGGACCGTGGCGTGTTCCGATCCCGCGATGGCGGCGAGACGTGGGAGAAGGTCTTGTTCGTCAGCGAGGACGTCGGCGCGTTCGAGCTCGAGATGGACCCGACCAACCCGCGAATCCTCTACGCCTCGATGTGGCGCGTCCGGCGGACGCCCTACAGCTTCTCGTCGGGCGGCGAGGGCTCGTCGATCTGGCGCTCGACGGACGGCGGCGACACCTGGACCGACATCTCGGACCACGAGGGCTTGCCCGACGGCGTCTGGGGGATCAGCGACGTCGCGATTGCGCCGAGCGACCCGGACGTCGTCTACGCGCTCGTCGAGAACGAGGACGGCGGCCTGTTCCGCTCCGACGACGCCGGCGAGACGTGGTGCCGCGTGTCCGCCGACCGCAACCTCCGCCAGCGGGCTTGGTACTTCACGCGGCTCGGCGTCGACCCCGACGACGCGGACAAGGTGTGGGTCCTCAACGTCCAGCTCTGGGTCTCGACCGACGGCGGCGAGACGTTCGAGGACGTCCCCACGCCGCACGTCGACCACCACGACATCTGGATCGCCCCCGAGGACGGCGACCGGATCGTGATCGCCGACGACGGCGGCGCCCAGGTCACGTTCGACGGCGGCGAGACGTGGAGCACCTACCTCAACCAGCCGACGGCCCAGTTCTACCGCGTCACGACCGACACGCACTTCCCGTACCGGATCTACGGCGGCCAGCAGGACAACTCGACGATCCGCATCGCCCACCGGAGCACCGGCGGGACGATCACCGAGCGCGACTGGGAGCCCTCGGCCGGCGGCGAGTCCGGCTGGCTGGCGCCGCACCCGGACGACCCCGACCTCGTCTTCGGCGGGTCCTACGGCGGGTTTTTGCAGATGGTCAACCACCGGACGGGCGAGAGCCGGATCGTCAACGTGTGGCCCGAGAACCCGATCGGGGCGCCGGCGAAGGACCTCAAGATCCGGTTCCAGTGGAACTTCCCGCTCCTGTTCTCCCAGTACCGAGACGAGGCAACGAGTGATTATCCGCTCTACGCGGCCGGCAATCACCTCTACAAGTCGCTGAACCTCGGCCAGAGCTGGGAGCGGATCTCACCCGACCTCACGCGCGCCGACCCTGAGACGCTCGGCTCGTCCGGCGGGCCGATCACGCAGGACAACACGAGCGTCGAGTACTACGGGACCATCTTCGCGCTGGCGGAGAGCCCGCACGAGGAGGGCACGCTCTGGGTCGGGAGCGACGACGGGCTCCTCCACATCACGCGCGACGGCGGCGACTCGTGGGCCGACATCACGCCCCCCGACCGGCTCCTCCCCGAGGGCACGATGATCAACTCGGTCGAGCCGGACCCGTCGCGGCCGGGTGGCCTCTACGTCGCGGCCACGCGCTACAAGACCGACGACTTCCGCCCCTTCCTCCTCCACACCGGCGACTACGGCCGGTCGTGGCGGCGGATCGACCGCGGCATCCCGGACGGCGCCTTTACGCGCGTGATCCGCGCCGACCCCGCCCGCCTCGGCCTCCTCTACGCCGGGACGGAGCAGGGCATGTACGTCTCCTTCGACGACGGGGAAGGGTGGCAGCCGTTCCAGCTCAACCTGCCGATCACGCCGGTCACCGACCTCGCCGTCCGCCAGGGGGAGCTGGTCGTCGCCACGCAGGGCCGGAGCTTCTGGGTCTTGGACGACCTCACGCCGCTCTACCAGCTGCAGCCGGCCGTCGTGGAGCGCGACGTGTGGCTCTTCCAGCCCAAGCCGACGTACCGCGTCGACGGCTACCGCTCCGACGACACGCGGACGGCCGGGACCAACCCCGAGAGCGGCGTCGTGGTCCACTACCGACTGGCGGAAGAGCCGGACAGCACCGAGACCGTCGCCCTCCGCATCCTCGACCGGACGGGCGACGTCGTCCAGACGTTCCAGCCGGACGCCGAGCGCGAGCCCGCCGAGGGCGTCGCGCCGATGCCGACGGAGGCCGGGATGAACCGGGTCGTCTGGGGCCGCCGCTACCCGGACGCCGCCTCATTCGACGGGATGATCCTGTGGGGCGGCGGGCTGAGGGGCCCCGAGGCCACGCCCGGCACGTACACCGCCCGCCTCGTCGTCGGCGACGACAGCCTGGAGGCCCCGTTCGAGATCCGCCTCGACCCGCGCTCGTCGGCCACGCCGGAGGACCTGGCGGCCCAGTTCGCGTTTCTCCGCGAGGTCCGGGACAAGGTGACGGAGGTGAACGAGTCGGTCGAGCAGGTCCGCGACCTCCGGAGCCAAGTCAATGCCTACCTCGGGCGGCTCCCGGACGGCCCCGACGCCGACTCGGTCCGGGCCGCCGGCGAGCGGCTCGTCGAGCGGATGACGGCCGTCGAGGAAGCGCTCTACGAGACGCGCAACGAGAGCCGCCAGGACCCGCTGAACTACGGGATCAACCTGGGCAACGAGCTCTCAGCGCTCGGCGCGACCGTCGCCGTCGGCGACTTCCGGCCGACGGACCAGGCCGTCGCCTACCGCGCCGAGGTCACGGCCGAGATCGACACCGAGCTCGCCACGCTCCGCCAGCTCCTCGAGCGTGACGTGCCGGCGTTCAACCGGCTCGTCCGCGAGGCCGAGCTGCCGCTTATCGTCCCCGACGCCGATTGACGCGGCACCCGCGGAGCCGTCCCCCAGCGGTCCGCGCGATCCTTTCAGTGTGCGTCCCGTAGGAGCGGGCTCACCACGTCTGGTCTTGATGCGTCCCCGCCCGCTCCTCCTCGGTCCGACCGACACGTCGGCGCCCGTCGGCCTCGGCCTGCTCGTCCTCCGAGTCGGTGTCGGACTGGCGCTGGCGTTCGCCCACGGACTGGGGAAGCTTCCCCCGTCGCCCGGGTTCGTGGAGGCGACGGCGGGCCTCGGCTTCCCCCTGCCGGGCCTGTTCGCCTGGGCCGCCGCGCTGGCGGAGTTCGCCGGCGGGCTGCTCCTCGCCGTCGGCTTCCTGACGCGGCCGGCCGCGTTCGTCGTCGCCTTCACGCTCGCCGTCGCCTTTTTCGGTCAGCACGGCGGCGACCCGTTCGCCGAGCGTGAGATGGCGTTCCTCTACCTCATCGCCGGACTCGGGTTCATGGTGACGGGCGCCGGCCGGTACTCGGTCGATGCCCTGATCCGCCGGCGCGAGCGGATGTCCTACGCCTGAGCTTCCGCCGGCTCGGCCTCGGCGACGGCGTCCGCTAGCCGGGCGAGTGCGTCGCGGGCGGCCGAGAGCGACTCGACGTCCTGGACGATCGCGCGGAGCCGGCCCGTCCGGCTCTCCTTGAGGACGTAGCGGCGGTCGAGCCCGTCGAGGGCCGGGATCAGCTTGTCGAAGACGCGCTGGTGGAAATATGCGTCGTCCTGCGGGTCGGGGACGGTGAGGAACAGGCGCTCGTTTTTCCACACGACGCGCGGGAGGCGGAGCCGCATCGCCAGCGGCCGCATCGCCGCGAGACACAACAGCGTGCCGATCTCGTCGGGTGCTGGGCCGAAGCGGTCCTCTAGCTCGGCGCGGAACGCCTCGACCTCGTCGTCGCTCTCGACGTCCGCCAGCCGGCGGTAGAGGTCGAGCCGCTCGACCGGGTTCGTGACGTAGCCCTGCGGAATGAACACGTCGTCGGCCACGTCGACCGTCGGCTCGGGTGGGGGAGGGGCCGTGTCCTGGTCGGCGAAGACCTCGGCGAACTCCTCGGCCCGGAGCTCCTGGACGGCCTCGTCGAGGATCTTGTGGTACGTCTCGAACCCGACGTCCTCGATAAAGCCGGACTGCTCGGCGCCCAACATGTTGCCCGCGCCCCGGATGTCCAAATCTCTCATGGAGAGATTGAACCCGGCGCCGAGGTCCGAGAACTCCTCGACGGCCTGGAGCCGCTGGCGGGCCTCCTTCGTCAACGCATGGATACTCGGAACGAGGAGGTAGCAGAACGCCCGCTGGTCGCTCCGCCCGACGCGGCCCCGGAGCTGGTGGAGGTCCGCCAGCCCGTGCCGCTCGGCGTGGTTGATGATGATGGTGTTGGCGTTCGAGACGTCGAGCCCGCTCTCGACGATGTTGGTGCAGACGAGGACGTCGTACTCCTTGTCCATAAAGCCGAGCATGGCGTTCTCCAGGTTCTTCGGTGTCATCTGCCCGTGGGCCACGCGCACGCGGACGTCCGGGACGAGCGCCCGCACCATCGCTGCCATCTCGTCGATCGTCTTGACGCGGTTGTGGATAAAGAAGACCTGCCCGCCACGCCCGACCTCGTAGAGGATCGCGTCGCGGATGAGGTCCTGGTTGAACGTGTGGATCTCGGTGACGACCGGCTGGCGGTTCTGTGGCGGTGTCTGGATAAGGGAGAGGTCACGCGCGCCCAAGAGAGAAAACTGGAGCGTCCGCGGGATCGGCGTGGCCGTGAGCGTGAGCGTGTCGACGTCCGGGCGGAGCTTCCGGAGTTTTTCCTTTGCGCCGACCCCAAAGCGTTGCTCCTCGTCGACGATGAGCAGGCCAAGGTCCTTGAACTGGACGTCCTTCGACAACATGCGCTGCGTCCCAATCACGACATCGACTGTCCCCTCCGCCAGCGCCTGGACGACCTCTTTTTGCTCGGCCGCCGGCACGAACCGGGAGAGCTGGGCGATGCGGATCGGGAACCGGCCCATCCGCTTGGTGAACGTCTCCGTGTGTTGACGCGCGAGGACCGTCGTGGGCACGACGACTGCCACCTGCTTCCCGTCCTGGAGCGCCTTGAACGTCGCGCGGACGGCCACCTCGGTCTTGCCGAACCCGACGTCGCCGCAGACGAGCCGGTCCATCGGCGTCGGCTGCTGCATGTCCTCTTTGATCGCGTCGATGGCGGAGGCTTGGTCCGGCGTCTCCTCGTACTCGAACGACGCCTCCAGCTCGCGCTGCCACACGGAGTCGGCCTTGAAGGCGTAGCCTTGTGAGGCGCGGCGCTTGGCGTAGATCTGGATCAGGTCGCGGGCGATGTCCTTGACCCGCTTCTTCGTCCGCGCCTTGAGCCGGTCCCAGGCGCCGGTCCCCAGCTTCGTCAGCTTCGGCTGGTGGCCCTCCTTACCGGTGTACTTGTGCAGCTTGTGGAGCGCCGCCACGTTGACGAACAGCTCGTCGCCGCCCTGGAAGATCAGCCGCACGGCCTCCTGCTTCTGCTCGCGGACCGTGATCGTCTGCATCCCCGCGAACTTGCCGATCCCGTAGTCCACGTGGACGACGAAGTCGCCGGGGTGGAGCGCCTTGACCTCGCGGAGGGAGAGGCCGCCGCGCGCCTTCGCCCGCTTCCGGGCCGTCGGCCGGTGGTACCGGTTAAAGAGCTGGTGATCGGTGTAGACCGCCAGCCGGGCAGCCGGGACCTTGAACCCCTCGTGCAGCGACTCGACCTCGAGCTCGACGTTCTTGGGAGGCCGGCCACTCTCCAGGTCGCCGCCCAACAACTCGAACAGTCGGCTTTTCTGGGAGGCGCTGTCGCAGAGGATGACGGTGTCGCCCGTGCGCGCATCGAGGTCGGCGCGGAGGCGCTGGAGGTCGCCGTTGTAGGACGGCTGCGGCTGGGCCGCCAGTTCGAGCGTGGTGCCGCCGTCGCCGGAGAATGTGCCGAAGAGGAGGACAGGGCGAGCGTCAACGAGCGCTGACAACGCGCTGCCGGTGAGGTACTGCGTCTCGGGCGCGGGCGGTTTCAGTTCGTCGTCGTCCAGATCCGCCAGCCGCTGGCGGTGGGCGTCAGTGGCAGCGTCGAACCGCTCCTGCGTCGTCTCTCGAAGGCGGAGCGAGTCGAACAGGGCGAGCGGCGTGGTTTCGGGGAGGAAGTCGAGGGGCGTCGTGTGGCCGGCCTCCACGTAGCGGTCGGCGTCGAGGTTGGGGACGAGTCGGGCCGTCTCGTGGCGCGAGACCGACCGCTGCGTCTGCGGGTCGAACTCGCGGATCTGGTCGACCTCGTCGCCGAAGAACTCGAGGCGGATCGGATAGCCGCCAGCGAACGGGTACACGTCGAGGATGCCGCCCCTCAGCGCCAACTCGCCGGGCTCGCTCACGAACTCGACGGGCTGAAAACCCTGCCCGCTCAGCCGGTCCATCAGATCCTCCGGCGCCACCTCATCGCCCACGCGGACGGTCATCGTCTCGGTCGAGACGGTCTCCGGCGGCGGCACCAGCTCCGAGATGGCCTCGACGCTCGTGACGAGAATTCCGCTAAACCCCTCGCGGAGCCGGCCGAGCGCGTCGGCCCGCTGGACGAGCGGGAGCGAGTCGGCAAGCTGCTCCGGGTCGTACGGGTCCTGGCCGGTCGGGGGAAGGAACAGGACGCGGTCGTCGGAGCCGAGCACCTGCTCCAGGTCGGAGCGGAGGTAGTCGGCGCTCTCGCTCGTGGCGAGGAGGGCCACGAGCGGCCCGCCGGCTGCGTCGAGGAGGTCCGCTAGCACGAAGGCGGGGAGCGAGCCGACCGTCCCCTTCAGGCGGAGGCTAGCGCCGGGCGCGAGCGACTCGACCTCGGCGCGGACGCGGTCGAGAAAGGGGAGGGAGGCGAGACGGGCGCGGAGGTCGGAGAGCGTCACGGCGGATCAGCACGAGAGGCCCGGCGCGCGACGCACTCCGGGCAGAGAGAGGGAGAGGGCAAACCGGCAGGCTGGCGGCGAGGTCCGACACGCGGCCTAAGAGGGAGCAAAGAGCGCCGTCCCCGAGGCCCGGCTGAGGGATCGCCCGCTTAGGGCGCCGTCCCCGCAATTGCGTGGCGGACGAACCCGTCCGCACGGTCGATCCGCTCGCGCGCGGCATTGGCGTCCACGTCCGCTAGCAGCATGACGAGGGCGGTTTTGACGTGCCCCCTAGCGGCGTCGAGCGTGGCCGCGGCCGTCTCGTAGTCGGCGCCCGTCGCTGTCATAACGATCCGCTTGGAGCGCTCGACGAGCTTCTGGTTCGTCATCTGGAGGTCGACCATCATGTTCTCGTACACTTTCCCGAGGCGGATCATGGTCGCCGTCGAGATCATGTTGAGGACGAGCTTGGTGGCCGTCCCGCTCTTCATCCGCGTCGAGCCCATGATCGGCTCCGGCCCGACATCGGGGCAGATGGCGACATCCACGTCGAGCGTGAACTGGCTGCGGGGGTTGCAGGTGACAAAGAGAGTCCGCGCGTCGATCTCCCGGGCGCGGGCGACGGCCCCGACCACGTAGGGCGTCCGCCGGCTAGCGGCGATCCCGCACACCACGTCTTTGCCGGTCACACCCGCCGCGTCGATGGCGTCCGCGCCGTTCGACTCGTGGTCCTCGGCGCCCTCCTGCGCCTCGAACATCGCCTCGCGCCCGCCCGCGATGAGCCCCCGAACAAGCTCGGGCGGCGTTCCGAACGTGGGTGGGCACTCGGCCGCATCGAGGACGCCGAGCCGGCCGCTCGTCCCCGCACCGGCGTAGAACAGGCGCCCGTCGTTGCGGAACGCGCGCTCCACGATCTCGACGGCCTGCGCAACGTAGGGCAGTTCGGGCGTGACGGCGGCGACGGCCCGCTGGTCTTCCTCGTGGAGCAGGCGGAGAATCTCGGAGAGCGGCGCGGCGTCGATCCCCATCGTCCGCTCGTTCCGTTTTTCGGTCGTCAACGACTGGAGTTGGGTGAAGAGGGCGGAGGGGGCGTCGGCCATGGGGAGGGGAGGGGGGAGGGGCCGGTACTCACGGGCGGCCTGACAGTTGCCCACTGCGTATCGCGCGGCTGTCTTGCAGAGGGTCGAGGGCAGGAGGCGCGCGGTCCGATCCGCGTCCCGACGGCAACGAACACGCATCGTCCGCGTGGGTATCAGCCGGCCCCACGCCGTGTCATGCACCTCCGCCGCCTCCGCCTCCGCCAATTCCGCGCGCACGAGGAGACCGAGTCCGAGCTGGCGCCCGGCGTGAACCTGTTTGTCGGGCTGAACGGGGCGGGGAAGACGAACCTGCTCGAGGCCGTCGGCTACCTCTGCCTCGGCAAGAGCGTGCTGGCGACGCCGGACGCGCACGTCGTCCAGCGGGGTGCCCCGCACGTCGAGGTCGAAGGCGTGTTCGGCAGCGAGAGCCGGGGCGACCTCACGGTCCGGGTCGTGTTCGTTCCAGGTGAGGGGAAGCGGGCGTTCGTCAGCGGCGCCCCGCTCGATCGGCTGGCCGACCTCGTCGGGCGCGTCCCGTTCGTGTTCCTCTCGCCGGCCGACCACGACCTCACGGCGGGCGGGCCGAGCGAGCGCCGCCGGTTCCTCGACGCCACGCTGAGCCAGGCGTACCCCGTCTATCTCGACGACCTCCTCAAGTACCGGCGCGCGCTCAAACAGAAGAACGCCCTCTTGCAACAGGCCCGGCGCGGCCGGCCCGTCCCCCCGGGCTCGGTCGACGCGTGGGACGAGGAGCTGGCGGTCCTGGGTGGGCGGCTCGTCGAGCGCCGCCGCCAGTTTCTCGACCGGTTCGTCGGGTTCCTGGACGAAGCGTACCGGCTCCTCGACCGGCCCGGTGGTGCGCTGCAACTGGAGTACGCCCCCTCCGCCCAAAGCGAAGGTGGCGACGAGATGGACGTCCTCCGCGGCGCGCTCGGGCGGTCACGGCGGCGGAGCCTCCAGATCGGCCGGACGCTCGTCGGGCCGCACCTCGACGAGGTCGAGTTCGCGATCGACGGGTTCGAGCTCCGCCCGTACGCGTCACAAGGCCAGCACCGGACGTTCGCGCTGGCGGTCCGCTTAGCGCAAGCGCTGTTTCTCCGCGACCACCGCGACGAGACGCCGATCCTCCTCCTCGACGACGTGTTCGGCCCGCTCGACCCGGACCGGGCGGGCGTCGTCCTCGAGCTCCTCGCGTCCCGCGGCCTCGGCCAGTCGCTTGTGACGGCGGCCCGGCCAGAACCCTTCCGGGGCCACGTGCCGTTCGAGGCCGACGAGCACCGCCTGTTCCACGTGGAACGGGGGGAGGTCTCGACCCCCGACCCGTCCCGCCACTCTCTCGCCACCCCATGACGCCCCTCCGTTCTACGTCCCGTGCCGTTGCCCTCGCCGCGCTCGCCGTCACGCTCGCCGCCTGCGGCACGACGAACCGCAACCTCGTCACCGGCGAGGACCAGCGCGGCGCCTACACCTGGGCGCAAGAAGTTCAACTGGGGCAGGAGGCGGACCCCCAGATCATCAGCCAGTTCGGGCTCTACGAGGACCGCGCCCTTACGGAGTACGTCGAGCGACTGGGGAACGAGGTGCTCCAGACGAGTGCCTACACCGATCCGGGCACGCCGGCCGAGATCCGCAACACGCCGTTCTACTTCCGCGTGCTCGACTCGCCGGTCCCCAACGCGATGGCACTCCCGGGCGGGTACATCTACGTCACGCGCGGCCTGCTAGCGTACCTCGAGAACGAGGCCCAGCTCGCCGTCGTCCTCGGCCACGAGATCGGTCACGTCCTCGGGCGGCACTCGTCGGAGCAGGCCGCGAGGGCCCAGTTGGGGCAACTCGGTCTGATCGGCGCGGCCGTCCTCGGCGGCGTGGCCGGCGGCGGGCAGGTGGCCGAGGGGATCCTGAACTACGGCGGCGTCGGCGTCCAGCTCCTCCAACTCAAGTACGGCCGCGGGGCCGAGCGGGAGGCGGACGAGGCCGGTGTCGCCTACGCCGAGTTCGCCGGGTACGACGCCTCCGAGGCGGCCCGCTTCTTCATCGCGCTCCAGAGGCTCGGTGAGAACTCGGGGCAGGGGGGCATCCCCAACTTCCTCTCGACACACCCGAACCCGGGCGAGCGAGCGCAGACGATCCCGGAGCTGGCCGCCCAGTACGACACCGGGACGGAGATTGACGCCGAAGAGTACCTCGCGCGCGTCGAGGGGATCGTCCTCGGCGAGAACCCCCGCCAGGGGTTCGTCGAGGGCAACGCGTTCATCCACCCCGACCTCCGGTTCCAGTTCTCGTTCCCGCGCGGCTGGCGGACGCAGAACTCGCCCGCGGCGTTCATCATGGGCGAGCCAAACGGGAACGCCGTCCTCCAGCTCACGCTCGCACAGGAGCCCTCGGCTGAGGCCGCGGCCCGCGCCCTCGCCCAGACGCAGGGCGTACAGGTGGCGCGGAGCGGGGCCGTCAACGCCGGCGGGTACTCCGGCTACCGCGTCGAGGGGACGGCCCAGCAGCAGAACGGACAGGTCGCTTTTTCAGGGACGTTCGTCGAGTATGGCGGCAACGTCTACCAGTTCCTCGGTCTCACCTCCGCCGACGCGTTCAACCGGTACGTGGACGAGTTCCGCGGGACGGCCGACACCTTCGACCGGCTCACGGCTACGCGCTACCTCAACGTCGAGCCCGCGCGGATGGAGGTGGTCACCACGACCGAGCGGACGACGCTCCAGCAGCTCCTCCGGGACCGCGAGCTCCCGATCGGCGTGACGGCCGAGGAGATCGCGATCATGAACCAGGTCGAACTCCAGGAGCCCATCCCAGCCGGCCGCGCCGTCAAACTGCCGGAGGGCTGAGCCGACCGCTGGCGCTCCGCGTGCCACGTCCCAGAGCGCCGGTGACTCCACCGCGCGGGGCGGGTAGGCACCTGCCGCCCGCGGGCTCCGCCCTACGCTCCGCCCGCCGGCGGCGGGATGACGACGGCCTCGCCGCCCAGCGCCATCTTCCCCCCGACGTAGGCGTACATCCGAATCTTGACGTGCCGGTGCCGTTCGATCTTCTCGGCCACCTTCACCTCAATCGTGACCTCCTCGCCGACCGGCACCGGCCGGAGAAACTTGGCGCTGATCGAGACGGCGATCGAGCCCGGCCCGGGGAAGTCGCGCCCGAGCACCTTCGAGGCGAGGCCCAGCACGTAGACGCCGTGGACGACCGGCCGACCGAACCGGCTCGCGCGCCCCGCCTCCTCGTCGACGTGGATGGGGTTGTCGTCGCCCGTGACATCGGCGAAGACGCGAACGTCGCTCATGGGGACGGTCCGCGACCAGGTAAAGCTGTCGCCGACAGAGAGGGAGTCGTAGGTGTGGGCCATCGAGAGGGGAGACGAAGCGGAGCCGCGGGGGCGTTGGGTGCGGACGTGCCCGTATTCTAGCACCGTGCTCACCTCCCGTCTCGCCCGGCTCCTCGCCCTGCTAGCGCTCGTCGCGGCCGGCCCCGCCTCGGCGCAGACGGGCGAGGTCCAGATCGCCCGCGTCCAGTACGGCGGCGGCGGCGACTGGTACTCTGGCGACCCGCTCCCGACGCTCGTCGCCTACGCCCGCGAGCACACGCTCCTCGACCTCAGCCCGGAGCCGATCACGGTCGAGCTCACGAGCGACCGGCTGTTCACGGTCCCGTTCCTCTTCCTCAACGGGCACGGCAACGTCCTGTTCACCGACGACGAGGCGGGGCGGCTCCGGCGCTACCTCGAAAACGGCGGGTTTCTGTTCGTCAACGACGACTACGGGATGGACGAGGCCGTCCGCCGCGAGCTCGGGAAGGTGTTCCCAGACCAGGAGCTCCAGCCGCTCCCGGACGGCCACCCGGTCTTCCACGCGCACTTTGGCTTCCCGGACGGGCTCCCCAAGATCCACGAGCACGATGGGGGGCCGGCCGAGGGGCTCGGGCTGTTCCACGAGGGGCGGCTCGTCGTGTTCTACGCCTACCAGAGCGATCTTGCCGACGGGTGGGAGCCCGAGGGCGTCCACCCCAACCCGCCGGCCGTGCGGGAGGCCGCGCTCCAGATGGGGGTCAACCTGCTCGTCTACGCGATGACGCAGGGCGTCCCCGTCCAGTGAGCCGGCGCGTCGATGGGCAGTCCGCTAGGGGCGCGCCCTGCCCCCGGCGGACCCGTCGGAGGCGTCCGCCCACGCGGAAGCGACGGAGTGGGGAGGCCGGGCACCGTCCACCAGCGCACGGCCGCATCGTCCTACTGACCTACTGAATCATGACCCCGTCGCGAACCCTCGTCCTCGGTCTCCTTGTCGTCGCAGGCGCCTTGTTCGTCCTCAACCCCGGCCCCGACAAGTTCCGGCTGTTCCTCCAGGAGCGGCTGGCGGAGCAGGCGGAGGCGCGGGCCCGCGCGAGCGGCGAGCGGATCGGCGGGGGCCTCGGTGGGGACATCGGCGGGTTCCTCGCCCAGCGGGTGGGGCGGCGGGGGGGCGACCTCGCGGCGGACCTGTTCGAGCGGGAGGACTACTACCTCGCGAGCGTCTACGCCGTGGACTTCAACGGCCGCCAGCCGGGCGGGGAGGTCTCGTTCCTCGGGATCGCCGGCTGGTTCTTCCCCTTGGAAGAGGTCGACGTCTAGGGGCGACCAGCCGGCCGTTCCGAGAGGCGGCGTCTCACCCCTCCGGCCCCCCCTCACTGTAGCTTTCGGGCCCCGCTCCCCTTCCTACGATGACCGCCCTCCAGGAGACCGACCCCGCCGTGTTCGACCTCGTCCGTCGGGAGACGGAGCGGCAGAACGACGGCCTCGAACTGATCGCGTCCGAGAACTTCGCCAGCCCGGCCGTGCTCCAGGCGCTCGGGAGCCCGCTCACGAACAAGTACGCCGAGGGCCTCCCCGGCAAGCGCTACTACGGCGGTTGCGGCGTCGTGGATGAGGTCGAGGATCTGGCCCGGGACCGGGCCAAGAGGCTGTTCGGGGCCGAGTGGGTGAACGTCCAGCCGCACAGCGGGGCGACGGCCAACCTCGCCATCTATCTCGCGTTCATGGAGCCCGGCGACCGGCTCCTCGGGCTCGACCTCGCGCACGGCGGGCACCTCACGCACGGGAGCCCGGTCAACTTCTCCGGGAAGCTCTACGACGCCCACTTCTACGGCGTCGACGTGGAGGGCGAGCGGGCGGGGCACATCGACCTCGACAAGGTCCGGGCGAAGGCACAGGAGGTCCGGCCCCGGATGCTCTCCGTCGGGGCGAGCGCCTACAGCCGCGACTTCGACTACGCCGCGCTCCGGGCGATCGCCGACGAGGTCGGCGCGCTCCTCTGGGTGGACATGGCGCACACGGCCGGCCTCATCGCCGCGGGCGTCCTGAACGACCCGCTCCCGCACGCTCACGTCGTCTCCACGACGACGCACAAGACGCTCCGCGGCCCGCGCGGGGGGATGCTCCTCGTCGGCCGCGACGTCGCCAGCCCGACGGGCGAGACGTGGCGGAAGTCGGGCAACCCGAAGACGACGGGGCAGGTCCTCGACAGCGCCATGTTCCCCGGCGCGATCGGCGGGCCGCTCATGCATGCGATCGCGGCCAAGGCCGTCGCCTTCGGCGAGGCGCTGGCGCCCGAGTTCGCCGACTACCAGCGGCGGACGGTCGCGAACGCGCGGGCGATGGCCGAGGCGTTCGTCGAGCGCGGCTACGCCGTCGTCTCCGGCGGGACCGACAACCACCTCGCCCTCGTCGACCTCCGGCCGAAGGGGATCACCGGGAAGGAGGCCGAGGCGTGGCTGGGCGAGGCGGAGGTCACCGTCAACAAGAACATGGTCCCCGGCGACCCCGAGAGCCCGTTCGTCACGAGCGGCATTCGCGTCGGGGCCCCGGCGCTGACGACGCGCGGGTTCGGGGAGGACGAGTTCCGCACCGTCGTCGCCCTTATCGACCGGGTGCTGGCGAGCCGGGGGGGCGAGGCCGACGCGGTCCGCGCCGAGGTCCGCGCCCTGTGCGGTGCGTTCCCGCTGTACGACGCGTCGGCCCTCGGGGCCGAGCCGCTCGTCGCGGGATAGGTCGCGGGGTGGAACGTCTACCGCGCACCGGCGTGACCCGTAGCCGTTCGCAGCCGTATCTGTCGGCGGGCACGGCGCGGGTCCCGGTCTCGTTTCGGGAAGCCCCCCCCGCGGAGCCTCTCCGGCGTTCCCGCAACCGGCCGTAAGGCGTCCGCGTCCACACCTCCGGCACGGCGCTTGCCCCCTCCGGGCGCCGTATGTTTCCCCGCCCGCGCGGCTCCGCCCGGGGCTCCGCCCGACCCGTCCGATGCCCAACGATTTTAGCACCGTTCCCGAGTCGGCCCTGGCGAAGCTGGGGCACACGCTGTATCAGCGGGCCCTCGTGCGGCGCGAGAACGAGTCGATCACGGACCCCCGTGGGCAACCGATCGGCTGGCTCCTCGACACGCGGACGCCCATGCTCGACGGCGAAGTCTTTGTCGAGGCCGGGGCCGTCCTCGCCGAGCGGCTGAGGGCCCGCGACATCGTGCAGGTGGCCGGGTTCGGGTACGGGGCGTTCCCGCTCGTCACGGCCGTGCTCCCGCACGGGACGCCGGAGCGCCCGATCCGCGGCGGCTTTATCCGCGAGCGGCGGAAGCCGTACGGCCGGCGGCGTCTGGTGGAGGGCCCGCTCGACCGGGGCCAGCCCGTCGCCCTCATGGACGACATCCTCAACAGCGGGCGGAGCGCGGCCCGGGCCGCCGCTCTTCTTCGGAGCGACGGGTTCCGTGTGGCCGGCGTCGTGACGCTCTTCAACTTCACGTGGAGCGGGGGCCGGGCCCGGCTCGAGGGCGACGGCCTGTGGGTCGAGTCGCTCCTCGAGCTCAACCTCCGTGAGAGCGCCCGGGCGGCCACGCCGGCCGGCGACACGGTCTAGGTCCGCGCCGTGGACGTCTGGCGCTCTCGGTCCGCCAAGGCCCGGGCCTCGGCCGGCGACGGGCTCCCGGCCCACGAGGCCGGCGTCCGGCTCGACCAGGCGGCCCCGCCCCGGGCGCCGCTCCCGCCGAGCCCGCCGCCCGTGGAGGGGGGCGAGATGCCGTTTCTCGACCACCTCGAGGAGCTCCGCTGGCGGATCATCAAGGGGCTCGCGGCGATCCTCGTCAGCGCCATCGCCTGCCTCTTTTTCGCCGAGTGGATCGTCGACGTCCTCCTCCTCGGGCCGACCCGGGCGGACTTCTTCATGTACGACGTGCTCCGGCTCGACCCCGTGAGCGTGACGCTCCAGAACCGGACGGTGACGGGGCAGTTTTTCGCCTACTTCGGGACGGTCATCGCCGCCGGCGTCATCATCGGGTCGCCGGTCGTGGTGTACCAGGCGTGGAAGTTTATCGAGCCCGGGCTGTACCCGAGCGAGCGGAAGGGGCTCCGGTTCGCGTCCCTCTTCGCGACGTTCTTCTTCGCGCTCGGGATCTCGTTCGGGTACCTCATCCTGGCCCCGATCGCCCTCCAGTTTTTCGCCCAGTTCACGATCTCGGACGTCATCATCAACGAGTTCGACATCACGAGGTACTTCTCGATGTTGCTCACGTGGTCGTTCGGGGCGGGCCTCCTGTTCGAGCTCCCCGTCGTCGTCGTGATCCTCGCCAAGCTGGGCGTGCTCACGCAGCAGGTGCTGCGGACGGGGCGGCGGTACGCGCTCGTCATCATCCTCGTCATCGGCGCCTTCCTGACGCCGCCGGACCCGTGGAGCCAGATCATCATGGCGATCCCTCTCCTCGGCCTCTACGAGCTCTCGATCTGGCTGACCGGGTTCGTCGAGCGGAGCGAGGCGCGGAAGGCGGCCGCCCCTGAGGCGTAGCCGCTAGCGGGCGCGAAGGCCGGGACCGCCGCGTTGCCTCCGCCAGCGCAACGAGGGACGTGGCGTGGAGTCGGGGGGGCAGAGCGGTGTCCCCGCCGCGTCCCCCCATACCCCTCCGTTCCCCTCTCTCTGAGCTATGCGCCGTCTCGTCCTCGCCGTCCTCGTTGCCGTCCCCGCCGTCGCCCACGCGCAGGCGGACGCCGACTTCTACGCCATCCGCAAGAGCTTCGGCCTGTTTGGAGCGATCTACGAGACGCTCGCGGCCGAGTACGTGGACCCCGTCGACGCCGAGCGGCTGATGCGGACGGGGATCGGGGCGATGACGGAGGCGCTCGACCCGTACACGGTCTACTTCGACGAGGCCACGGCGGCGGCGGGGCGGCTCCAGCAAGGCGGCGACGTGGGCGGCGTTGGCGTCGTGGTCGCCGAGCGGGCCGGCGGGCTCGTCGTCGCGAGCGTCCTCGACGGGTCGGGCGCGGAGACGCAAGGGCTGCGGCCGGGCGACGCCGTCGTGACGCTGGCGGGCCGCTCCGCGGGCGGGCTCTCGGCGCAGCGGGCGAACGCGCTCCTGCGGGGCGAGCCAGGGTCGAGCGTCGAGGTCGAGGTCCGACGTGAGGGGGAAGACGAGCCGCTCCGGTTCGTCCTCGTCCGGGCCGGCGAGGAGCGGACGGAGGTGACGTACTCGGGCTTCGTCGGCGACGTGGCCGACGGCGTCGGGTACGTCCGCCTCGGCCGGTTCCTTGGCGACGCCTCGGGGCAGGTACAGGAGGCCGTCGAGGCGCTCGCGGGAGACGGAGACCTGCGCGCGCTCGTCCTCGACCTCCGGGGGAACCCGGGCGGGCTCCTCAACGAGGCCGTCGACCTTAGCGGGCTGTTCCTCCCCCAAAACGCGCTCGTGACCGCGACGCGTGGCCGGGCGGGCGGGACGGACAACACGTACCGGACGCCGTCCGAGCCGGCCTACCCCGACCTCCCCGTCGCCGTCCTTGTGGACGGGCAGAGCGCGTCGGCGTCGGAGATCGTGGCCGGCGCGCTCCAGGACCACGACCGGGCCGTCGTCGTCGGCGCGCCGACGTTCGGGAAGGGGCTCGTCCAGGTCGTCCGGCCGATGCCGTACGGGACGGCGCTCAAGCTGACCGTCAGCCGCTACACGACGCCTTCGGGCCGCGAGATCCAGCGGCTGACGTACGGTCAGGGCGAGCGGGCGGCGGCCGTCCCCGACTCGCTCCGCCAGCGGTTCGAGACGGCGTCCGGGCGGGCGGTCCGAGGGGGCGGGGGGATCGAACCCGACCTGCCCGTCACGGTAGGGGAGGAGAGCGAGCTGGAGCGCGCCCTCGTCCGCTCGGCCGCGTTCCTCCGGTTCGCCAACCGGTTCGCCGCCGAGCACGCGGACCTGCCCGACGGCTTCCGCGTGGGCGGCGCGCTCTGGGACGACTTCCAGGTCTTCGTCGAGGGCGAGAACGTCTCGTACCGGACGGAGGCGGAGCGGGAGGTGGCCGTCCTCGCCGATGAGATCGCGGCGGCCGGCTACGACGGCGCCGAGGGCGCCCTCGACAGTCTCCGCCAGGCGATCGAGCGGGAAAAGGCCCGCGACTTCGACCGCCATGCCGACCGGCTCCAGACGATCCTCGGCCGCGAGATCCTGTCGCGCTACGTCGGACAGCGCGCCCAAACCGTCGCCGCACTCGACGAGGACCCCGTGCTCGAAGCGGCCCGGCGCGTCCTCCTCGACGCCGGCGCCTACGACCGGGTGCTCGGCCGCTGACCGGCGGGTGTCGGCGCCGTCCTGGCGGCTCCCGCACCGGCCCCGCCGGTCGTAGACGGTCGGGTCTCGCTCTGGCAGACCTGGCGACGACCCTGTAGGACGGGTCCGGGCGGTCGACCGGACGTGGTGACTCGGGTCGTCTCGTGCTCGGCGGAGTGGTCGGTCTCCTGCGTGCTTCTCCCTCTGTAGAGGCGGCTCCGTCGGGGGCACGCAGTCCTTTCGGTCCCGCGCTGCCTGGACTGCATTCCGAGCCGGGACGAGGGCGGTGGGGGAGAAGGGAGGGCAGGGCGCACAGGCTTCGCGTACTCTCCGGCCTTCACCTCACGTCTCCATGCTCTTCCTCCTCCTCGCGGCCGGCGTCGTCGGTGGGTTCATCGCCGGCCTCGTCGGCGTCGGCGGCGGGATCATTTTCGGACCCGTCCTCTTCTTCGTCTACCAGGCAGCCGGCGTTGAGGACCCGGTCCTCACTCCGCTGACGTTGGGGACGAGCCTGCTCTGCACGTTCGCCGCGTCGGCCTCCGGGACGCTCGGCCAGCGACGGGCCGGCGCCATCGACGGCCAGACCGCGCTCGTCGTCGGCGCGCTCGCCGCCGGCGCCGTGGTCCTCGTCGGCCGCTACGTGGCTACACAGCCGTGGTACGACAAGGACGCCTTCCAACTCGTCCTCGGGGCGGCCCTTGTCGCCGTCGTCGTGCGCATGGTGACGAAGCGGGGCGGGCCGGATACGCTCTCGACCGATGGCGCCCGGCGGCGCCCGGCGCTGCTGGCGGTGACGGGGGGCGCGGCCGGGACGCTCTCCGCGCTCGCCGGGATCGGGGGCGGCGTCGTCCTCGTGCCGGCGTTGAACGGGCTCGTCCGGCTCCCGCTGAAGGTGGCGGCCGGGACCTCCACGGCCGCCATCACGATCATCACCGCCGTTGGCGTCGCGACCTACGCCGTGCTCGGGTGGGGCCAGCCGACGCTCCCCGGTGCGCTCGGCTACGTGGACTGGCGCGGCGCCCTCGCGCTGGCGGCGCCCGCCGTCGTGACCGCCCGCGTTGGCGTAACGACGGCGCACCGGATCGACGTCCGGTTCGTCCGCTACAGCTTCGCCGCGTTCGCGGCCGTCGTCGCCGCCCGTCTCCTGTGGAACGCGGTCGCGTAAGCCGGCAGACGTCCAAGCGCCCCGCCAGCTGGGGCCGACGGGGCGCTTGCGGTTTCGTCGGGGCGGTCAGGCGGCGAGTTCGCCCTCGGACTGACCTTCGACGGCGAACGTGACCTTGCAGTGGACGCGGTAGTTGCCGCCGGCGTCGCCCGTCGGCTCGTAGATGAAGTCGCGGACGTACACGCTCTGGACGCCGCGGACCGTCTGGGACACTTCCTTGTACGCCTGTTGCACGGCGTCGTCGAAGCTTTTGTCGGAGACGGCGGAGACCTCGATGATCTTGGCGAGGGCCATAGGAGAGAGGGGGTGGTGAGGAAGGGGGTGGGCTCCAACGCGAGCCGTCGGACCGGGGTCCGAGATTGGACAGACGGAGCGGCGGGGGGCTCCCGTTCCAGAGCGCGGTTTCACGTGGAACGGCCGCCCCTCCTCTCGCCAGGCGGTAGACTGCGCCGCCCCCGACCGCTCGCCCCTGCCCCGTGGTTTTCGAACGCCTCCGCAGCGTCCCCCGCTGGGTCGTCGCGCACCCGTTCCTGGTCCTTGCCGCAGCGCTCGTGCTCTCGGTCCTCGGCGCCCGCCAGGCGCTGACGCTGCGGATCGACGCCGACATCGCGACGCTCCTCCCGCCCGACTACGAGAGCGTCCAGGCCGCCCGGCGCCTCCAAGAGACGGTCGGGGCCGAGACGTCGGTCGACGTGGCGATCGCGAGCCCGAGCTTCCGCGCCAACCGGGCGTTCGCCGACACGCTCGTCCCGGCCATGATGGCGTTCGAGCAGCCCGACGGGACCGAGACGTTCACGCGCGTCGAGTACCGCCGCGACGTCCGGTTCATCTCGGAGAACGCGCTCTACTTCGCCACCTTCGACGAGCTCGACCGGCTCGAGGGGTTCCTCCGGAGCCAGGCCCAGGAGGTCCGCTCGGCGACGGACCCGCTCCGCATGAACCTGTTCGCGGGCGTCGACAGCGCGAGCGCCGCCCGCCAGCAGGAGGCCGACCGGCTCCGGGCCGACCTCGCCCAACTTGCCCTGACGGAGTACTTCGTCAGCCCGGACTCGACCACGCTCGTCGTCAAGTTCTACCCGACCGGAGCGCAGACGGACATCCGCTACGTCGAGGGGCTCTACGCCAACATCGACGCCCTCGTCGCACGGCTGGGGCCCGAGCGGTACCACCCCGACATGGTGGTCACGCCGGCCGGCCGGCTCCTCCGGCAGACGATCGAGGTCCGCTCGATCACGACCGACGTCCAGAACTCGTTCGGGGCCGGGGTGCTGGCGGTCGTGCTCGCCGTCGTCCTCTACTTCCTCTACAAGTCCACGCAGGCACGGACGGGCGGGCGGTTCGTCTGGCGCGTGGTCTTCAGCGAGCTGCTCCGCACGCCCGTGACGGCCGTGCTCCTCACGCTCCCGCTCCTCATGAGCCTGTCGTGGGCCGCGGGGACGGCCGCGACCTTGTTCGGAACGCTGAACCTGATGACGTCCACGCTCGGGCTCGTCCTGTTCGGACTCGGGATCGACTACGGCATCCATTTCTACGCCCGCTACGCGGAGGAGCGGGGCGGCGGGTCGGGCGTCGTGGAGGCCGTCGAGGAGACGTTCGTGAGCACCGGACAGGGGATCGCCGTCTCCGCGTTCACGACGGCCTCGGCCCTCTTCGTCCTCCAGTTCGCTGACTTCCGCGGGTTCAGCGAGTTCGGGTTGATCGGGGGGCTCGGCATCCTGTTCGCGCTCGTCTCGATGCTCGTCGTGCTCCCGGCGCTCCTCAGCGTCGCCGAGCGGGTGGGTGCGCTCAACCTCCGGTTCCGGGGGGAGGCGTCGGCGTACGAGCCGGAAACGCGGTTCCCGTTCTCACGGACGGTGCTCACGGTGTGCCTCGCGCTCACGGCCGTCAGCCTCATCGCGCTCCCCCGCGTCCAGTTCGAGTACGACTTCTCCAAGCTCGACCCCGAGTACGACGAGTACTTCCGCCGGGCCGAGGCGCTCGCGCCCGTCTTCGGCGAGAGCGAGCGGCGGAACCCGGCCTACATCCTCCTCGACGAGCCCGAAGACGTGCGGACGGTGCAGGCGGCGCTGGAGGAGCTGGCGGCGCGGGACTCGCTGATCCTCGCGGTCGAGAGCCTCCAGGAGCGGTTCCCGACCAACCCGACGACGGCCCAACGGAAGCTCGCCCGCCTTGCCGAGATCCGCGAGGTCCTGAACGACCCGTTCCTCGCGGCCGACACGACCGGTCAGGTCGAGCGGCTCCGGCGGGCCGCCTCGGCGCGCGAGCCGATCCCGCTCGACAGCGTCCCGGCCTTCATCACGCGGCCGTTCACGACGCGCGCCGGCGAGCTCGGCCAGTTCGTCGTCGTGTTCCCCCAGGGGAACATGGCCGACGGCCGGCGCTCGCTCCGCTTCGCCGAGCTGGTCGGGACGGTGACGACGCCCGACGGGGGCGAGGTCTACGCCGCCTCGACCCAGCTCGTCGCCGCCGACATGCTCCGGCTGATGCAGGAGGAGAGTCCGGCGATGGTGGCCGTCACGTTCGTCCTCGTGTTCGTCCTCGTGTTCGCCTCGTTCCGGTCGCTCCGGTGGACGCTCGTGGCCGTCGTCCCTCTCGCCGTCGGGCTCGTGTGGATGCTCGGGGCGATGGTCCTGTTCGACATCCAGCTCACGTTCTACAACCTCGTCGTGCTCCCGACGGTCCTGGGGATCGGGAACGACGGGGGCGTCCACCTCACGCACCGGTACCGGGAGGAGGGGCCGGGCTCGGTCCGCCGCGTGCTCCGCACGACGGGCGAGCACGTAACGATGGGGGCGCTGACGAACCTGATCGGGTTCGGCGGGCTCTTGCTCTCGTCGCACCCCGGCCTCCGCTCCATCGGCGTGCTGGCGGTCGTGGGGATCGGGGCCACGCTCGCCGCGACGCTCGTGTTCTACCCGGCCCTCCTCCAGGTGATCGAGGACAACCGCTGGCTCGTCCGCCGCCCCCGCCAGCGCCGCCGCCGCTACGACCTCGGCGACCCGGAGGCGATCCGCAACCCGTCGTTCCGGCTCCGAGCGGCGGGCGCCGAGGGCGCCGCGGGGCCCGACCGTCCGTAGCGGCCCCGGCGGCTATCTCGCGGCGAGGACCCCGCGGTAGTACCGCTCCATCCGCGCGAGCACGGACGGCCAGCTGTAGGCCCGGGCCTCCTCCCGCGCCGACGCCCCCAGCCGGACGCGGAGGCCGGCGTCGGCCGCCAGCCGCGCCGCGGCGTCGGTGAAGCAGTCGACGTCGCGGGGCGGGCAGAGCAGGCCCGTCTCGCCGCTCTCGACGAGGCTCCGGCTCCCGGCCGCGTCGGCGGCGACGACGGGGAGGCCGGAGGCCATCGCCTCGAGCGTCACGTTCCCGAACGTCTCCGTCTCGCTGGGAAACAGGAACACGTCGGACGAGGCGTAGGCCGTCGCCAACTCCTCGCCCGAGAGGTGGCCGGCGAAGACGGCGTCGGGGAGGTCGCTCTCCAAAGCCTCCCGCTCCGGCCCGTCGCCGACGACGAGGGCGCGGACGGGCAGCCCCCGGCCGGCGAGCTGGCGGACGACGTCGGCGTACACGTCGAGCCCCTTCTCCTTGACGAGCCGGCTCACGAACGTCACGACTACGTCGTCCGGCCCGAGCCCGCGGGCCGTCCGCCAGGCAGGGGAGCGGTGCTCCGGGCTGAACCGGTCGAGCTCGATCCCCCGCGGCCACCGCCGGACCGTCGACCGGACGCCGTGGGCGCGGAGCGCCTCCTCCATCGCCCGCGTCGGCACGTACACCTCGTCGCAGCGGTTGTAGAACCGGCGGGCGGCGGCCCAGAGGGCGCCCTCCCCGAACCCGAGCCCATAGTAGTCGAGGTACGACGCGAAGTGCGTGTGGTAGGTGGCGACGACCGGCAGCGCCTCGGCCCGGGCCCACGTCACCGCCCGGTGACCCAGGACGTCCGGCGTGGCGACGTGGACGAGGTGCGGCCGGAACGCCTCGACGCGCTGGCGGAGCGCGCGCGGGAAGCCGACCGTAAACCGGTACTCCGCGCGTCCTGGGATCGGGACGGACGGCGCCGCCGCGAACGTCCCCGGCTGCCGGACCGGCGGGTTGTCCACGGTCGGCCCGACGACGAGGACCCGGTGCCCACTCTCTTCCAGATAGCCCACGAGGCGCCCGAGCGTCCGCGAGACGCCGTCCTCGATGTGGTTGTAGTTGCCCGTGAACAGGGCAATCCGGAGGGGCGACGACACGCGCAGGCGGGAGGGGCGGGGGGAGACTACGCCGGGCCCGCCGCCCTACGCCTCCGCCAGCACCTCACGGAGAAAGCGGCCCGTGTGGCTGTCCTCCGCCTCCGCGACCTGCTCCGGCGTCCCCTCGGCCACGACGAACCCGCCGCGCCGCCCGCCCTCCGGCCCGATGTCGATCGTCCAGTCGGCCGCCTTGATGACGTCCAGGTTGTGCTCGATGAGGACGACCGAATGTCCAGCGTCCACGAGCGCGTTGAAAGCGTCGAGGAGCTTGCGGATGTCGTCGAAGTGGAGGCCGGTCGTCGGCTCGTCGAACAGGTAGAGCGTGTGGCCGGCGTGCTGCTTGGCGAGGTGCGACGCCAGCTTCACCCGCTGCGCCTCGCCGCCCGAGAGCGTGTTCGACGCCTGCCCCAACGTGAGGTACCCCAGCCCGACGTCGTGGAGCGGCCGGAGCCGGTTGAGGATGCGCGTCTCGCCCTCGAAAAAGGCCACGGCCTCGTCGACGGTCAGGCCGAGGATGTCGGCCACGTTTTTCCCCTTGTGGCGGATCTCGAGGACGTCCTGCTTAAAGCGTCGCCCGCCGCACGCCTCGCACTCGAGGTAGAGGTCGGCGAGGAACTGCATCTCGAC
>CAZDFV010000015.1:0-26632 GCA_964504495.1 uncultured Rhodothermales bacterium
CTCCGACGTCGCGCTCCGCCACGAGCCGGCCGAGCCCGGCGCCGTCAGCCGCGGGGCCCGCGTGCTCCGGTCGGTCGCCTCGGCCGACGCGCTCCGCCTCACGCTCGAAGGCCGGGCGGGCGAGGCCGTCGACCTCCCCGTCCACACCGACCGCCAGGCGGGCGCGGTCTCGGCGCCGGGCGTCGAGGTGATGCCGGTCACGATCGCGATGCCAGGGCCGGGCGCGACGCCGGCGTTCGTCCTCCGCGTGGCGTTCGACGGCGAGCCCGACCGGTCGGGCTACGTCCGGCGCGAGATTGTCGTCCCGCTCCGGTGAGGGGCCGGCTCCAGCGCCTCGGGCGGCTGGCGGCGGCGTCCGCCAGTGCCGCCGTGCTGGCTTCGGCATTCGTCGGGTGCGGCGGCGAGGCCCGGCCGGAGGGAACTGCGCGAATGGCCGACACGCTCGCGGCCCGGACCGCCGCGGCCGTCGCCGAGCCGATGCCGTACTTCCTCCTCAACACGGCCCGGGCCGAGCGGCTCGGAGCCGAGGTCGGGCAGTACGCGGGGCCGGCGCTCCTCCAGGCCCGGTTCGCGCTCGCCCGCGAGCTCCTGGACGCCGGCCGGACCGACGAGGCCGTCCGCCAGCTCGTCGACCTGGGCGAGGCCGCGGGCGGACGCGCGGCGCTGGCCTCGAACCCGGCGGCCAAGCCGGTCTACGACCTCCTCGCGACGGCCTACCTCCGCAAGGGCGAGCAGGCCAACTGCATCGCCAACCACCACGCCGGCGAGGTCTGCATCCTCCCCTTCCGCGGCGGCGCCGTCCACGCCGACCCCGACGGGGCGGGGCGCGCGGCGGACGTCCTGGAGGACGTGCTCGCGGCCTACCCCGACGACCTCGCCGGCCGGTGGCTCCTCAACGTGGCGCACCAGGCGCTCGGGACGTATCCGGCTGGCGTCCCCGACCGCTGGCGGATCGCCGGGCTGGACTCGACGCAGGCCGGCCCGCTCGGCCGCTGGCGGAACACGGCCCCGCACCGGGGCGCCGATGTCGAGGGCCTCTCCGGCGGTGTCTCGGCCGAGGACTTCGACGGCGACGGCGACCCCGACCTCCTCGTGACGAGCTACGGCCTGGCCGACCCGATCCGCTACCTCGAGAATACGGGCGGCCGGTTCCAGGACCGGACGGCCGAGGCCGGGCTCGACGGCCTCACCGGCGGCCTCAACACGGTCCACGCCGACGTCGACAACGACGGGGACGCCGACGTCCTCGTCCTCCGCGGGGCGTGGCTGGGCGAGGCCGGCGCCTGGCCCAACTCGCTCCTCCTGAACGACGGGTCGGGCCGGTTCGAGGACGCCACCTACGCCGCCGGGCTCGGCAGCGAGCACCCGACGCAGACGGCCGCCTTCGCCGACGTGGACGGCGACGGCGACCTCGACCTGTTCGTCGGGAACGAGTCGGGCGGGGCCTACCCCGACGCCCTCGGCCGAACCGCCAGCGCGGCGGAGCACCCGTCCGAGCTGTTCCTCAACCGGGGCGACGGGACGTTCAGGGAGGCCGCCGCGGCGTCCGGCCTCCGGCTCTCCGCCTTCGTCAAGGGCGCCGCCTGGGGCGACGTCGAGGGCGACGGCCGGCCCGACCTCTACGTGAGCGTCCTCGGCGGCCCGAACAAGCTGTACCTCAACCGATCCGAGGGCGGGCGCGTCCGGTTCGAGGAGGCGGCCGAGGCGGCGGGCGTGGCCGGCCCGGCCTTCAGCTTCCCCGTCGCCTGGTTCGACGCCGACGGCGACGGCCGCGACGACCTCCTCGTGGTCGCCTACGACGCCCGCCGGTTCTACGACACCCCGGAGGACGCCGCCCGCGAGGCGCTCGGGCTGGCGACGCCGGCCGAGACCTCGCGGCTCTACCTCAACCGCGGCGACGGCACGTTCCGCGACGCGAGCGCCGAGGCCGGCCTCGCCCTCCCGCTCTACGGGATGGGGCTCGGCACCGGCGACCTCGACGGCGACGGCCGCCTCGACCTCTACGTCGGGACGGGCGCGCCGGACCTCCGGGCGCTCCTCCCCAACCGGGCGTTCCTCAACCGGAGCGCGCCGGGCGCCCCGCGGTTCGAGGACGTCACGCTCTCGTCCGGGCTCGGGCACCTCCAGAAGGGCCACGCCGTCGCCTTCCTCGACGCCGACGGCGACGGGGACGAGGACCTCTACGCCGTCCTCGGCGGCGCCGTCGAGGGCGACGTCGCCCGGAACGTCCTGTTCGACAACCCGAACGGGGGCGGGGCCCGCTGGCTCAGGATTCTCCTGGAAGGCCGGCGGTCGAACCGCTCGGCCGTCGGCGCGCGCGTCGCCGTCACGCTCCGCCAGCCGGACGGGTCGGAGCGGACGCTGCACCGGACGGTGGGGACGGGCGGGAGCTTCGGGGCGAACACGCTCGCCCTCGACCTCGGGCTGGCGGACGCCGAGGCCGTCGAGTCGGCGACGGTCCGGTGGCCGGGCGGCGCCGTGCAGACGGTGCGCGGGCTGGCGCCGGGCGGGCGCTACCGGGTCGTGGAGGGGGAGCCGGAGGCCCGGCCCGTCCCGTAACCCGGGGCTGGTACGTTCTCGGCACTGGTACAAACTGCTGGACAAACAACGCAAGTCATTCCCGCGCAGGCGGGACAGCGGAGCGTCGGCGCCAGCCAATCCAGGGCTCGTGCGGCACGGTGCTCGACCTCTCTCGATTCCCGCCTGCGCGGGAATGACGACACGAATCTCTGTACTCAGCGAAGAACGGACCGGCCCTGCTCCCGTGACCAGGGCCGGACGGGCGGCGGCCTACATTGCACCGGACCGACCGTCGTCCCCATGCGCGCCCTCCCCCTCCTCGCCGTCCTCGTCGTCGCCGGGTGCGGGTCGTCGGACGGGGCCCGCGAGCGGGCCCGCGACGGCGACTTCAACACCGTGCAGCGCGAGGACGTGCGCGGGAGCGACCTCGCCCGCATCGAGGACATGCTCCGCGGCCGGATCGCCGGGGTCCAGGTCCGCTACGAGGGCGGCGGGCTCATCATCCGCATCCGCGGGGCCGAGGACACCGGGATCAGCGGGGGCGACCCGCTGTTCGTCCTCGACGGCCTGCCCATCCAGCAAGGAGCGGACGGCGCGCTCGTCGGGCTGAACCCCCGCGACGTCGAGACCATCCGGGTGCTCAAGAGCGCGAGCGAGACGGCACTTTACGGCTCGCGCGGGGCCAACGGCGTCGTCCTCATCACGACGCGCCGCCCGCCCCCGCCGCCTGCCGATGGCGACGACGCCGAGGGCGGAGACGCCTAGCCGGAAGCGCTTCGGGTGGCCGGACAGGGCACTTCGATGTGCCCCCCTCCGCAGGCAATACGACCCCCACGGGCACACGGGAGGGCATGTAAGCGCTTGCGCAAGACTCCACGGTCCGTTAACATGCCGAGAACGGAGGCGAAGCGCTTCCGGTCGGTCCCCCTCCACCCACCCCTCTCCGAGATGAGTCGGAACGTTACCCTCCTCGGGCTCGCCGCGCTCCTGCTGGCGCTGGCCCCGAGCGCGGCCTCCGCCCAAACCCGTACGGTCACCGGCCAGATCACGGACGAGACGACCGGCGAGTCGCTCCCGTTCGCGACGGTCATCCTCCAGGGGACGAGCACCGGCGCGGCCGCCGACATCGACGGGGTGTACTCGATCGAGGTGCCCGGGCCCGAGGCCGTCCTCGTCTTCAGCTACCTCGGCTACGTCGAGCAGGCCGTCCCGGTCGGGGACCAGGAGGTCATCGACGTCGGCCTCTCGGAGAACTCGAACGTGCTCGACGACATCGTCGTCGTCGGCTACGGCACGCAGCGCCGGGGCGACGTGACGGCGTCCGTGGCGACGGTCGACGTGGACGAGGCCAACCAGGGCCTCGTCTCCGCCCCGACCGACCTCCTCGAGGGCCGGGTCGCCGGCGTCAACGTGATCGAGACAAGCGGTGAGCCGGGCGCGGGCGTCTCGATCCGGATCCGCGGCGGCACGTCGATCTCGGCCTCGAACGAGCCGCTCTACGTGATCGACGGGATCCCGATCTCGAACGCGAACGTGGCCCCGGGCGGGTCCGGCGAGGTGGCCGACAGCCCGCCGCGGAACCCGCTCACGCTCCTCAACCCGAACGACATCGAGTCGATCACGGTCCTGAAGGACGCCAGCGCCACGGCCATCTACGGCTCGCGCGGGGCCAACGGCGTCGTCCTCATCGAGACGAAGGGGGGCACCGAGGGCCGCGTGACGGTCGACTACGACGGGACCACGTCGTTCTCGACGCCCTCGGCCACGTTCGACGTCCTCTCGGCCGACGACTACCGGGGGTTCGTCCAGGCGGCCGTCGAGAGCGGGGACCTCGGGTTCGACGACGACGACAACCTCATCGACGAGATCGGCGGCTCGACGCCCGTCCCGGCCCCGACCGAGGACGACCCCGACCGGGTCATCTTCCCCGACGGCACGGCCGACGTGATCAACAACCTCGGGGCGGCCTCGTCGGACTTTAGCGACGCCGTGTTCCAGACGGCCGTCTCGCAGTCGCACAACCTCTCGTTCGGGGGCGGCTCCCAGAACTCGCAGTACCGGGCCAGCCTGAGCTACCTGAACCAGGACGGGATCGTCATCTCGTCCGGGCTCGAGCGGATCACCGGCCGGCTCAACGCCGAGACCCAGTTCCTCGACAACCGGCTCCGGCTCGGGCTCAACCTCACGAGCGCGCTCCAGGACGACGACTACACGCCGGCCAACGCGACCGGCGGGTTCCGCGGCGGCATCTTTCAGAACGTCATCGACTTCCGACCGGACGTGCCGATCGTGGCCGTCGACGACGCCGCCCAGGCCGACGACGTGATCTACACCGAGATCGAGGGCCAGCGCGACATCCGCAACCCGGTCGGCCTCGCCGAGCAGCTCGACGAGACGAGCCGGACGACCCGGACGATCGGGAACCTGACCGCCGCCTTCGAGCTCGTCGACGGGCTCACGGCCAACGTCAACGTCGGCGGCGACCGCTCGGTCGGGACGCGCCGGGCGTACTACCCGAACGCGAGCCCGGTCGGGGCCGAGTTCGGCGGGGCCGCCTACCGGCGGACGCTCTCGCGCCAGTCGGTCACGTTCTTCACCTTCCTCAACTACACCCGCGACCTCGCCGAGCTCCACGGCCTCGACCTCACGGCGGGGTACGAGTACAGCGAGTTCACGACGGACGAGGACGCCCTCCAGGGCATCGGGTTCACGACCGACGTGACGGCCGACGACGACATCGCGGCGGCCGAGGACATCACGAACGTGAGCGGGCCCTACGGGCCGGGGAGCTTCTCCTTCCGCGGCGAGAACCTCCTCGCCTCGTTCTTCGGCCGGGCCAACTACAACTTCGACGAGCGGTACTACCTGACCGGGTCGCTCCGCTACGACGGGTCGTCGCGGTTCGCCGAGGACAACCGGTACGCCCTGTTCCCGGCCGTCTCGCTCGCCTGGCGGGTGTCGCAGGAGCCGTTCCTCGCCGACAACGACGCCGTCACCGACCTCCGCCTCCGGGCCGGCTACGGCGTCGTGGGCAACCAGGACATCGGGGACTACCTCTACTTCCCGCTCCTCGGGTTCTCGGCGGCCAACTCGGCCGTGATCGACGGGCAGATCGTCCGGGGCTACGCCCCGATCCAGCTCGAGAACCCCGACCTCCAATGGGAGGAGAAGGAGGAGCTGACGGTCGGGCTCGACTACGGGATCCTGAACGACCGCGTCCGGGGGTCGGTCGAGTTCTACCGGAACACGACGAACGACCTCCTCCTCCCGGTCACGGTCCCCCAGCCGTCGGTCGTCTCGACGCAGATCCAGAACATCGGGTCGCTCCGGAACACGGGCGTCGACGTGTCGCTCGACGCCTTCCTCGTCGAGACGCCGACGAGCTCGTTCTCGGTCGGCCTCACGTTCAACACGAACCAGAACGAGATCCTCGAGCTCGGGGGCCGGGACCAGCTCTTTACCGGCCGCGTCAGCGGGCGCGGCCAGTCGAACATCGACGCGCTCCTGCTCACGCCGGGCCAGCCGTTCCCGGTCATCTACGGGCCGGAGTTCACCGGCGAGTTCACGCCGGAGGACGCCGTGGACGAGAACGGGGACGACATCGGCGGCCTCCCCCTTTTCGTCAACTACCGCGAGGAGGACCTCGACGGCGACGGCCTGATCGGGCCGCTCGAGCGCGTCGTGGACGAGGACAACCCGACGACCCGGTCCCCGGGGGCCGACGACCGCGTGAACCTGGGGAGCCCGCGCCCGGACTTCGCCTACGGCGTCCGCCTCAACGGCGAGATCGGCGACTTCGCCGTCCGCGCCTTTTTCCGGGGCGAGCAGGGCCGCGAGCTGTTCAACAACACGGCGCTCGTCTACGCCTCGCAGAGCGCGGGCCTCCAGGGCCGGAACTTCCTCGACGTCGACTACGACCCGGACGAGGACCTCGGAGCCGCCGCGATCTACTCGTCGCGCTACGTCGAGGACGCCTCGTTCTTCCGGCTCGACCAGCTCACGTTCGAGTACGGCGTCGGCCGGTTTATCCCGCAGGTCCGGGCCGCCCGGATCTTCGTGACGGGGAACAACCTGTTCGTGATCACGCCCTACTCCGGGCTCGACCCGGAGGTGAACACGAACGCGGCCGTCGGCGACATCAGCGCCATCGGGATCGACTACCTCACGTACCCGAAGGCCCGGACGTTCTCGATCGGCGTCAACCTCGGCCTCTAGACCCCGCCCGCGCCCCGGCGCCCCCGCACCTCCCCCCAAACCGATGACGTTCCCCCTCACCAAGCGAGCCCGGCGGGCCCTCGCCCTCGTCGCGCTGGCGGCCCCGGCCTTCGGGCTCGCGGCCTGCACCGACCTCACCGTCGACCCGTTCAGCACGGTCAACCCCGAGAACTTCTACCGGACCGACGCCGAGGTCCTGGCCGCCGTCTCGCCGGTCTACGCCCAGCTCCGCACGACGCTCTGGGAGTACCACAACCTCAGCCAGGTCTCGTCCGACGAGACGATCGTCCCGACGCGCGGGTCCGACTGGGCCGACGGCGGCCGGTGGCTCGAGATGCACCGCCAGTCGTGGACGCCGACGCTGACCGACCTCAACGGGGCCTGGGTCCAGTCGTTCACCGGGATCGCCCGGGCCAACGCCCTCCTCAGCGACTTCTCGACGCTCGACGTGGCGAACGAGGAGCTCTTCACCGCGGAGGTCCGGGCGCTCCGGGCGTTCTACTACTACACGCTCCTCGACCTCTTCGGGCGCGTCCCGATCCTGGCGCCGGAGCCCGGCTCCCCGCCCGAGGACTTCGTCGTGGACCCGGACAACCCGGCCCCGCAGAGCTCACGGGAGGAGGTCTTCGACTTCGTCGTCGCCGAGCTCCTCGCGTCCCGCGACGCGCTCCCCGTCGCCGGCGCCGGGAATGGCGGCCGGATGAGCCAGGGGGCCGTCGACGCCCTGCTCGCCAACCTCTACCTCAACGCCCCGGTCTTTACCGGGACCGTGACGGACGCCGGGCTGGTGCGCGGCCGCGAGATGTGGGAGGAGGCCGAGGAGGCCGCGACGCGCGTCATCGACGGGCCGTACGAGCTCGTCCAGGGCGCCGACGCCTGGTTCCAGATGTTCTCGGCCGACAACGAGGACACCGAGGAGTTCGTCTTCGTCGTGCAGCACCTCGCCGAGAACGGGTTCGGGCTCAGCTTCCCCATGCGGGGCCTCCACTACAACTCGTTCGCCGGGGGCGCTTGGAACGGGTTCGCCACGATCGCGGAGACCTACAACGCCTTCGACGACGAGGACCCCCGGATCGGCATCTTCGCCCAGGGCCAGGCCATCAACTACGACACGGGCGAGCCGATCGAGAACCGCCAGGGCGACCCGCTCATCTTCACGACCGACTTCCCCGGGGGCGTCGAGAACACGAACGAGGGCGGCGGCGTCCGGATCGTCAAGTTCTTCCCGGACCCGGACTACACGCCGGCCGACAACGGGAACCACTCGAACGACTACCCCTACTTCCGGCTCGGCGAGATGTACCTCATCCGTGCGGAGGCCCGGTTCGAGATGGACGACGAGGACGGCGCCCTCGACGACCTCAACGCGCTCCGCGAGCGGCTCCGCGAGGACACCGACGACGACGGGGAGGACGACGGCCCCGAGCTCCTCACGTCCGTCGACGCCGGGACGATCCTCACCGAGCGGCTCTACGAGATGACCTACGAGGCCAAGCGCCGCCAGGACCTGATCCGCGCCGACCCGTCGATCGACGAGTTCGGCGGCGGCACGACGAACCTGTTCACGCGGCCGTGGTCGTTCAAGAACGAGACGGCCGGGTACCGGGTGCTCTTCCCGATCCCGCAGCAGCAGATCGACGCCTCGGACGGGACGCTGACGCAGAACGCGGGCTACGGCGGCTAGCCCCCGCCCCACCCCACGAGGGAGCCCCGTCGGCCGCGGCGGGGCTCCCTTTGCGTAGGCCCCTCCGAGACCGGCCCCCGGCGCACGACGGCGCCGCGCCGTCCCGTTCCGACCGCCCCCACCCGTGACGCTCCCGGTGCGCTCCCGCCCGTCCCCCCCCCGCTGGCGCTCGGCCGCCGCCAGCGCGGCGCTCGCGCTCGCCGGCTGGACCGTGACCGGGTGCGACACCGGGCCGGACCCCCTCTTCGCGTCGCTCCCGGCGAGCGAGACCGGCCTCGACTTCGAGAACCGGATCGAGGAGTCGCAGGAGGTGAACGTCTTTACCTACCGCAACTTCTTCAACGGCGGCGGGGTCGGCGTGGGCGACCTCGACGGGGACGGCCGGCCGGACGTGTACCTCACGGCCAACCAGGGCCCGAACCAGCTCTTCCTCAACCGGACCGAGCCGGGCGGCGCGATCCGGTTCGAGGACGTGACCGAGGCGGCCGGCGTCGCCGGCACGCACGCCTGGAGCACCGGCGTCTCCGTCGCCGACGTGGACGGGGACGGCCGGCTCGACCTCTACGTCTCCAACGCCGGCAACGTGGACGGCGACAGCCGCGCGAACGAGCTGTTCCTGAACGAAGGCCCGGGGCCGGACGGCGTCCCCCGCTTCCGCGACGTGGCCGAGGCGTGGGGCGTGGCCGACGAGGGGACGTCCACGCACGGCGCCTTTTTCGACTACGACGCCGACGGCGACCTCGACCTCTACGTCCTCAACAACTCGTTCCGGCCGGTCACGTCGTTCGGGCTCCGCAACATCCGCGGCGAGCGGAACGACCGGGGCGGCGACCGGCTCTACCGGAACGACGCGGCCCCGGGCGAGGCCCCGCGGTTTACCGACGTGAGCGAGGAGGCCGGCATCTACGGGTCGGAGATCGCCTTCGGACTGGGCGTCACGCTGGGTGACGTGGACGGGGACGGGCATCTCGACATCTACGTCTCCAACGACTTTTTCGAGCGCGACTACCTCTACCGGAACCGGGGCGACGGGACGTTCGAGGAGGTCTTGGAAGAGGCGATGCCCACGATCAGCCTCTCGTCAATGGGCGCCGACATGGCCGACCTCACGGGCGACGGCCGGCCCGAGGTGTTCGTCGTCGACATGCTCCCGTGGGACGACGACCGGCTCAAGCAGGCCTCGGCCTACGAGGGCCACAACCTGTACCGGGCGAAGGTGGAGCAGGGCTACCACCACCAGTTCATGCGGAACACGCTCCAGCGGAACAACGCGGACGGCGCGCCCGGAGCCACGCCCTCGTTCTCGGAGATCGCCTCGGTCGCCGGCGTGGCCGACACCGACTGGAGTTGGGCCCCGCTCTTTGCCGACCTCGACCTCGACGGCCGACCCGATCTCTACGTCACGAACGGCATCTTGCGGGACGTGACGGACCAGGACTACATCGCCTTCCTCGCCGACACGCAGACGCGCGAGGCCGTCGCGACCGGCGACGGCGTCGACTTCCTCGAACTGACGCGGGCCATGCCGCAGTCACCGCTCGAGAACCTCGCCTTCCGCAACGTGGGCACCGGCGACAGCCTCGCCTTCGAGCGCGCCCCGGAGTGGGGGCTGGGCGAGGCCGGCTACTCCAACGGCGCGGCCACGGCCGACTTCGACGGCGACGGCGACCTCGACCTCGTCGTCAACAACGTGAATGCGCCGGCGAGCGTCTACCTGAACGGGGCCGCCCAGCGGTTCCCCGAGCGCCGGTCGCTCCGCGTGACGCTGGAGGGCGAGGGCCGGAACACGGGCGGGATCGGCGCCGCGCTGGCGGTCTGGACGGGCGGGCGCGCCCAGGTCCGCGAGGCCGTCCCGACGCGGGGGTTCCAGTCGAGCGTGGAGCCGGTCCTCCACGTCGGGCTGGGCGAGGCCGAGGCCGCCGACTCCGTGGTCGTCCGGTGGCCGGACGGCCGCGTGCAAGTCCTCGACGACGTCTCAGCCGGCGCCCTCACGCTCCGCCAGTCGGAGGCGGCCGACGCCGACCGCCCGCTCGTGGTCGCTCCCGCTGCTGCCGGTCCGTTCCGCGACGTGACGGCCCAGGTCGCGCCCGACTGGCGGCACGTGGAGAACCCCGCCGTCGACTTCGACCGGGAGGTGTTGATGCCGTGGATGCGCTCGCGCGAGGGGCCGGCCGTGGCCGTGGGCGACCTCGACGGGGACGGGCTCGACGACCTGTTCCTCGGCGGCGCGTTCGGCCAGGCCGGCGCCGTCTTCGTTCAGCGTGCCGGCCGGTTCGTCCCGACTGACCAGCCGGCGCTCGACGCGGACGCGGCGACGGAGGACGTCGGCGCGGCGTTTCTCGACGCCGACGGCGACGGCGACCTCGACCTCTACGTGGGGTCCGGCGGGTACGAGGTGGAGGCCGGGGCGCCGGCGCTCCGCGACCGGCTCTACCTCAACGACGGGTCCGGGTGGCTAGCGGCGGCGCCCGACGGGGCCGTCCCCGCCACGGCCGAGAGCACCGGCCCCGTCACGGCGGCCGACTGGGACGGCGACGGCGACACCGACCTGTTCGTCGGCGGGCGCGTGGTGCCGGGGGCGTACGGGACGGTCCCGCGGAGTGCGCTCCTCCGCAACGACAGCCGTGGGGGCGAGCCCCGCTTCGTGGACGTCACGCGCGGCACGGCACCCGGATTGGACGAGGCCGGTATGCTCGCCGACGCTCTCTTCCTCGATGCCGACGGCGACGGCGACCTCGACCTCGTCACGGCCGGCGAATGGCGCCCGCTCACCGTCTGGACGAACGAGGGCGGCCGGTTTGCCCCCTCCCCCATCGCCGGCACCGAGGGCCTGTGGAACCGCCTCGCCGCCGCCGACTGGGACGGTGACGGCGACCTCGACCTCGTCGCGGTGAACTGGGGCCTCAACAGCCGCCTCCGCGCGAGCGCCGAGGAGCCGCTCCGCCTCCACGTCGGCGACTTCGACGCGAACGGCCAGACCGAGCCGATCCTCTCGGTCTACAACCGGGGCCGGAGCCTCCCGTTCGCGCTCCGCCAGGACCTCACGCGCCAGCTCTCGGCCCTCAAGCGTGAGTACCTCGCCCACGCCGACTACGTCGGCAAGACGGTCGAGGACCTGTTCACGCCCGAGCAGCTCGGCCGCGCCGAGCTCTCGACCGCCGAGCGGCTGGCGTCCGTGTTCGTCGAGAACCGGGGAGACGGGACGTGGGCCGTGCGCAGTCTCCCGTTCGAGGCCCAGCTCGCGCCGATGTCGGCCGTCCTCCCCGGCGACTTCGACGGGGACGGCCGGCTCGACGTCCTCCTCGCCGGCAACCGCGACGGCCTCAAGCCTGACCTTGGGCGGCAGGTGTCGTCAACCGGCGTCTTCCTGCGGGGCGACGGGCGCGGCGGATTCTGGGCCGTCCCGGGCGCCCAGAGCGGGCTGCGGGTGCCGGGCGAGACGCGCCGCCTCGTCCGCGTCGAGACGCCGGGCGGGCCGCTCGTCGTCGCCGTCAAGAACGACGACGCGCCCCAGATTTTCTCCCTCACGCCCGCCGCCGTCGCCAGCCGGTAGCGGATGCTTCCCGACCTCTCCCCCTCAGTCATTCCCGCGCAGGCGGGAATCCAGACGGGTGAGCACTGCAGCGCCAGTCGGACGAGCCCACCCCCACGAAGGCGGCAGGGCTGGCGCGTTCTCGGTGCTGTTACAACTGCTGAACGAACAACCCACGTCATTCCCGCGCAGGCGGGACCGCGAAGCGTCGGCGTCAGCCAATCCAGGACCCGCGCGGCGCCGTGCTCGGCCTTCCTAGATTCCCGCCTGCGCGGGAACGACGACACGGATTTCTGTACTCCGCGAAGACTCTACCGGCCCTGCCGCGCAGACGGGGATCCAGGACGCGTAGGCTCCGCCAGCCGCTCGATGCCCAAGCCCGGCTTCGTCTACCTCCTTGCCAGCCGGCGCAACGGAACGCTCTACACCGGCGTGACGAGCGACCTCGTCCGGCGCGTGGGCGAGCACCGGCGCGGGGAGGCGGCGGGGTTTACTCAGCAGTACGGTGTCCATCGGCTCGTCTACGTTGAGGCCCACGACGACGTCCAGGACGCGATCCGGCGGGAGAAACAGGTCAAGAGGTGGAACCGCGCGTGGAAGCTCCGGCTGATTGAAACGGAGAACCCGGCGTGGCGCGACCTGTACGCCGATTGGTGCGAGGCGCTGACGCGAGTGCGACCGACCGGTAGAGAACCGTCTCGCCTCTCCGTCACCGGAGGCGAGGACACACGCTCGCCCTCCCTGGATTCCCGCCTTCGCGGGAATGACTCTTTTTGAAGGACCGCACCCTCTCCATGCTTCTTCGACAGCTCGCCCCTACCTCCGTTCTCGCCGCGCTGGCGGCGCTCGTCGCCAGCGGGTGCAGCGGCGAGGACCCGCTGTTCCGGAGTCTGAGCCCGCAGGAGACCGGCGTGACGTTCACGAACGACCTCGAGGAGGGGCCGGCGTTCAACGTCCTCAACTACCTCTACTACTACAACGGCGGCGGCGTGGCCGCGGGCGACCTCGACGGCGACGGGCTCCCGGACCTCTACTTCACGGCGAACGAGGGCCCGAACACCCTCTACCTCAACCGGACGGAGCCGGACGGGCCGCTCCGGTTCGAGGACGTGACCGAGGCGGCCGGCGTGGCCGGCACGAGCGACTGGACGACCGGCGTGACCCTGGCCGACGTGGACGGGGACGGGCGGCTCGACCTGTACGTGAGCGCGCTCGGCGGCTTCCGCGACCGGCGCGGCCGGAACGAGCTGTTCCTGAACGAGGGGCCGGGGCCGGACGGCGTCCCGCGGTTCCGCGAGGCGGCGGCCGAGGTCGGGCTCGACTTCGAGGGGTTCGGGACGCAGGCCGCGTTCTTCGACTACGACCGCGACGGCGACCTCGACGTCTACCTCCTCAACCACGCCGTCCACACGGACCGGACGTACGCGCGGCCCGAGCAGACCCGCCAGCGCGACGAGCGCTCGGGCGACCGGCTCTACCGGAACGAGGGCGGGGCGGGCGCGGCCCGGTTCGTCGAAGTCACGGAGGAGGCCGGGGTCGTGAGCGGGCTCTCCGGCTACGGCCTCTCCGTCGTCGCGAGCGACCTCGACGGGGACGGCTGGCCCGACCTCTACGTGGGCAACGACTTCCACGAGAACGACTTCGTCTACCTCAACAACAGGGACGGCACGTTCCGCGAGGTGTCCGGGACCGCGCTCCGCCACGCATCACGGTTCTCGATGGGCGCCGACGCCGGCGACCTCGACGGCGACGGCCGGCCCGACCTCGTCGTGCTCGACATGCTCCCGCGCCGCGAGGCCATCCGCCAGACCTCGGCTGGCGACGACACCTACGACCTCGCCCAGTTCAAGCAGTCGATCGGGTACGGCCCGCAGGTGGCACGCAACACGGTCCAGATCAACCGCGGGCTCGGCCCGGACGGGATGCCCCGGTTCTCGGACGTGGCCCCGCTGGCGGGCGTCGAGGCCACCGACTGGAGCTGGTCGGCGCTCCTCGCCGACCTCGACCTCGACGGCCGTCGCGACCTCTACGTCACGAACGGGATCTGGCGCCGGCCGAACGACCTCGACTACATCAACTTCGTCTCGGGCGGGGCCATCCAGAACGACCTCGCGGCCGGGATGAGCGAGGAGAACCTCGACCTCCTGCAAAAAATGCCGCAGGTGGCGATCCCGAACGAGGCGTTTCGGAACGTCGGCGCCATGCGGTTCGAGGAGGCCACGGCGGCGTGGGGGCTGGGCGAGGCCGGGTTCTCGAACGGCGCCGCCACGGCCGACCTGGACAACGACGGCGACCTCGACCTCGTCGTCAACAACGTGAACGCGCCGGCGTCGATCTATCAGAACACGGCGGCCGAGCGCGGGGCGACGGCGCTCGTCGTCACGCTCGAGGGCGACGGCGCGAACACCGGTGGCGTCGGCGCGCGCGTCACGGTCCGCACGGAGGGTCTGGAGCAGACGGCCGAGGCGTTCCCCACGCGCGGGTTCCTGTCGTCCGTCGACCCGCGGCTCGTCGTCGGGCTGGGCGGGGCCGACCGCGCCGCGGCGGTCCAGGTGACGTGGCCGGACGGCCGCGTGCAGACGCTGACGGACGTGCCGGCCGGCGCCCTCACGCTCCGCCAGTCGGAGGCCGGGCCGGCCGAGGAGGCGCCCGCGCCCCGCGCCGCCGCGCCCCTCTTCGAGGACGTGACGGCCGAGGTCGCGCCCGACTGGCGGCACACGGAGAACGCCTTCGTCGACTTTAACCGGGAGCGGCTGATGCCGCACATGCTCTCGCGCCTCGGCCCCGCCCTCGCCGTGGCCGACGTGGACGGGGACGGCCGCGACGACCTGTTCGTCGGCGGGGCGCGCGACCAGCGCTCGGTCCTGTTCCGCCAGACGGCGGCCGGCGTGCTGGAGCCGGCGCCGGGCCCGTGGGCGGCCGACAGCGCGGCCGAGGACGTCGCGGCGGTCTTTTTCGACGCCGACGGCGACGGCGCCCTCGACCTCTACGTGGGGACGGCCGGCAACGAGTTCCGCGGCGAGGCCGACGAGATCCGCGACCGGCTCTACCTCGGCGACGGGGCCGGCGGGTTCCGGGAGGCCCCGGCCGGCGCCCTCCCCGACCTGTTCGTCCACACCGGGACCGTGGCCCCGGCCGACTGGGACGGCGACGGCGACACCGACCTGTTCGTCGGCGGCCGCGTGGTCCCGCGCGCCTACGGCCGGCCGGCCCGGAGCGCGCTCTTGGAGAACGACGGCCGCGGCCGGTTCCGCGACGTGACGGCCGAGGTCGCGCCCGACGTGGAGCGCGTGGGGATGGTCTCGGCCGCCGCCTGGGCCGACCTCGACGGCGACGGCCGCGACGACCTCGCGCTCGCGGGCGAGTGGATGGCCCCGACCGTCTTCCGCAACGCCCCGGACGGCCTCCGCCCGCTCGACGTCGGGCTGGCGGATGCGACCGGCTGGTGGACGGCGCTCGAAGCCGCCGACCTCGACGGCGACGGCGACACCGACCTCGCGCTCGGCAACCTCGGCCTCAACTCCCGCATCCGGGCGACGGCCGAGCGCCCGGCCCGCCTCCTCCTCGCCGACTTCGACGAGAACGACCAGCTCGACGGCGTCCTCACGACGTGGCGCGACGGGGCGGACTACCCGTTCGCCACGGTCGGCGTGCTCCAGCAGCAGTTCCCCGAGCTCCGCCAGCGGTTCCCGACGTTCACCGCGTTCGGCGCGCGGACGGCCGAGGACCTGTTCGGCGCACGCGCCCGCGACGCCGAGACGCTAGAGGCAACGACGTTCGCGAACGCCGTCGCCCTGAACGACGGGGCCGGCCGCTTCACGCTCCGCCCCCTCCCGCCCGTCGCGCAGATCGAGCCCGTCTACGCCCTCCTCGCCGACGACCTCGACGGCGACGGGCGGACGGACCTCGCGCTCGGCGGCGGGCTCCTGGGCGTCCGCCCCGACCGGGGCCGGTACGACGCCGGCTACGGGCTCGTCCTCCGCGGCGGGAACGATGGGTTGATGCCTGCGGGCCTAGACACCGGGCTCGTCCTCGACGGCGAGATCCGCGCCCTCCGCTGGCTCCGGACCGGCGACGGGTTCCGGCTCCTCGTCGCCGCACGGAACGACGGCCCGCTCCAGATCCTCCGCGCCGGCCGCCCCGAGATCGCCGCGCGCTAGGCGACGGGCGGGCACGACGGTCTCGGCCTCCTCGTTGGCCCTCGGCAGAAGCCCCCGCCAGCGGGGCCGGGCAGTTGCGTCCGTAAGCGCTTACACGCATATTATGGTGGTCCAACCGGATGCGTCTTGACCCTCGACCGATGAACCGCCTCGTCCCCGTCGCCCTCGTCCTCGTCGCGCTGGTGGCGGGCGCCGTCGGGTGCCTGTCGGCCGAGAGCCGGTCGGCCGAGGGGGTCGCTCCGGTCGAGGCGTCCGACCCGGAGCTGCTTCACGGGGCGGTGTGGCGGATGACGGACGTGATGACGCACGACATCTTCAGTCCGCCCCAGGCGGCGCGCGCCTACGCCTACGTCTCCGTCGCCGCCTGGGAGGCGCTCGTCCCGACCGAGCCGGACCTCGTCTCCCTTGCGGGCCAGCTCCGCGACTTCGAGGCGCCCCCGGCTCCGCCCGAGGACGGGCCGGTGCACGGGCCGACGGCGGCCGTCCACGCCGCGCTCGTCGTGGCCGAGGCGCTCACGTTCTCGGACGAGGACGTCGCCGCCTACCGCGCGGCCACGGACGAGCGGCTGCGCGAGGCCGGGCTCGGGCGCCGGCTGGCGGAGCGGTCGCGGGCCTACGGCGAGTCCGTCGCCCAGCACGTCCTGGCGTGGGCGGCCGAGGACCGGTACGCCCAGACGCGGAGCGGCCCGGCCTACACCGTGACCGGCGAGCCCGGCACGTGGCAGCCGACGCCGCCGGCCTACATGGATGCCATCGAGCCCAACTGGGGCACGCTCCGCCCGTTCGTCCTCGACTCGGCCGCCCAGTTCAAGCCCGAACCCCCGCCCCCGTACTCGCTCGACCCGGGCAGCCCGTTCCGCGCCGAGGTCGACGAGGTCTACCGCGTGACGCAGGATCTGACGGCCGAGGAGCGCGAGATCGCCTCGTTCTGGGACTGCAACCCGTACACGATGCACCTCCGCGGGCACGCCATGTTCGCGACCAAGAAGCTCACGCCGGGCGGCCACTGGATGGGGATCGCCGCCGTCGCCAGCCGCCAGCGCGGCGACGCCTTCGGCGAGGCGGCCGAGGCGTACGTCCGCACGGCGCTCGCGCTCGCGGACGGCTTTATCAGCGTGTGGGACGAGAAGTACCGGAGCCGGCTCGTCCGGCCGGAGACGGTCATCAACGAGCACATCGACGAGACGTGGGCCCCCCTTCTCCAGACGCCCCCGTTCCCCGAGTACACGAGCGGCCACAGCGTGATCTCGGCCGCCGCCGCCGAGGCGCTGACGGACCTCTACGGCGAGCCGTTCGCCTTCAGTGACACGACGGAGGTGGCCTACGGGCTCCCCGTCCGCGACTTCGGGTCGTTCCGCGAGGCGGCCGACGAGGCCGCGGTCAGTCGGATCTACGGGGGCATCCACTACCCGATGGCCGCTTGGCGCGGGGCCGAGCAGGGGCGCGGCGTGGGCGAGCTCCACGTCGAGCGGCTGACGACGCGGCGCCCGGCCGTGGCCGCCGCCAGCACCCCGCAGCCCACGGCACAGGCCGGTGCCGGCGGCGCGGGCGAGTAGCTTCGGCGCCCCCCTCCCCCGGCACATGCTCCGCCGCCTCGCATCCCTGGGCCTCGTCCTCGCCGCCCTCACCGTCCTCCCCGCGTGCGACAGTGGGTCCGACGCGATCGGCCTCACGGGGACGTGGGAGGGTGTGATCATCGACCGGAACGACACTTCGGTGACCTACCCCGTCGAGTTCCGCCTGACCGACACGGGCATGACGATCACCGGCCGGGGCGAGTACACGCTCCCCGACGAGCTCGTTCAGTTCACCGTGATCAGCGGCTCGTTTATCGACACGCTCGTCCAGCTCGAGCTCCGGTTCACGCTCCCGCCGTTCCAGGGCACGCTGGTCGGGGACCTCACGGAGACCGACCCCGGCCGCATCAGGGGGACGTTCTCCGGCCGCGGGGCTGGAAACGGCGTCGTCGAGATCGAGCTCGTCGCCCGCCGGGTGTAAGCGAGAGACGGGCGGCTGGCGGTCTCCAGGGCCACGGTCTTGGGCTCGGGGAGGGCGCCGGGAAGCGCTTTCACCGGCCGGACGGTGCCCCTATATTCGGGACTTCACCGTCTGTTAACGGCCGTCGTGACCCGCCTCCTCCTGCTCGTCGCCATCGCCAGCCTGACCGGCTGCGGCGGGGCCGAGATGGCAACGGGCGGATCGGACGGGCTCACGGAGGGCGAGGGCTGGACCGATCTGTTCGACGGCGAGACGCTCACCGGCTGGACCGGCTACGCCACCGACACGCTGCCCGACAAATGGAGCGTCGTCGACGGCGCCATGACGCTGACGCCGGACGGCGGCCCGTGGGACGCCGACCTCGTCGCGCCGGGCGGCCCCTACGACGACTTCGAGCTGGAGGTCGAGTGGAAGGTCCAGGCGTGCGGCAACTCGGGCGTCTTCTACCGCGGCGAGGAGGACGCCGACCTCGCGCCCATCTGGCGGACCTCGCTCGAATCCCAGATCCTCGACGACACCTGCCACCCCGACGCGCAGTACCCCTCGCACCGGGCCGGCGGGCTCTACGACCTCTACGTGCCGGAGGCCGCCGCGCCCGCCCAGGGCGGCGTCTGGCACACAACGCGCATCCGCGCTGAGGGCGAGCGCATCACGCACACCCTGAACGGCCAGCGCGTGGTCGACGCCCGCCAGGGGTCGCCCGAGTGGGACGCCCGGCTGGCGGTCAGCAAGTTCCGCAACGCCGACGAGTTCCCGGCCTACGGCACGCGCCGGGCCGGGCTCGTCGGGCTCCAGGACCACGGCGACACGCTCTACGTTCGCCGCGTCCGCATCCGCTCCCTCTAACCCGCACCTGCCATGACGGGAATCAAGGCTCGGCTGAGCACCATGATGTTCCTGGAGTTCTTCGTCTGGGGCGCGTGGTACACGACGGTCGCCGTCTACATGGCGGCCGAGGGGCTGGGCGACCTCACGCACTGGCCGTACACCGTGAACCCGGTCGCCGCGATCGTCGCCCCGTTCTTCCTGGGGCTCGTGGCCGACCGCTACTTCGCGGCGCAGAAGGTGTTCGGCGTGCTCCACCTGCTCGGCGGCGTCTTTATGCTGGCGGCGCCGTCCCTGATCGGGAACCCGACCGTCTTCATCCTCGCGCTCCTGGCCTACAACCTCTGCTACATGCCCACGCTGGGCCTCTCGAACACGATCGCGTTCGAGCAACTGGAGGACCAGGAGAAGGAGTTCCCCGTCATCCGCGTGTTCGGGACGATTGGGTGGATCGTGGCCGGGCTGGCAATCTCGTTCGTCATGAGCCCGGTCCTGGGCGTGACGGCCGAGGCGACGGCGTGGCCGCTCTACCTCACCGGCGCGTTCTCGATCGTGCTCGGCTTCTTCGCCTTCTCGCTCCCCAACACACCGCCCGTCGCCAAGGGTGAGCCGGTGTCGGTGGCCTCGATCGCCGGCGTCGACGCCTTCCGCCAGCTCGGGAGCCGGCCGTTCTACATCTTCCTCGCGGCCAGCTTCCTCCTCTGCATCCCGCTCGCGGCCTACTACAACTTCACGCAGCTCTTCCTCACGGCGACGGGGTTCGAGAACATCGCCGCCACGCAGTCGCTCGGGCAGGTCTCGGAGATCGTGTTCATGCTCGTCATGCCGCTCCTGTTCGTCCGGTGGGGCGTCAAGTGGATGCTCGCGGCCGGGATGTTCGCGTGGGTCGTCCGCTACGCGCTCTTCGCGCTGGCGGCGCCGGAGGCCGTGACCTGGATGATCGTCGGGGGCGTGCTCCTCCACGGCATCTGCTACGACTTCTTCTTCGTGACCGGCCAGATCTACGTCGAGAAAAAGAGCACCCCGGCCGTCCGCGGACAGGCCCAGGGGCTCCTCGTGCTCGTGACGTACGGGGTCGGGATGCTCATCGGGGCGCAGGTCGCGGGCGAGGTCTACAACGGGTTCCTCGGCGGCCGCGAGATACTCCCGCTCGCCGAGTGGACCCAGTTCTGGTGGATCCCGGCCGCCTTCGCCGGGGTCGTCCTCGTCCTGTTCATCGTCCTCTTCCACGACCGCGTGGACCGCTCGGCCGAGACCGGCACGCCCCACGCCGACGCCCCGAGCACGCCGCTCTCGCCCGCCGAGGCCGGCGTCCCGGCCGTGACCTGAGCGGCGCGTCCGCCCGCGGCGCAATCTCGACGGCCGCACCGCGTCTTCCGCTCCACGCCCTACGTCCCCATGTTCGACACCACGATCGGCCGCCGCTCGGCCCTCCGCCGGATCGGGCTCGCCCTCGGCGGGGTCGCCACGGCCCCGCTCGCCCCGGCCCTCCTCAGCGGGTGCCGCACGCCGGGCGACGACTACGCCTACCAGACGCTCGGGGCCGACCAGCAGCGGACGCTCGCGGCCCTCGTCGACCAGATCCTCCCCCCGACCGACACGCCGGGCGCCGCCGAGGCCGGCGTGCCCCAGTTCGTGGACCTCATGCTGAGCGAGTGGTACGCGCCCGACGAGCGCGACCGGTTCCTCGCCGGGCTGGCCGACGTTGACGCCGAGGCCGAGGGCGGCTCGTTCGTCGCCCTCGACCCGGAGGCGCAGATGGCCTACGTCGCGGACCTCGACGCCCGCGAGTTCGACGACCCCGAGATCCCCGCCGCCGACGCCGCCGACGGCGACGTGGCCGAGAGCGCTCAGGAGGGCATGTACAAGGCGGGCGAGGAAGAAGAACGCGAGGTGGCCGGCCTCCAGGGCGACCTCGGCGCCGCCCAGGACGACGACGCGCGCACGCCCGAGCTCCCCGACGACGAGGAGTCGATGGGCGCCCGCGAGGTCGACGAGTTGGGCAACGAGGTCGACCGGGCGCCGGCCGAGGCCGGGCCCTCGTTCTACCGCCAGCTCAAGGAGCTCACCGTCGCCGGCTACTACACGTCCGAGGCCGGGGCCACGGAGGAGCTCCAGTACAACGCCGTCATGGGCCGCTACGACCCCGACGTCCCGCTCGCCGAGATCGGCCGGGCCTGGGCGTGACGGGAGGGCACGGGGTACTCGGCACGAGGTACGCGAGCCCCCCACCCCACCCGCACCGCGTACCCTGTACCTAGTACCCCACCATGCAACACTCCCACGGCACCGCGGCACCCCCCGTCGTCGAGAAGGCCCGGACCATCAACGTCCAGACCGGGGGCGAGCGGTATGACGCCATCGTCGTCGGCTCGGGCATCTCCGGCGGCTGGGCTGCCAAGGAGCTGACTGAGAAGGGGCTGAGCGTCCTCGTCCTCGAGCGCGGCCGGAACGTCGAGCACGGGGACTACCCGACCGAGCACCGGCCGCCCTGGGAGACCCCGTTCCGCGGGCGCGGCGACCGCCGCCACGCCGAGGCCCGCCAGTTCCGCCAGTCGAAGGCCGGCCCGTACAACGAGAACACGGCCCACTGGTACGTCGACGACCTAGACCACCCGTACCAAACGGCCGAGGACGACAGCCCTGAGGAGTTCCTTTGGGTGAGGGGCTACCACACCGGCGGCCGGTCGATCATGTGGGGCCGCCAGTGCTACCGGCTGAGCCCGATGGACTTCGAGGCCAACGCGCGCGAGGGGCGCGGGACGCCGTGGCCCGTCGGCTACGACGAGATCGAGCCGTGGTACACCTACGCCGAGCGGTTCGCGGGCATCTCGGGCGAGCCGCGCGGGCTCCGCCAGGTCCCCGACTCCGACTTCCTCCCGGCCATGCCGCTCACGCCCGTCGAGCGCCACGTCCAGGAGGCGATCGCCCGCGACTTCGACGGGCGCGTGATGACCGCCGGGCGGACGGCCATCCTCACGCAGAACCACAACGGCCGGGCGGCCTGCCACTACTGCGGGCCGTGCGACCGGGGGTGCTCAGCCGGGTCCTACTTCTGCTCGCTCTCGACCACGCTCCCCGCCGCCGCCGCGACCGGCCGGATGACGCTCCGGCCCAACTCCATCGTCCACTCGCTCGTCTACGACGAGGAGCGGGACCGCGTGACCGGCGTCCGCGTCGTGGACCGGGAGACGAAGGAGGACATGGTGTTCGAGGCCGGCCTCGTGTTCCTCAACGCGAGCGCGATCGGGTCGGCCGTGATCTTGATGAACACGAAGACCCCGCGCTTCCCCGACGGGCTGGGCAACCAGTCGGGCCTGCTCGGCCGGGGGATCATGGACCACCACTTCAAGGTGGGCGCCTACGGCGAGATCCCGGGGTTCGAGGACCGCTACGTCTACGGGAACCGCCCGAACGGGATCTACATCCCGCGCTTCCAGAACCTCCCGTGGGAGCCGTCCTCGCAGCGCGACTTCGTGCGGGGCTACGGCTACCAGGGCGGCTCGGGGCGGGCCGGGTGGAGCCGCGGGGCCGGCCAGCCGGGCGTGGGCGTCGCGCTCAAGGAGAGCCTCCGCCAGCCGGGCCAGTGGAGCTTCACGATGTACCCGTTCGGCGAGGTCCTCGCCTACGACGACAACCGCGTCGAGCTGACCGACGAGGTCGACGCCTGGGGCGTCCCGATCCCGCGCATCGTCGGCTCGATCCGAGAGAACGAGATGCGGATGCGCGAGGGGATGAAGACCGACGGGGCCGAGATGCTCGAGGCCGCCGGCGCCCAGAACGTCGGCACGTTTGAGCAGCCGTACCGGCTCGGCGAGGGGATCCACGAGATGGGAACGGCCCGGATGAGCGCCACGCCCGCGACGGGGTGCGTGGACGCCTTCAACCGAGTCCACGAGATCCCGAACCTCTACGTCACCGACGGGGCGTTCATGACGTCGGCCGGCTGCCAGAACCCGTCCCTCACCTACATGGCCTTCACCGCCCGCGCCGCCGACCACGCCGTCGAGGCAATGAAGCGGGGCGACTTGCGTGTCTAGGGGTACGGGGTACCGGGTACGAGGTACCCGCAGGCCGTACCCCGTACCGCGTACCCTGTACCTCCTGTGAACCGCCGCCAGTTTGCCAAGGCCGCCGCGCTCGGGGCCGCCGCGCCCCTCGTCGTCCCGCGCCACGTGCTGGGCGGCGTGGGCTTTACCGCGCCCAGCGACACCGTCGCCGTCGGCGTGATCGGGGCTGGGGGGATGGGCGCCGCAAACGCGACCGCGCTGGCGGTCCTCCCGGACGTGCAGATCGCGGCGATCGCGGACGTGGACATGGGCCGCGTGACCGAGGCCGTCGAGCGGCGGCTGGCCGGCGACGGCCACACGCGCGGGCTCGCCCTCCAGCGGGCCTACGCCGGGGCGACGGCCTACGCCGACTACCGCGAGCTGTTGGCGACGGAGGGGGGCCTCGACGGCGTCGTGATCGCCACGCCCGACCACGTCCACGCGCACGCGGCCCTCGTGGCGATGGATCGCGGGCTGCACGTCTACCTCCAGAAGCCGCTCACCTACACCGTCGAGGAGGGCCGGCGGCTGGCGGAGGCGACGGAGGCGACGGGCCTCGTCACGCAGATGGGGAACCAGGGCCACTCGGGCGACGACGGCCGCCGCGCCGTCGAGGTCGTCCGGGCCGGCGTGATCGGGCCGGTGAGCGAGGTCCTCGCATGGACGAACCGGCCGAACGGGTGGTGGCCGCAGGGCGTCCCGATGCCGCCGCCCGAGCCGGCGCCGGCGGGCGTCGCGTGGGACGTCTACCTCGGCCCGAACGAGCCGATGGCGTACCGGCCGGGCATCCACCCGTTCGGGTGGCGCGGGTTCGTCGGGTTCGGCGTCGGATCCCTCGGTGACATGGGCGCGCACCTCGTCGACTTCCCCGTGTGGGCGCTCGACCTGGGGCGCCCCGACCGCGTCGAGACGCGGCACACGCCGTGGGGCGGCGGCGACGAGGACAAGGCGACGTACCCGCTCGCGACCGTCACCAGCTGGCGGTTCCCCCAGGCGGGGCCGGAAGCGGGCGCGGCGGACCCGGGCGGGCCGGTCCGCATGACGTGGTACGACGGGGGGCTCTTGCCGCCGACGCCCGAGAGCGCGCCCGACGGGTTCGACCTCGACCCGAACGGGGGCGTGATCTACGTCGGCGAGCGCGGGGTCCTCGTGCACGAGACGTACGGCCAGCGCCCGCGCTTCCTCCCCGTCGAGCGCGGCGGGAGCGTGGACGACCTGGTCGCCGCGGCCGAGGCCGTGCCGACGACGCTCCCCCGGGTCGAGGGCGGCATGGGCGCCCACGAGGCCAACTGGATCCGAGCGATCCAGGGCGAGGAGGACGTGTCGTGTCCGTTCGGCTACGCCGCGCACCTCAATGAGATCATGCTCCTCGGCGTCGCCGCGATGTGGGGCGGTCAGCCGCTCGACGTATCGCTCGACGGCGAAATCACGAACCACCCCGACGGCGCCGCCCTCCTCTCCCGCTCCTACCGCGCCGGGTGGAGCCTCCCTTCGGTCGAATAGCCAGGCACGGGGTACAGGGTACGCGGTACCCGTGGACGTACCCCGTACCGTGTACCGCGCCCCCCCATGCACCGCCGCCGATTCCTCCGCCAGTCGTCCGCCGCGGTCGCGGCCGGCGCCCTCCTCGGGCCGGGCGCGCTCCGCGTGGCCGAGGCCGCCCGCGCCGCCGGCGTCCCCGACCGGCTCGGCATCCAGCTCTACACGCTCCGCGACCTCGTCCCGGGCGACGTCAACGGGGTCCTGGAGATGCTCTCACGGTTCGGCTACGACGAGGTCGAGACCGCCGGCTACGCCGACCGCGACCCGTCCGCCTTCGTTGCCGCCCTCGACGCGCACGGGCTCCGGGCGCCGAGCGCGCACCAGATGGTCGCCGAGGTCGTCGAGGGCTCGGAGATGATGGCGGACGCCGGCCTCCCGACGTTCGACGAGGCCCTCGAAACGGCCGCGTCCGTCGGCCACGACTTTCTCGTCGTCCCGTGGCTCCCGCCGGACGCCCGGCCCGACCGCGACGGCTACCTCCGGCTGGCGGACCTCCTCAACGAGCTCGGCGCGCGCTCGCAGGCCGCCGGCGTCACGACCGGCTACCACAACCACGACTTCGAGTTCGAGACGTTCGGGACGGACCGGCCGGCTTACTTCGACTTCGTCGAGCGCCTCGACCCGGACCTCGTCGTCCTCGAGCTGGATCTTTATTGGGTCCAGGTCGCCGGCTACGACCCGGTCGAGGTCTTCGAGCGCTACCCCGGGCGGTTCCCCCTGTGGCACGTCAAGGACGGAGCCGGGCCAGACATGACGCAGACCGTCGTGGGTGCGGGCACGCTCGACTGGCCGCGGATCTTCGCCGCCGCCGACGTGGCCGGGCTCCGGCACGCCTTCATGGAGGCCGACAACCCGCCGGACGGCGACAGCCTCGCGTTCGCGCGCGAGAGCATCACCTACGTCGAGTCGCTCCGGTGAAGCGCCGCGACTTCGTCCGCACCGCCGGCGCCGCGCTTCCGCTCGCCGGGTGCGCGCCCGGCGCGCTGGCTGAGCCCGCCGCCAGCCGGCCAGCACGAAGCGCGGCCTCGTTCCAGCACTCCGTCACGCGCTGGACGTTCGGGGACTGGTCGCTGGAGACGCTGTGCGAGACCGCCACCGACCTCGGGATCGCCTCCGTTGAGCTTGTTCAGCCCGACGACGCGCCGATGCTCGCGGCCCACGGCCTCACGTGCGCCATGACCGCGCAGCCGGCCGAGATCCCCGACCCGCTCCGCCAGGGGTGGAACCGGACGGAGCACCATGAGTGGCTCGTCCCCGCCTACCGCCGCCAGCTTGAGGCCACGGCCGACGCCGGCTGGCCGCACCTCATCGTCTTTTCCGGCAACCGCGACGGTCTGGACGACGCGGCGGGCCTCGAGACGATGGCGGCCGGTCTGGAGCAGATCCTCCCCGACGCCGAGCGGCTGGGCGTGACGCTCTGCCTCGAGCTGTTCAACTCGAAGATCGACCACCCCGACTACCAGGCCGACTCGACGGCGTGGGGCGTGGACCTCGTGGAGCGCCTCGGCTCCGACCGTTTCCGCCTCCTCTACGACATCTACCACATGCAGATCATGGAGGGCGACCTGATCCGCACGATCACGGAGCATGTCGACGCCATCGCCCACTTCCACACGGCGGGCGTCCCGGGGCGGCACGAGATCGACGAGACGCAGGAGCTGTTCTACCCAGCGATCATGCGCGCGATTGCCGCGACCGGCTTCTCGGGCTACGTCGGCCAGGAGTTTCTGCCGACGGGCGACCCACGCGCCGCGCTGGCGGCGGCCGTCGCCGTCTGCACGGTCTAGAAGCGGCCGGAGGCCGTGTCTAAGAAGGCGTCGTCGGCCAGGAGGCGGACGACGAGGGCGCCGTCGAGGCCGGTCTGGACGAGGTGGTAGAACACGGCGAGCGGGAGGCCGTCGAGGACGAGGACGGCCGCCCGTCCGTCGGGCCCGTCGGGCGTCTGCGCCCACGCCGCGAACGCGAGGTGCCCCGGGAGGCCGCCGCCCTTCGACCCGAACCGGACGCCGGGGCCGAGCACGGCGTCCGGCGCGGCGAGCACGTCGAGGAGCAGGGCCGAGGCCTCGGGCCCGCCGAGCGCGTCCGCCAGCGCGTCGGCGAGGAGGCG
>CAZDFV010000016.1:0-26465 GCA_964504495.1 uncultured Rhodothermales bacterium
GAGGAAGGCGCCCTCGCCCACGCCCGCCCCTCCGAGCACGGCCACGGCGCCCTCGGGCCCGATCACGACGACGGTCGAGGCCCCGGCGTCCACGACGTAGAGCGCGCCGCCCGGGCCAGCCGCGAGAGCCCGAGCGTCCTCGAACCGGGCGATCACGAGGCCCGGCACGTCGCCCTCGGCGGCCGGCGGCCCCGCACACGCCGCGGCCGCTAGCGCGACGAGCGCCAGCGTCGGACTGGCGATCCGCGCGCGCGGAGACAAGGGGAGCGAGTCCCCCTCCTGGACAAGAGGGGCCGGGGGTGGTCGGTCGGGTGGGCTCGGCGCTCGAAGCCTGCCCCCGCACAGGCGCTGACAAGGGGAGGGGTTCACAATCGTCCACTCCTCCCCCCTGCCCGTCATCCCCGCGGAGGCGGGGGTCCAGAGCACAGAGGGCACGCCGACGCTCGCCACTCTGGATTCCCGCCCTCGCGGGGACGACTCGGAGGAGGGCTCAGGGGCACGGCCGTGTGAAGGCATCTCACTAAGAGGCTGTTTGGGTTTTCCCCCTCCCTTAAGGGAGGTGGCCGCGCCAGCGGGCGGAGGGTGTCCGGGCGGGCCGGGCGGTCCAGGGTGTCCGCCCGGGCCGGGCGGGCCGACGGACACCCCCACCCCGCTCCGCGGGGAGCCCCCTCCAGGGGGCGGGGTCGGCACCAGACTCGAATCCGAACAGCCTCTAACAGCGCCTGCGCGGGGGGAGCCCCCCCCTGTCCAGGGCGGAGACTCGGGCGCAACGCCGCGCCGGCGGGCAGGCGTCGCCGGCCGGGCGGGGGTCCAGCCGGTCACGCGGCGCCGAGGCGGCGGAGCCCCTTCTGTCCGATGTCGCGGCGGAGCGTCTTCCCCTCGAACTCGATCCCGTCGGCCGCGGCGTAGGCGGCGTCGAGGGCATCCTGGAGCGTGTCGCCCAGGCCGGTCACGCCGAGGACGCGGCCGCCGGCCGTGACCACGCTGCCGTCCGGCTGGCGGGCCGTGCCGGCGTGGTAGACGACGGCGCCGTCCCGTTCGGGGTCGAGGCCCTGGATGGGCGTGCCGGTCTCGACCGGGCCGGGGTAGCCGGCCGACGCCAGGACGACGCACGCCGCCGCCCCAGACCGCGTCTCGACCGCCACCTCCGCCAGCCGGCCGTGGGCGACGGCCTCGAACAGGTCGACCGGGTCGGAGGCCAGGAGCGGGAGGACGACCTGGACCTCAGGGTCGCCAAAGCGGCAGTTGAACTCGATCACGTGGGGCCCGCCCGGGCCGATCATGAGGCCGACGTAGAGGACGCCGCGGTACGGGTGCCCCTCGGCCCGCATCCCGTCGAGCGTCGGCCGGACGACCTCGGCCTCGACGCGCGCCAGCATGTCGGGCGTGACGACCGGGGCCGGGGCGTAGGCGCCCATCCCGCCCGTGTTCGGGCCCGTGTCGCCCTCGCCGATCCGCTTGTGGTCCTGGGCCGGGGGGAGGACGACGTAGTCCTCGCCGTCGGTGAGGACGAACACGCTGGCCTCTTCGCCCTCCAAGAACTCCTCGACGACGACCGTCGAGCCGGCCGCCCCGAACGCGCCGCCCTCGAGCATCTGCGCGAGTGCGTCGCGCGCGGCCTCCCGCGTCTCGGCCACGACGACGCCCTTCCCGGCGGCCAGCCCGTCCGCCTTGAGGACGACGGGGAGGGCGTGGGCCTCGACGTAGGCCTGGGCCTCGTCCAGATCGTGCGCCTCGAACGTGCGGCTGGCGGCCGCCGGGACGCCGTGCCGGGCCATGACGCCCTTGGCGAATGCCTTCGAGCCCTCCAATCGCGCCGCCGTCGCCGACGGCCCGACGACGGGGACGCCGGCCTCGTCCAGCCGGTCCGCCAGCCCGGCGACGAGCGGCGTCTCGGGCCCGACGACGACGAGGTCGACGGCCCGGTCGCGCGCGAGGGCCACGAGTCCTTCGACGTCGGTGGCGGCGACGGCCACGTTCTCGGCCTCGGCCGCCGTCCCGGCGTTCCCGGGCGCGCACAGGAGGCGGGGCCGGCGCGGGCTCCGGGCGAGGGCGTGGACGAGGGCGTGCTCGCGCCCCCCGCCGCCGACGACGAGGATGGTCATGGGGCTTAAGACCTCCGGGGTGTGGAGCGAAAAGGTACCGACCGCGTACGAGCCCCCCCGTCCCCACCGCCCCGCCCGTGGTCGCCGCTCTCGCCCTCGCCGCTCTCCTCCAAACGCCGCCGGTCTCGGCCGACACGCTCGACGGGCCGCCCGAGACCGCCACCGAGGCCGCCGCCGCCGAGGCCGCCGCCAGCGTGGGCGCGCGCCCCGAGTACCGGGACCCCGCCGAGGACGACGACGTCTCGTTCCGGCCCCGGCTCGCGCCGTCGGCGCTGTACTCGACGAACCGGGGGTTCGGGATCGGCGGCGGCGTCGGCGTCTCGAACCTCGTCGGCGGGGGGAGCGACCTCGCGGTCGACCTCCGGCTCCAGCAGCACTTCCAGAGCGTCCGGGCCGCCCTCTACACCGGCGACCCGTACGACGCCCCGGTCTACGGGTTCGTCTCGGGCACGGCGTCGACGACGAACCGGCGGCGGTTTTTCGGGATCGGCCCGTTCGTGGCGCGCGGCGGCGACCCGCTCCTCATCACCCACGACGCGTTCGACGTCGAGGCCCGGGTCGGGGCCTACCCGCTCGGGAACAGCGGGCTGTTCGTCCAGCCCGGCCTCCGGTTCCTCTACGACTACTCGGGCCAGATCAGCGAGGCCAGCGAAGGCGCCCTGACCGACCTCGACGCGACCTCGCAGGCCGCGGTCACGAGCGTGCTCGGCGACGACCGCTACGGGCTCTCGGCCGGTCTCGAGGTGGCGAGCGACCTCCGCGACTGGCGGCCGTACCCGCGCGCGGGCACGTTCGCCTCGGCCTCGGCCCGGCGGTTCTACGCGCTCGACGGGTCGGGCCTCCGCTTTAACCGGTACTCGCTCTCGGGCGTGGGCTACCTCCCGATCCGGGGGCGGACGACGATCATCCTCCAGGGGTTCGCGGCCGTCACCCGGTCCGACGACGGCGACGACGGCCAGCCCCAGACGATCCCGTTCTACTACCTCCCCGTCCTCGACGACCGGATCGCGACGGCCTACCAGCAGGACCGGCTGACGGGCCGGGACGTGCTCGCGGGCGGGCTCGGCATCCGCGTGCCGATCCGGGACTTTCTCGGGGTCTACGGGATCGACGCGCTCGCCATCGGCTTTTTGGGGAACGCCTACCAGGACGTGTTCGACCAGTTCACGCCGAAGGTCTCGTTCGACCCCGAGGCCGTCCCGACCGCCGAGGGCCGGGCCCTCCTCCGGCCGGCGCTCGGGCTGGGCCTGGGGATCGTGAACCTGGACAAGGAGCGGGTCGTCGTCGGCGGGCTCGTCGGGTTCGCCCCGGGCGGGTTCACGGTCGCCACGGTCCGCGTGGCCTACGACCTCCGCGACGCGCGGCCGCTGTTCCGGTAGGGGTCGGGGGTCGGGGTGGAAGCTGCCCGACTGGCGGCGTCTGTCGCCAGCGGGGCGGGCCGGAGTTGTCCACAGCACCGTCCTTCCCACGCACGCGCCCCCTCTCGAAGGGGAGCAGGGCTGCTACGTTCTCAGACGTGAGTAGGCTTGCAAATACAAATGCAACCCGTCACTCCCGCGCAGGCGGGAATCCAGGGCTCGTCGGGCACCGTGCTCGTCCGTCCTGGATCCCCGCCTGCGCGGGAATGACAACACGTGTCTGTATTAGCAAGCACAGAACGCAGCAGCCCTGCGTAGGAAAGAGGGGTGACCGAGAGGGCCTACCGCGCTGGCGACGCCCCCGCCAGCCGAGCGGGCACGGCGCTCACCCGGTCGACCACCCCTGACCCCTCCTGTCCAGGAGGGGGACTCCTCCGCGGCTACCGGCCATCCCTGAGCCCTACACGACCGCGTCGATCCAGCTCCAGAGCTCGCCGAGCCCCTGCCGCTTCTCGGCCGACGTGAGGACGACGGGGAGGCTCAGCCCGTACGGGGCGAGGTGCCGGTCGAGCGCGGCCACGGCCTTCTGCCGCCCGTTCGCCGAGAGCTTGTCGGCCTTCGTGAGCGCGATGAGGTGGGGCGCCGGGCTCTCCAGGAGCACGGCCATGAGCTCCTCGTCCAGCTTCGTCGGCGGGTGCCGACTGTCGATGAGCTGGACGACGGCCTTGAGCGGGCCCGGCCCGTCGTCGCCCTCGGCTCGCTCGGTCACGTAGCGCCCGACGAGCCGCTGCCACGCCGCCCGCTGCTTCTGGGACACCTTGGCGTAGCCGTAGCCCGGGAGGTCCACGAAGTAGAGGTCCGGGCGGCCCTGCGGGTTCGGGTTGAGGGCGTAGAAGTTGAGCGCCTGCGTCTTGCCGGGCGTCCCCGACGTCCGCGCGAGCTGCTTCCGACCGAGGAGGGCGTTGAGGAGCGAGCTCTTGCCCACGTTCGAGCGCCCGGCGAAGGCGACCTCGGGCGGGCCCGGCGGGGGGAGCGTCCCCCACGACGGCGCCGCGAGCGCGAACTGAGCGTCTCGGACTTTCATGGCAAGGGGCACGTGGCAAGGGGCAGGGGGCGGAAAGGCTGCGCGCCCCTTGCCTCCTGCCCCTTCCCCCTTGCCTCGCTACGCGACGGCCTCGAAGTGGGCCTTGACGGTCTCGCCGATCGCGGCCGGGTTCTCGACGGTCGTGATGCCGGCCTCGCGCATGGCCTCCAGCTTGGCCTCGGCCGTCCCCTTCCCGCCCGAGACGATCGCGCCGGCGTGGCCCATCCGGCGGCCCGGGGGCGCCGTCCGGCCGGCGATGAAGCCGAAGACGGGCTTCTCGACCGACTGGCGGACGAAGTCGGCGGCCTCCTCCTCGGCGCTCCCGCCGATCTCGCCGATCATGACGATGGCCTCCGTCTCGGGGTCCTCGTTGAACAGGCCGATCGCGTCGACGAACTGCGTCCCGATGATGGGGTCGCCGCCGATGCCAATCGCGGTCGACTGGCCGAGGCCGGCGCGCGTGAGTTGGTCGACGGCCTCGTAGGTCAGCGTGCCGGAGCGCGAGACGACGCCGACGGCCCCGGGCTCGAAGATCATCGTCGGCATGATGCCGACCTTGACCGAGTCGCCGGGCGTGAGGAGCCCGGGGCAGTTGGGCCCGACGAGCCGGACGCCCCGCTTCTCCGCGTACGGCTTGACCGGGATCATGTCCTGGACCGGGATCCCCTCGGTGATGCAGACGACGGTCTCGACGCCGGCGTCGGCGGCCTCGAGGATGGCGTCGGCCGCGAACGGGGGCGGGACGAAGATGACGGACACGTTCGCCCCCTCCTTCTCGACCGCCTCGCGCACGGTGTTGTAGACGGGCCGGTCGAGGTGCGTCGTGCCGCCCTTGCCGGGCGTGACGCCGGCGACGACGGCCGTGCCGTACTCGATCATCTGCTCGGCGTGGAAGCTGCCTTCCTTGCCGGTGATGCCTTGGACGACGAGCCGGGTGTCGCGGTCGATGAGGATGCTCATAAGGTGCGGAGGGGGAAAAGCGGGGGGAGGGGTCGGAGTGCCGGCGGCGCCCGCCAGCGGGACGGCGCTAGCTCTGGGCGGCCTGGCCCTCGGACGGGGGCGGGGCGGGGGGCGCCGGCGGGGGCGTCGTCCCGGTCGTTACGGGCTGCGACGGCTGGGTCTGGGGCTGGGCCGCCGGCGGGTGGATCTGGCGCGGCGGCGGGTGCTCGCTCACGTCCAGCTCGCGCTTGATGTCGTTCGTGGCGTCCTTGAACTCGCGGATCCCCTTGCCCAGCCCACGCGCGATCTCAGGGATGCGCTTGGCTCCAAACAGGAGGAGGATCGCCAGGAATATGAAGATGATCTCCGTGGGTCCGAGGCTCATGGCCGTGTGGGGATGTGGACAGGGGGAAGCTACGCCGGGGGCTCAACGGGGTGCCCGTGGGCCCTCGTCTTCGCCGAGACCGCAGGGCCGGCCGCGCCGCCCGCCGTCCGGCGCCGGTAGCTTCGGCCACGCCCCCCCCGCCCTATGGCTGCCTCCGACCTGCTCGACCGCGACGCGATCCTGGCCTGGCCCAAGGCCGAGCTCCACTGCCACCTCGACGGGTCGCTCCGGCTCTCGACCCTGCTCGAGCTCGCCCGCGAGCAGGGCCGCCCCGACCTCCTCCCCGCCGAGGACGAGGCCGGCCTGGCCGACGAGCTGCGGAAGATCGACGGGAGCGCGACGCTGGAGGAGTACCTCGCCTGGTTCGGGTACTCGATTCCGCTCATGCAGACGCGGGACGCCCTCCACCGGATCGCCTACGAGCTGGCCGAGGACGCCGCGCGCGAGAACGTCCGCTACCTCGAGGTCCGCTACGGGCCCGTGCTCCACACCGACGAGGGCCTCTCGATGTGGCAGGTCAACGACGCCGTGCTCGCCGGGCTCCGCGACGCCGAGCGCGACCACGGCGTCCGGACGGGGGTGATCGTGTGCGGGCTCCGGGACCGGCGCGAGAGCGCGTCGCTGGCCCAGGCCGAGCTGGCGGCGGCCTACCGCGACAAGGGCGTGATCGGGTTCGACCTCGCCGGCGGCGAGCGCGGCAACCCGGCCGAGATGCACGGGGCGGCGTTCTACCTCGCCCGGAAGGAGCTCCTCAACATCACCGTCCACGCGGGCGAGAGCTTCGGGCCGGCCTCGATCCGCCAGGCCCTGTTCAAGTGCGGGGCCCACCGGATCGGCCACGGCGTCACGCTCGGGCAGGACCCCGCCCTCCTCCGCTACGTCGTCGACCGCCAGATCCCGCTCGAGGTCTGCCCGACGTCGAACGTCCAGACCCACGTCGTGGCGAGCTACGAGGCCCACCCGGTGGCGGAGTACTGCCGGGCCGGCGTGCCCATCACGATCAACACGGACAACCGCCTGTTCAGCCACACGACGATGACCGACGAGCTGTGGCTGGCGCACACGCGGTGCGGGATCCCGGCCGAGGCGCTCCGCGAGATCGCGCTCAACGGGTTCCGCCACGGCTTCCTCCCCCACCCCGAGAAGCAGGCGCTGCTCGCGGAGGTCGAGCCGCTCGTGGCCCTCCCCCAGTCCGCCTGACGCCCGGCCGGCTGGCGGGGACGTCCGCCAGCGCGGCGCCCGCCCCCGCCGAACCCGTCCCCGCGCCGTGACCGACGCCCCGACCGTCACCGTCCACCCGGCCGCCGCGCTCGCCGGCGCGCCGGCGCTCCCGGCCGACAAGTCCGTCGCCCACCGGGCCGCGATCTTCGCCGCGATCGCGGACGGCGAGAGCCGGATCGTCGGGTTCTCGGACGCCGCCGACCCGCGCTCGACGCTGGCCTGCCTCCGTGCCCTCGGCGTCGAGACCGAGGAGGACGCGGACGACGACGGCCTCCCCACGCTCACCGTCCGGGGCGCCGGGCTCGACGGGCTCCGCGCGCCGAGCGGTCCGCTCGACTGCGGCAACTCGGGCACGACGATGCGCCTGCTCGCGGGCCTCCTCGCCGGCCGCCCGTTCGAGAGCACGCTCGTGGGCGACCCCTCGCTCTCGTCCCGCCCGATGCGCCGGATCGCGGACCCGCTCCGCACGATGGGCGCCGACGTCGGCCTCGTGGACGGGCACGCGCCGGTCGCGGTCCGGGGCCGGAGCCTCTCGGGCGTGACCTACCGGCTGCCGGTCGCGAGCGCCCAGGTCAAGAGCGCCGTGCTGCTCGCCGGCCTCTCCGCCAGCGGGACGACGACCGTCGTCGAGCCGGTTCCGACGCGCGACCACACCGAGCGGATGCTCGAGCTCGACGTGCTCGAGGTGGGCGGCGAGCGCCACGTCTCGGTCGAGGGCGGCCTGCGCGTCCGGCCGCGGCTGTGGGCCGTCCCCCGCGACGTCTCGGCCGCCGCGTTCTTCCTCGTCGCCGCGAGCGTGGCCGAGGCGGCGACCGTGGACCTCCACGGCGTCGGCCTGAACCCGACGCGGAGCGGGGTGATCGACGTGCTCCGCGCGATGGGCGCGAGCGTCCGCGTCACGAACGAGCGGGAGCGCGGCGGCGAGCCGCTGGCGGACCTCCGCGTCGAGCCGGCCGACCTCACGGCGGTCGAGGTCGGCGGGGCGATCGTCCCCAACCTGATTGACGAGGTGCCCGCGCTAGCGGTCGCCGCGGCCTACGCGGAGGGCCGGACCGTCATCCGCGACGCGGCCGAGCTCCGCGTGAAGGAGACGGACCGGATCGCGGCGACGGCGGCGTTCCTCCGGGCGATGGGCGCGGCCGTCGAGGAGCGCCCCGACGGGCTCGTCGTCGACGGCGGCCGGCCGCTCCACGGGGCCGCGGTGGACTCCCGCGGCGACCACCGGATCGCCATGGCCGCGGCCGTGGCCGCGCTCGGCGCCAGCGGGCCGACGACGATCCGGGGGGCCGGGGCGGCCTCGGTCTCGTTCCCCGGGTTCTGGGACGCCCTCGGCGCGCTGGCGCCCGGCTCTGTCTCTACCGACGCTAGACGTCGTCGGACGCCACGGTAAACGTCCGCGTGCGCTCGACGGTCGCACCTGTTCGGTCGTCGCGGAGCCGGACGGTCACGTCGACCTCGTCGGAGTCGGCCCAATCGGCCGTACTGAGGAGGAGGTACTGGGATGTCCTCACGCCCCGCCGGACGAGCCGGAGCTGGCCCTCGCGCGGTATCTCGACGGTCCGTCGGAGCAGCGAGCCACGCCGCCGCCGGACGACTTCATACTCGACCGTCACGCGGACGCCGCCGGGGGGGTCGGCGAACCCGTACCCCTCGAAGTAGAGCGCGAGTTGCGTCCCCGGAGCAACGGCCGGCGATGCCAACGGCTCGTCATAGAGGGCCACGAGCGGCTTAATGTCGCTCATCTCCAGGCCCTCGGCCCGGAGCGGGGGCCGGGCCTCGACGTGCCACACCGACGTGAGTAGCCGGTCCCCGAGCGCGCCGTCCGCCGTCCCGGGCTCGTGGAGATCGAGTTGGACGGCCGGGGCGCACGGGGCCCTCTGGCATAGGACGGACGTTTGAGCCGGCGGCGTCCGAGTTCGCCCCTGAACCTGCATCTCCGTCAGCGTCTGGACGACCACGGTCTCCGTGGTCCGGTCTAAGGACCGAGGGGCTACGACAACAGACCCGACGAGCGCGCCCCCGTCCGACAGTCGCTCGGGGTCGGTCGGCCGGGCCCGCCACCAGAGGTCGAGCCTCGTCGTTCCGTCCGGGTCCAAGAAGCGAGCCGCGTCCGCTTCGAAGGGAACGGTCTCAGCGGTTTCGTAGACCGTACTCCACGAGGGAGGCTCCTGGTCCTCGCGTGCTCGGTGTCGCTCGGCCTCGAGCACTGCGAGGGACCGCTGGCCGTCGAGAACGGCCGAACGCATGTTGTCGACCGGTGAGGCCATCCCAGCGAGGACGTCGTCCACGCGGCCCCAGGCGTCTCCGTATTCGACAGCCGTCGTGGCGAGCCGGTCATAGATGTAGCGCATGGCCTGGAGCGCGATCTCGTACCGCTCCGCCGACCGCCGGCCATTCGGGACGACGTCTCGGAGTGAGGGGGGGAGGAGATCGACCGTCTCACCGATCCGGAACGCATTGCCTTCTCTGACGAGGATGTACGTCATGGCGTCCCCAAGCGACTCGTAGGTCCACACCTCGTTACTGGGGAAACTGGACCGCGAGATGCCGACCGCACTCCGCGACATGGCGAATACGAGCGTGGGGTCCTCAAACGTCAGCGTCATGGCCATCGTCGGCGGCCCGAACCGGACGAGAAGGTCGCCGCGATCATCATAGCCCCGGTCGGCCGAGGGATCCGGGTACGAGTCGAGGGCCTCAGCCACACGGCCGAGGTGCTCGGCCACACGCTCGCTCGGGGCCGTTGCTGGGTAGGGGTCCTCGCTCACCCACCACTCCGCGAGCCGTCGGTCGCCGCCGGGCGCCACACCCCTTCGCCAGTCCCCGCTCACAAAAGCCTCCTCTCGGACCGAGTCGGGGACGACGGAGGCGACCTGGGCCAATAATCGCCAGTAGGCCTCGCTGCCGCGTGCCCCCCCACTCGTCGGACGCATGAGGAGGTCGAAAGCCGTCGCGGCCTCGATGCTGGCTGCGCGACCGACGCGGGCGAGCGTCTCGAGGTAGACGCCGACGAGTTGGTCGCCCCCCCGGCCCCACGTCGCGTCGGTGAGCAGGGACAGGGCGCCCTCCCACACGGCAAAGGCGCGCGTCGTGTCCCCCTCGGCCAGCCACGCTCGGCCGAGCCAGTCGGCGGCCAGACCGACGTCGGGCGCGGTGCACAGGGCGTCCTTGTGGTACGCCATCCGCAGACGTTGACGAGCGCTGTCCACGTCGCCGCTCTCTAACCGTGCGACCCCGTCGAGCAAAAAGAACTGGCACGGCGTGACCCGAGCGCCACCGGTAGCCGGCGCGCTGGCGAGTAGCGCAGCGAGCACGACGGGGAGAGCGGAGACGGCCATTGCTACTTCCCGCAGCGGGAGTACCGGAGAAGGAACGATAGACCGCCAAGAAACGCAAGCCCGAGCCGGAGCACGGCGGCTCCGACCCGGGCTCGGGCATACAGCGGGGTTTGGCCGTCGCTGGCCTTAGCCGTTGACCGGGTCCGGTGCCGGAGGCTCCGCGGCTTCGATGGTGAGGATAAAGTCGTCGAGGTTGTCTGCCCCCTCGATCGAGCCGTCTTGCGACCCGGCAAGCTCGAGGATGAGAGTGCCCGACTCCCCGTCCGGGAGGCTGTCGTCGAGGACGTTGATCGGGAAGGAGCCGAAGCTCGAGTTGGCGGGGATCGTTACCTGCGCCCCTTCGGGGAAGGCGTAGTGCGTGCCCTCGACGGCCGTCGAGGCGTCGTCGACGGCCACGTTGATCGTGACGTCGGTTCCTTGCTGGGGCCCGATGAGGTTCACGCGGAGCTCGGTGAGCCCATCGCCCTCGGTCACGGTAGCCGAGTACCGGCCGGCGACCTGCTCGAACTCGACGACGGTGGGACCGTCGTACGGCTCGGAGAACGTTTCGAAGCAGCCCGTGAGCGGGAGCGTTGTGGCGAACGCGAGCGCCGCGCAGCGGACCGTACGGAAAGTGAGCATGGGGGGTGTGCGAAGGGGTGAGCGGCAGGGGCGCCGTGTGGCGCGCCCGCCGGCGGGCGCGGTTAGTCCGCGTAGCCGGGGTTCTGGGTCAGGAGGTCGTTGTTGTCAACCTCTGCAAACGGGATTGGGGCCAGGACGCGGAAGTCCTCGTACGGGAGCACGGCGAAGCCCGTCTGCGGCTTCGGAATGTCGAGCCCGCGTCGCTTCAGGTCGAAGAAGCGGTGGCCCTCGAACGCCAGTTCGATCCGGCGCTGGAGGTAGACCTCGTCGACGAGTTCGTCGGTGGTCACGCCGTCGTCGTCGTCGTCCGCGTAGTCCTCCAGGCCGCGTGCGTCGCGGAGCGTGTTGAGGGCCTCTAGGGCGCCGTCGATGTCTCCCTGCTCTGCCCGGGCCTCAGCCAGAATGAGAAGCATCTCCGCCACCCGGAGGAGCGGGACACGGTCGACGTTGGTCGCCGTCGTCCCCTGGTACTTCAGGATGTAGGATAGGTCCTCGCCCGAGACCGTGGCCGGGGAGAACAGCTGAGACCGGGCGTCGTCCTCTGAGATCACCGCCAGGAGGTCGGTGGTCGGGATGGCGTCGAAGAACCCCGGGATGGTGGGGTCGGTGAGCGACTGGAGGGAGCCGTTGACGCTCGTCGTCCCGCCGTCGAAGGCCGGCGTGTTCTGGATCTCGAAGATCGAGCCCGGGTACGTCGGGGCGAGCCAGGCGGCCAGGAGGTTGTCCCCGGACCCGTCGTCGACGACGAGCGAGGCCGAGGTCTTGGCGAGGGCGTCCTCGGCGGCAGCCTCCGCAGCGGCCCAGTTGCTCGCATAGAGCTGGACGCGCGCGAGGAGGGCGCTTGCGGCGGCCGACGACGCGAATGTCTTCGAGCCCCGATCCGTCTCTTCGAGGAGCGTCGCGGCCTGCTCAAGGTCCGAGATGATAAGGGCGTAGACCTCCGAGACGGGCGACCGCGCTCGGAAGTCGGCGTCGGCCACCGCCGCCGTCGGTTCCGTCCGGACGATGACGCCTTCGGTGAACCCGTTGACCTCCTGGCCGGGCTCGTACGCCTTGGTCCGTACGAGGTCGTGGTAGTTCAGGGCGCGGAGGAAGAGGGCTTCCCCCTTGATCCGGTCGCGGACGGCTTGCGGGTCTGGCGCCTCGACCTCGAGGGCGTCGATCTGGCTGAGGACGAGGTTCATCTCGTTGATCGACTCGTAGAAGTCGCTCCACCGGTTCAGATGATCCGTCCGGACGTTCGTGACGAAGTTGGGGTACCGGTTTGAGGTCGCTATGGGGACGGTGATGTTGTCGGCCAGCGCACCGGGGACGAGCATGAACTCCTGCCCGTAGTAGGTCTGGTCCTGAAGGTGGTCGTAGCTCGAGACCAGGAGGGCTTCGAACCCTGCGACCGTGTTCAGGGCTTGCTCCGGCGAGACCGACTGGCGCGGCTCGACACGGTCGACCACGTCGCAGCCCCCCAGAGCGAGGCTGAGGCCGAGGACCGCTGCGGCGGATGTGAATCGGATGGACATAGGGATATCGGGGCGTAGCCAGGCGGCCCAACCTGCGACAGGTCAGGCCGCCCCGTGCTACGGGACGTGGTTAGAACGACAGGTTGAGGCCGGCGATGACGCGGCGGCTCTGCGGGAACTCGCCGAGGGCGTTCCCGACGAGCTCCGGGTCGAGGTCCGTGAACTCAGTGAACGTCAAGAGATTCTCGCCCTGGACGTAGAACCGGGCCCGGTTGGCGACGGCGCCGAGGTACCGCTGGGGGACCTGGAAGCTCAGCGTGAGCTGCTTGAGCCGGATGTATGAGGCGTCCTCAAGGAACCGGGTCGTAAAGGCTCGGCTCGAGGTCCCGTCGTTGTAGGCGTCGTTGAAGATGGGCGCCGGCATGGCCGTGATGTCGCCCGGCTGCTGCCACCGGTCCAGGACGCGCTCCGACTTGTTGAAGGCGAATCCGGCGTCCGAGAAGAACGCGTTGTTGTTCAGCGTCGTCCGGCCGAAGTCGTACTGGAAGAACACGTCGAGCGAGACCGGACCGATCCCGAACGTGTTGCCGAGCCCGCCGAAGTAGTCGGCGTTCCCGTTCCCCCAGAGCGGCTGGTTCTCGGGAGCGAGGTTCGGGTCGTAGGTCAGCTCGCCGTTCTCGTCGTAGTAGAACGGGCGGCCGGTCGCCGGATTAACGCCGGCGTACTCGGTATAGCGGTACTGAGCCGGCGCCTCCCCCACGCGGTAGACCAGCCCGTTGTCGAGGACGATCTCCTCGTCGTCACCGACGAGCTCGATTACCTCGGCGTTCTGGAAGGCGATGTTGAACGTGGTCGACCACCGGAAGAGGTCGGTCCGGACGTTCTGGGTGTTGAGCGCGAACTCGAGCCCCTGCTGGCGGACCGTCCCGACGTTCTCGGTCACGATGTTGAACCCGCTGTCGCCGGGGAGGTCGCGCTCGAGAAGGAGCTCGGCCGAATCCCGGTTGTAGACGTCCACGGAGCCGGAGAGGAACCCGCCGGCGAAGGCGTAGTCGAGCCCGACGTTGACTTCGCGGAGCTCCTCCCAGGTCAGGATCGTGTTCCCGAGCGAGGTCGGGCGGATGCCCGGGAGCCCGGCGTACTCGCCAGCCCCGCCGAAGAGCTGGAGCGCGGCGAAGTTGCCGATGTCCGAGTTCCCCGTCGTCCCGTAGCTCGCGCGGAGCTTGAGGTCGTCGATGAGGTCGATGTTGCGGAGCGGGCCGAGGTTGCTTAGGCGGGCGTAGGCCGAAATGGCCCCGAACAACCCGAACCGGTTCTCGGTCCCGAACCGGGAGGACCCGTCATAGCGGAGCGTCCCGCTGAGTTGGTACGTGTTGTCGAACGTGTACTCGCCCTGGCCGACGAAGCTGATGAACCGATACTCGGTCTTGAACGAGTTCGCGATCTCGGGCTCGGCGGCACTCGCGAGCGTCCGGAACAGGTCGTTCGGGAACCCGACGCCACGTGTGTTGACGTCGTCCTCGAACCCCCGCCGGTATTCGACCACGCCGAGCGCGTCGAACGTGCTCGCGTCGGTGACGTCGTAGTTCCACTGGAGCGACTGGCTGATGTTGAACTCGAGCGTCCGCGAGGCGAGCACGCTCAGGCGCCCGTTCACGCTGCCCTCCCCGAGCCCCTGGTTGGCCGGGATCCGGGGGTCCCGGTAGTCCTGCTCCTGGACGTCGCCGAAGTTGAGCCCGGCGTAGCTCCGGGCGAGGAGCCCGTACGGCAGCGAGACGTTGGCGGCTTGGCCCCCGATGAGGCGGAAGACGTCGGCGTTCCGAGTGTCGAAGGTCTCCTGAGCGACCGGGTTGTACCGGAAGGTCGGGTCAGGCGTGAGGTTCAGCCCGCTCTCGGGGTTGCCAGGCTCGTTGTAGACCGACTGCGTCGGGGGGATGAACTGGGCGGCCCAGTACGGGCTGTTGATGAACGCTCCGTCCCCGATCGTCCCGCGGTAGTTCGAGTTCGAGGTGTTCAGGCTGGTCTCGAACTGGAGCCAGTCCGTCGCGTTGTGGTCGAGGTTGAGGCGGAGCCCGTACTGGCGGAACTTCGAGGCGATGACCTGCCCCTCATCGTCGGCGAACCGGCCCTGGAGGAAGAACCGGGTCCGCTCGTTGCCGCCGCGCGCACCGAGCGAGTACTGCTGCGTGAGGCCGGTCTGGAAGACCTCGTCCTGCCAGTCCGTGCTGACCTCCGAGGACGGGACGTATTCCCCGGCGTCGTTGACCTCGCCACCGTAGAGACGAATAGCGTTCGAGGCCGCGGGCTCAGCGGCGTCCTCTCGGCTCAGCCCCCGGTTGAGGACGAAGAAGTTGAGGAGGGCCTCGTAGCGGTTCTGGAGGAACTGCTCCGAGTTGAGGACCTGGTAGTCACCGAGCTTGTCGACGGCGCCGACCTGGGTGTCGAGCGTGAACTCGGTCCGCCCGGCCCGGCCGCGCTTGGTTGTCACGAGGACGACGCCGTTGGCGGCCTGTGCGCCGTAGATCGACGTGGCGGCCGCGTCCTTGAGGACCTGGATCGACTCAATCTCGGACGGGTTGATCGTCGCGAGCGGGTTCCCCGAGGCCAGGTTCAGCTCGTTGTCGTTCGAGATCTGGACCCCGTCGACGATGTATAGCGGGGAGTTCCCGGCCGTGATCGACCCGGACCCCCGAACCTGGACCTGGAGGCCAGCCCCGGGCTGGCCGCTCAGCGACGTCACGCGGACGCCGGCCGCCCGGCCCTGGAGGGCCCCGTCGGCGCTCCGGACCGTCAGCGTCTCGATGTCGCGGGCATCGACCACGGCAGTGGCCCCGGTCTCGACCGGCGCCCTCCGAACACGGTAACCCTCGACGATGGCCGTCTCGAGCTGCTGCGGTTCCAGCTCGAAGTTCTGCGCGGTGGTCTGACCGTCGATGACCGTGACAGCGATCGTCTGCGGCTCGAAGCCGACGAACGAGGCACGGACCTCGTATACGCCGGCCGGGATACCCTCCAGAGTGTACTCCCCGTTGAGGTCAGAGGCCGTACCTCGCTCGAGGTCGGGGATGAAGACGTTGGCCTGGACGAGGGGCTGCTGCTGGTCGTCGAGGACGAGCCCGGAGATCGCGCCTTGTGCAAGCGCCTCAGGCGCGAACGACAAGAGAGAGGCCAGGAGGGCGACCCCCCCCCAGCGCACCGCCGAACGCTGAGCGCGGAGCGGTCGAGTAGGAAAAATCATGTGTGTGTGGTTTGTGAGCCCAATGTCAGGCGCAGGCGCACGGACGGCACGGGGGAACGCCCAAGCGCGGAGGGAGCACTAAAGTAAACCCTTCTGTCAAGATTCGGCGCTCGGAACGTGAGCATGAGCCAAACCGCCCTCGTTTTCGGGTCCGACCGGTCCCCACGCCCCGACGAACGGTCCTCCAGGCGGTGCGAGTGGTCTCCGCTCGCGGCCTACCAGAGGAGTCGGTGGCCTACCGCGTCGAGAACCGGATCGACCGCTCGACGGCCTCCTCCGAGTCGAGGTCCTCCACGCGGACCGTCAGGCGGACCTCGTCGGCCCCCTCCCACGCCGCCCGGTCGACGAGGAAGGCGACGGGGAGCACCCGGCTCTCCGACTGGCGGAAGAACTGCTGCTCGGACTCCTGCCGGCTCGGCCGGCGGAAGAGGCCGCCCTCGCGTCGCGTCTCGACGGTGTACGTCACGAGCACGTCGGCCCCGCCGACCGGGAGGTACGCCTCGGCGTAGAGCCCGATGCCCGCGAGGCCCGCGAGGCTGGGGCCGGGGTACGGGCTCACCCGACTGCGCCCGAGCCCGTCGCGGAGGCTCTCGCCCGCGTCCATCACGTCGTCCGCGCGGAACGGGACGACGTCGCTCATCTCGACGGCCGTCCCGTAGAGGAGGGGCGCCGCGGGATCGAGGTGGGCCACGTACGTCTCGCCGGCCCGCTCCACCTGGACCGCCAGCGGATGCCCGTCGCTTCCGCCCTCCCAGCCGACGCGGCGCGGCCCGGCCCCGAGGAACGCGTCGGCGAGGACGCGCCGGGCCGGGTCCATGACCACGACGCGGGCGCGCTCGACGGTCCCGCCGGCCGGCTCGGGCCAGTAGGCCAGCACCTGCGTCTGCCCGAGCGGGCCGAGGAACCGGGCGACGCGGGCGAAGAGCGGGAGCGGCGGGCGGTACAGCGTCGAGCGCTCGGTCGGGGCCACCTCCGCGCGCCGGGCCTGCACCTCCTCCTCCACGCGACGGGCCTCCGCCAACGTCTGGCGGACGACGTAGTCGGCGCTCGCGCGGGCCCCGTCTGCGATGTCCTGGTTCTGCGCGTAGACGGCCGAGAAGTCCAACCGCTGCACCCGGCGCTCTCGGGTCTCGACCGGCGCGAACTCGGCCTGTGCCTGGGCCCTCTTGAACAGGGCCTCCATCTCGCCGAGGTAGGCGTCGACCTCGTTGAACTGCACACCGTACTCCACGGCGTACGGGCTGAGCTGGCGGAACACGGCGCGGAACACCTCGAGGAGGACGTCCGCTTTGGCCCCGCCCCGCCCCGTACTTCCGTCGAGGCCCGACCGGAACCGGGCCGGGATCAGGTCGATGACGTCGCCCTGCCGGAACCCGGCCCCGTCGTCGACGAAGAGGTAGAAGAACGGCTCGGGGTCCTCGTAGAGCCAGAACTCGTTGTCAGCGAACTCGCTCGGCGAGACCGTCAACCCGCTGTGGACCGATGACTGGAGGTCGCGGATGCGCCGGAGCAGTTCGGTCGTGTAGAAGTCGACGGACTTGTATCCGCTCGGCGCTCCGAGCCGGACGTAGAGCTCGCCGCGTGGGTCGAGCCCGGTCGGCGAGTCGGCATCGGCGTAGCGGTAGTGAGCGTACGAGAGCCGGGCGAGGTGCTCGGTGAACCGCTCGTTCTCAGGTGTGGCCGGGGCCGGGTCGAGATCGCGGATGCGAGCGAAGAGAGCGGCCCCGGCATCGGGGCGGGTGAGGACGGCCTCACGCCGCCCCTCCGGTACGAGGAGCGCCGTCGCCCGGCGCACCCTCGTAGTGGCCGGGGCCTGGTCCGAGCCTTGGAGCAGGGCCTCGGCGCATTCGACGGCCGCCGCCTGCGCCGGCTCGTCGCCGACCTCGAAGGCCCAGTAGACAAACCGCTCGGCCGCTTCGGCGTCGCGCACTCCACGCTGACAGTCGACGGTGCCGAGGGCCTCCCCTTCCGCCCTGGCCCTTTCTTGGGCCTCACCGTCGAGAGAGGGCTCGAACGCAGCCGTCGGCTGGTACGGCCGTGACGAGAGGCACCCGACGAGCACCACCGCCAAGCCGATGAGGGGGACCGTTTGCCAAGCCCCGTACGGTACGGGCTCCCACCTCCGTCCAGTCGTGTGCCCGTTCCGGTCCATGCTCGTGCGGGGTGCTAGACCGAAGGGTAACAAAAAGGGGAGCCCGGCCGAAACCGGGCTCCCCTGACTGTCGCGCTTCCCGAGCAGGGGGCTAGTCGGCCCCCGTGTAGTCGATCATCGCGTTCACCGCCGTCTCCTGACCGACGGGCGGGATGGGGCTGGGAGCGCTCGTGTTCGCGTTGAGCTCGTTCCGGGCGTAGATGAAGCGCTGCGGGACTTCCCCGTTGTTCTTCCCCGGGATGCCGATAAAGTTGTCGGTCCGCCGGATGTCGTTGTACGCCTCGATCTGGCCGATCAGCGAGAGGTACTTCTCCTCGAGGATCTCTCGGAGGAGCGCGTTCTGGCGCGAATCGTCGCCGCTGTTGGCGATCCCGTCCGTGTCGAAATCCTCGATCTCGTACGGCTCGTACTCGAGGTCGCCGTCGTCGTCACCGAACTGCGCCTGGTTGGCTGCGCGGACGTCGTTGAGCGCTTCGAGGGCCGTGTCCTCGTCGTCCTCCGCCAGGAGCGCGGCCTCAGCGAGGATGAGTTGGTTCTCGGCGTAGGTCACGACCGGGAAGCTGGCCGACTTCGCGAACGCGCCGTCCGCCGACGTGTTCGGGACGACGTCCGAGACGACCGGGGCGTTCGTCGTGGTGTCCCGGTCGAGGGTGTAGTAGAAGTCGAGCCGCGCGTTCTCGTCCGTCTTGTCGTTGCCCCGGAAGTCGTCGTCACCCTCGGCGAGGAGCTGGACGGCGTAGGCGTTGTTGGCCGTGAGGTAGCCATCGCGGAAGCGGGCGACGAAGGCCCAGTAGAGGTTCGCGTCCGAGTCCGTCGCGTTCCCGTGCGGAGCGACGAGGCTGTTCTCGGGCGAGCTGATCCCGTTCCGGGCCGACGCCAGCGCGTTCTCGTAGTCGCCGATGTGGAGGTAGTACCGAGCCCGGGCCGTGTAGGCGGCCTCGAGGCTATTGCCGACGAAGATGCCGCCCGGAACCGCTGCCCCGTCTGGGAGGTCGAGCGACTCGAGGTCCGCGATCGCTTCGTCGAGCAGGTCGATTACGCCCTCGTAGACCTGCATCTGCGGGTCGAAGGCGGGGTTGGGGAACTCGAACGCCTGAAGCGCCTGGCTAAACGGGATGTCGCCGAAGAGCGCCGTCGTCTGGCCGAAGGCGAGCGCCAGGTGGAGCTTCGCGACGCCCGTCCCGGCCCGGTTGTTGGCCTCCTCGAACCCCTGGCGGGCGAGGTCGAGCTGGGCGACGGTCTCCTGGTAGACGGCGGACCAGGTGTTCGAGAAGTCGTCGGAGTTGAGGCTGGCCCGGTCGATCCGGCTGTACTGGCGGTCAGAGCCGGTGAACTGGCCGGCGAAGATGCCGGAGAGGCGGGCGAAGTCGCCCTCCTGCACGAGGATCTGTCCGATCTGACCGCCCACGAGGAGGAGGCCAGGAGGGGCCGTCGTCGCCGCGTTCGGGTCGACGTCGTTCCCTTCGGTAAAGTCGCAGCCGGCGAGGCCGGCGCCGCCGACGGCGAGGGCGGCCCCGGCTGCGACGAAGCGGGTAAAGCGGTTCATGGTCTGGAGGTAAGGGGTGGAAACGTGAGGGGCCGGGGGCGGGGCGCCGCCCCCGGCCGGTTCAGGGTTCGGAGCCCCCTAGTAGGTGAACCGGAGCGAGACCTGGTAGGACCGGGTCGCCGGGTTGTTGAAGTAGTCGAGGCCCTGGCCGTTCAACGGGCCGGTCAGGTTCGTCTCCGGGTCGACGCCCGAGTAGTCGCTCGCGAGCCAGAGGTTGCGGCCGGTCACGGCGATGTTGATCGAGCTGATCCCGAGCCGCTGGACGATCTGGTCGCGCCAGTTGTAGCTCAGCGTGACCTCCCGGAGTCGGACGAACGAGGCGTCCTCGATGAACGGCTCGGACGGGCCGGTGAACCCGGAGCCCGGGCCGTCCCAGTAGTAGTACTGGTTGATGATCTTCGGGTCGTTCCCGCCGTCGCCGTCGAAGTCCTCGACGTACCCGCGGAAGGTGTAGGTCCCGTCCGCGTTCCGAGCGACGTCGCCGACGGCGCAGCCGCCGGCCGCGCTGCCCGTGCCGTCCTCGTCGCTGCTCCCGAAGAGCGGGGCGCTGTCGCCGTCGCACCGCTCGGCGACGGTGAGCCCGAACCAGTCGGTGAGGTTCTCAGCCTCCTCGGCCGAGATCGTCGTCCACCAGTCCTGGTAGCCGGCCCGGCCGAAGAAGGAGAGGGCCCCCTGCGTCCCGTTCCAGACGTCGCCGCCGATCGAGAAGTCGAAGAGCGCGTTGAGCGAGAGGTCCTTGAACCGGAGCGTGTTCCCGATCGAGGCGCGCCAGTCCGGGTTCGGGTTCCCCACGATCCCCTGCTGGCTGGCCTGGACGGGGAACCCATCGCTGTCAAGAACCCGGCCGTCGGGGGCGATCGAGAACCCGTCCTCCGCCTCCTGGTCGGTCAGCGGCTCGAAGCTCCGCTGGGCCGAGTCGATGCAGTCGCCCTCGTCGTCGAGCGTGCAACCGTCCGTGCCCGCGCGGCGCCAGCGGTTCCCATAGAGGACTCCGAACTCCTCGCCTTCGACGAGGCTCGAGGTCAGGCTCGTGAACCCGCCGAGGCTGAACTCGGTGACGCCGGCGAGGTCCTCGACGACGTTCTCGTTCGTCCACCACGAGGCGTAGGTGTTCCACCCGAAGTCGCCGAGGTTCGGCCAGGCTACGTCGAGGCTGAGCTCGACGCCCTCGTTCGAGATCGTCGCCGCGTTCGCCGTCTGGGTCGTGAACCCGCGGCTCGGAGCGACGTCGATGTCGAAGATCGCGTTGTCCGTCTCGTTGTTGTAGTAGACGGCCCCGAGCGAGACCCGGTCGCCGAAGAGGCGGAGGTCGGTACCGACCTCGAACTCCGTCTTCCGCTCGGGGACGATGACCGGGCTCCCGAGCCGGAAGCTCCGGGCGAACCCGCCCCCGTAGGCCGAGGCGTCGAGGACGGCGAAGTCGGTGTACCCGTCGCCGGCCGACTGCGGGAAGAAGTACGTCGGGGCGAGGTACGGGTCGGGCTCCGAGCCGACCTCGCCGTAGCTCGCGCGGAGCTTCCCGAACGAGAGAGGCCCGGCGTTGTCGCCGAGGAGCTCCGAGAACTGCCACGCGATCGACGCCGACGGGTAGAAGAAGAGGTCGTCGGCTTCGGGGCCAAACGTGGACGCCTCGTCGAACCGGCCCGTGAAGTTGAGGAAGAGCTGGTCGTAGAGGTCGAACCCGGCCTCGCCGTAGTACCCGAGCGTCCGGCGGACCGACTGCCCGGTGAACCCGGTGACGTCGGCCGTCTCGGCGTTCCCGAGGCTCCGGAAGGGGGCGTCGTCCCCGATGTCGTAGATCGGGAGCGTGAACCCGACGAGGTCGCTCCCCACGTTGTCCGTCTCGCGGTGGTTGAGGTTGAACCCGAGGAGGAGCGAGGCGCCGATGTCGTCGGTGATGTCCCGCTCTGCGCGAGCGATGAGGTCACCGTTGAGCTGGAACTGCGTGAGGTTCTGCTCGGTCTGCGCGCCGTCCCCGTTCACCGCCGAGAACTGCGGGAAGTAGACGAACCGCCGGTCGGTGTAGAAGTCGGCCCCGAGCCGGGCCGAGAGGTTGACCCAGTCGAGGGCCTGGTACCGGGCCTCGGTCTGGCCGAGGAAGCGGTTCACGCGGGACTCGTTCAGGTTCCGGTTGACCGTGAACAGCGGGTTGTCGTAGATCGACCCCTCGCTAGCCCCGAGCGGGTTCCGGTAAGCCCGCTGGCGCTGGAGTGCGATCGGCCCGTCCTCGCCCTCGGGGAAGTAGTTGACGACGTAGTCGTCGACGTTGAAGTCGACCGAGTTCCGGAGCCCGCCGAGGAGGAGCCCCGAGAGGTTCGACCCCTGCTGGATGCGGTCGCTCGTCGAGCGGACGTACGACGCCTGCCCGGACACGTTGAGCCGGCTCGATAGGTTGCGCTCGGCGTTGAGCCGGATCGACGCCCGCTGGAGGTTCGAGTTCTCAACGATGATCCCATCCTGGTCGAGGAACCCGGCGCTGAGGAAGTACCGGCCGTTGTCGTCACTCCCCGAGACGGTCAGGTTGTTGTCGAGGTAGATACCGTCCTCAAACAGGGTTCCGTAGGTGTCGAACACCTCGGTCGAGTTTTTCCCACCGTGGGGGTCCCCGACCGTCCCACTCGGAATGGGGTAGTACCGGGTCCCGGTGATGAGGCCCTCAGCGAACCCGGCGTAGCCGTCCGCCTCGGGGTCCGTGATGAAGTTGTCCTCACCGCCCGGCCGGAGGTCGAGCCGGTCGCCCCACGACCACCCGCCCGTCGGCGTGAACTGGTAGTACCCATCGCGCCCCTGGCCGTAGTCGGTCTGGAGGTCGGGCTCCGAGTTGAGGTCGTCGATCGAGAGCCGGGTCGAGAACGAGATGGCCGGGCGGCCGGCAGCGCCGGTCTGCCCCTTCTTCGTCGTGATCACGATGACGCCGGCCTGAGCCCGGGAGCCCCAGAGGGCCGCGGCCGAGGCGCTCCGGAGGACCTCGACGGAGAGGATGTCCTCGGGGTTGAGGTCGTTGAGCCGGTTGGCCTGCTGGACCCCGTCCGTGGCGTTCCCGATCGACGAGTTAAAGACGGGCTGCCCGTCGATCACGATGAGCGGCTGGTTGTCGCCCTGGATCGAGTTCTGTCCGCGGATGACGATCCGCGTCGACGACCCCGGGTCTCCACCCGTCGCCGAGACGTTGATACCGGGGGCCTTGGCCGCGAGCGCGCGCAAGACCGAGGTCTCGCCCGAGCGCTGGATGGCGTCGCCCGCGACCGACGTCTGGCTCGTCGCCAGGTCGTCCTTGTTGGTCGCGAACCCGAGCGCGTCGACCGAGATGCCCTCGAGCTCGACGCCCGTGAACAGCTCGAAGTTGACGACGGCGACCTCGCCCTCGACCAAGTCCACCTCGGCCGTCCCCTGGTTGAACCCGACGAACGTGGCAAGCAACGTGCTCTGGCCGAGCGGCATCGAGACGATCTCGTACTCGCCGTCGACGTTCGTCGAGGCGCCGATCATCTCGTTGCCTTCGACGCGGACGGAGGCGCCCGGGAGCGGGTCGCCGTTCTGGTCAACCACGATCCCTCGGACCGTGGCCGTCTGGGCGAACGCCGCGCCGGCCGGGATCAGCAGCGCGAGCAGGAGGCCCAGGAAGGAGCGGAGGGTGGTGTCCCTTCTCATGGTGATGGGGTGGGTGTGGAGAGAGTGCGGCGCGGGGGCCGGCTGGTGTTCGGCCGGGGGGGCGCCCCCCGGGGTGAGCCTAGTTCTGGGTCATGAAGCGCTCGAGGCGCTGCCGGACGTTCGACCGGATGTCGGCGTACTGGTCCCGGAGCTCGTCGGACGGCGGGGCCAACGCCCAGCCCCCGCCCTCGCCCTGGGCCTCGACCGTCACGCGGAGCGAGCCGACGAAGAAGTCGGACCCCCGCGGGCGAACGCGGACGGTCGCCCGGTCGCGGTACCCGTCCTGGAGGTAGCGCCAGTCGGTCTGGATCAGGTCCGCCTCGACCGACTCGACGTCGAAGCCGTAGAGCTGGAGTACCTCCGCCGAGATCCCCGCCAGCGTCGCGGCGCTCGGGGCCTGCCCGAGGTCCGTGCGGTAGCCGCCGGACGTCCCCTGTGTGCTCGCGCAGCCCGCGGCGAGCGCGAGCACGGCAACGAGCAGGACGGGGAGAAAGGGGAGTCGGCTCAACGGAATCGACAAGGGGGAATCAGAGGCCGCGCTCAGGGGGCGCCCGATGAGCGGCGCGCAACAACCCGGCGCGGAGGTGCGTTGCGCGAAGTTAACACGAGCCCGCTGACGTCGAGCACTGGGGAGCCTCTGGGGCACCTCGGAGTGCCCTGGCCACCCGCTTGATCGGGGCTCCACACGGCGCGACGGGGCTTGCCGACGGCGTTCGAAGAGTACGAGGAGTCCGCACCGAGCGCGTTCGATTCGTATCCGAGCCCACGTCCAGACGGGCTGAACCGTCCCGACGGCGGGGCGGACGGTCACCGCTCCGGCTGGACGGGAGCGGGCGGCGGCTGAACGGTCGGGGCGTCTGGCGCGGCCGGATTCCACGCGTGTCGCTCGATGTCCACGTGGCCGTCGTCGGTGAAGGCCACGCCCTCGGCCCGGAGCCGCTCCTCCATGACCGTCGGCGTCTCGAAGTGGCGCCGGCCGGTGAGGGCGCCCTCGCGGTTCACGACGCGGTGGCACGGGACCCTCAGCGGGTCGTCCGACCGGGCGACGGCCTGGAGCGCCCACCCGACGGCCCGCGCGCCGCGCCCGACGCCGAGGTGGCGCGCGACGAGCCCGTACGTCGTCACCCGACCCGGGGGGACGCGGCGGACGACGTCCCAGACGCGCTCGAAAAAGTCCTCGCGGCTAGAGGGCATGGGCAGCGGAGGGGTCCCCCCTCAACCTACCGCCGGGCTGGCGGTGCGCCTCCGCCAGCGGGCCGTGCGCCGCTACTGGTCGCCGAGGATGATCGGGAGGCCGCCCTCGCCGCCCCCGATCACGACGACCTTCGAGTTGTCCGACTCGGCCAGCTCGCGCGTCGCGCGGACCCCCTCGAACTGGAGGTACTGCGGCGAGAGGCTCTCGGTGATGACCCGCTGGAACGTGGCCTGGCCCTCGGCCTCGATCCGCTTCCGCTCGGCCTCGAGCTGCTCGCGCTGGATGGCGAACTGGACCTGCTCGGCCCGCTGCTCCTCCTGGAGCTTGAGCTCGATGGCCTGGCGGACCTGGTCGGGGAGCTCGACGTCGCGGATCAGGATGTCCTCCAGGATCACGAACTGGTTGCCCACCTGGTAGCGGACGCGCTCCTGGATCTGGGCTTGCAGCTCCTCGCGCCGCGTCGAGTACAGCTCCTCCGGCTCGAACTGCCCGACCACCTCGCGGGCCACGCTCCGCACGACCGGCTGCACGAGCCGCTCGTAGTACTCGTCCCCGTACGTCGTGTGGAGGAGCGGGAGCTGGTTGACGTCGGGGAAGTACCGGACCGAGACGTCCATCCCGATCGTGGCCCCGTTCGAGGACAGGACCGAGAGCTTCTCGTTCTGGTTCTGGACGCGGACCTCGTACCGCTCGATCCGCTGCCACGGCCACGTGACCTGGAGGCCCTCGCCGTAGACGGCGTTCATCTGGGTGCCCGAGAACGCGCTGTACTTGACGCCGCGCTCGCCGGCGTCGATGATCGAGGTCATGCACCCGGCCGCGCCGAGGAGGAACACGAGGACCGCGACGCCGACGACGGCCGCGCCGGGGAAGCCGGTCCGGCGGCCGGGGAAGGTGGGGCGGGAGATCTGGGCCATACCTGCGTTTCGCGTGGTTGATTGGCAGAGACTACGGGCAACGGGCACGATCCGTGCGCTAGCCTCCGTCCTCGTCAAATCTCCCCCGCCCGTGCCCTTCCTCGAGCCCGCCCCCGACGCCCCGCTCACCGACCCCGAGCGCGACCGCCGCGAGCGGGCCTTCCGCGACGCCCTGCTCGCGCGGCTCCCCAGTCTCGACGGCGCGCGCGTCCGGCGTGCCGTGCCGCTCGGGCCGTTCACGACGTTCCAGATCGGCGGGCCGGCCGACGTCTTCTTCGAGGCCCACTCCGCTGACGAACTGGCGGCCGCCGTCGGCGCGGCGCGCGAGGCCGAGGCCCCGTTCTTCCTGCTCGGGATGGGCGCCAACATCCTCGTCGGCGACGGCGGGTTCCGGGGCGTCGTCGTCCGCAACAAGGCGGCGCACGTCGAGATCGACCGCCCCACGGGCCGCGTGTGGGCCGAGAGCGGGGCCGTCGTCTGGCCCGACCTCATCGAGGCGGCGGTGGCGGCCGGGCTGGGCGGGCTCGAGCACTACGCCGGCATCCCCTCGACCGTCGGCGGGGCGCTCTGGCAGAACCTCCACTTTCTCTCGCCGCCCCCGGAGCGCGAGCGGACGATGTTTATCGAGGAGGTCGTCGAATCGGCCGAGCTGCTCCGTCCCGACGGCGAGCGCGCGACGGTCGGGCACGACTGGTTCGACTTCGGCTACGACTACTCGACGCTCCACGTGACTGACGACCTCGCGCTGGGCGCCACGTTCCGGCTCGAACCGGCCGACCCGGAGCGGCTGCGGCACACGATCGAGGCCAACCTCGAGTGGCGCGGCGCCCGGCACCCGCCGCTCGACACGGAGCCCTCGGCCGGGTCCATCTTTAAGAAGATCGAGGGCGTCGGCGCCGGCCGCCTCGCCGACTGGTGCGGCCTGAAGGGGACGCGCGTCGGCGGAGCGAAGGTGACGGAGCGCCACGCGAACATCCTCGTCAACGCCGGGCTGGCGGAGGGGCGGGGCGCGACGGCCCGGGACGTCCGCCACCTCATCGGGTACGTGCAGGAGACCGTCGAGCGGGAGCAGGGGTACCGCCTGAGCCCCGAGATCGGGTTCGTCGGCGATTTCGGCGACCTCGGCCGGCTCCCGGCGCCGGGCTGGGAGAACGCCGACGGGTTCCGCGAGGGGGTCCCGCCCGGCGGCCACCCCGAGGCCCACCGCGACGCCGAGCGCCGCTGACCGGCCGGCGGACGGCGCCGGCAGCATCATCCG
>CAZDFV010000017.1:0-26464 GCA_964504495.1 uncultured Rhodothermales bacterium
CGCGGCCCTCCGGGCCGTCCTCGCCGCCCACGACGGCGGGCCGCCGACGGACCTGGCGGAGCGGGCCGCGGAGGAGGGGCTCGCCTCCGGCGAGGCCGTGATCCGCGCCGTCTACGTCGAGGGCCGCCCACTCTCGGCGTTCGCCCCGCTCCTCCTTGCCGCGGCCGCGGACGGCGACTGGGAGGCCGGCGCCGTCTTGACACGCGAGACGAACGCGCTCGCTCAGCAGGTCGGGTGGCTCGCCACACGCGCCGGCGACGGGCTCCGCCAGCGGCTGGCCTACACGGGCGGGCTCGCCCGCGAGGCCGTCTACCGGGAGTCGCTGGAGGCCGCGCTCGAGCGCCACCTCCCGGGCTGGACGGTCGGGCCATGCACGGCCGAGCCGGTCGAGGGCGCCCTCGCGCTCGCGCGGCGGCTGGCGGTCCCGGCGGGCACGCCGTAGCGCTGGCGCATCGCGTCGCCGGCCCAGGCCGTCGTAGCTTCGGCCGTTCATCCTGCGTTGACAGACCCGCCCGTGGCTGACACATCTGCCCCCGCCGCCCGCGGCGCCTGGAAGTCCAAGCTCGGGTTCGTCCTGGCCGCCAGCGGGTCGGCGATCGGGCTGGGCAACATCGTCTTCTTCGCCTCCAACGCCTACCAGTACGGGGGGGGCGCGTTCTACCTCCCCTACTTTATCGCGCTGTTCGTCCTGGGCATCCCCGTGATGATCATGGAGTTCAGCCTGGGGACGATGACCGGCCGGTCGCTCCCGCTCGCGCTCGGCCGGCTCGCCGGGACGAAGGGCGAGTTCGTCGGGTGGTGGAGCCTGGCCTCAGCCCTCACGATCACGATGTACTACATCACGATCCTGGGGTGGGCGCTCTCGATGCTCGTCGGCGCGTTCGGGTCGCTCCTCGAACCCGGCGCCAGCGCGCCCGGCCTCGCCCCGTTCGCCGAGCCCTCGGCCGACGTCTCGGCGATCGCGTGGTTTTTCGGGATCGTGACGACGTGGTGGCCCATGCTCGCCGTCGCCGCGATCTGGGGCATGACGATCCTCGCGCTGTGGCGGGGGACGGAGACGATCGAGAAGGCCGTCCGCGTGTTCGTCCCGCTCATGTGGCTGTTCATGATCGTCCTCATCGTCCGCGGGCTCACGCTCGACGGGGGGACGGACGGCGTGCTCTACCTGTTCACGCCCAACACCGACGGGATCACCGACATCTCGGTGTGGCAGGGCGCGTTCGCACAGATGTTCTTCTCGCTCTCGCTGGGCCTGGGCACGATGACGGCCTACGCCAGCTACCTCCCGAAGGACGCCGACCAGGTGAACAACTCGCTTTTGGTGAGCTTCCTCAACTGCGGGTTCGAGTACATCGCCGGCGTGGCGATCTTCGCCATGCTCTTCGTCTACGCTCTGAACCCGGCGGGGACGACGCTCTCGCTCTCGTTCTTCGCCATCCCCCAGGGCATCGCCGGGTTCCCGTTCTGGGTGAAGGGGTTCGGCGTCTTTTTCTTCCTCCTCCTCGTCATCGCTGGGCTCACAAGCGCCGTCTCGCTCGTCGAGGGCATGGCGAGCGCCCTCATCGACAAGCTGGCGATCTCGCGGGCCAAGGCGCTCGCGTGCGTGCTCGTGCCCGGCATCACGGGCTCGCTGATGTACGCGATCCCGACGATCATCGACCCGACGGTGTCGGGGAACGGGGCGCTCGGGCTCACGCTCCTCGACCTCGTCGACAACTGGGCGTTCCGGTACAGCCTCCTCACCGTCGGCCTGCTCGAGTGCCTGCTCGTGGGCTGGGTGCTGGGCGCCGACAAGCTCCGGGCGGCCGTCAACCGCCACACGAAGTTCCAGCTCGGGGTCTGGTTCGAGTGGATGATCAAGGTGGTCATCCCGGCCATCCTCCTGTTCGTCCTCGTCGGGACGCTCTTGCAGGACTTTACCCAGTCCGGCGGGAAGTTCGCCGAGGACGGCGGGCTCTACGGGTCGGGCTACGACATGCCCGGGTGGATGTGGCTGCCGACGGCGATCCCCCTGATCTGGCTCGCCTTCACCGTGGCCCTCGCCGCCTTCCTCACGACGCGGCGGACGCGCGCGACGCCGGCCCACGACGCGGCCGCGGCCGCCAAGCCGTACGAGGCCGCCTGATGCGACTGCCCCTCCTGCTCGCGGCCCTCGCTTTCGGCCCGGCTGCGCTCGCGCAGATCGCCGTCTCGCCTGAGGCCCCCGTCCGCGGCCAGCCCGTCGAGGTCGTGCTCGACACGCCGGCCGAGGCCCTCCTCGTGACCTACCGCCCGAACAGCGGGATCGCCGTCGAGGAGACCGTCCCGGTCGACGGCACGCGCGCTGTGTGGACGCCCAGCCGGGCCGGCGTCGTCGCGCTCGCCACGCCCGAGGGCGCCACGCGGAACGTGTCGGTCCGCTTTGACGAGACGCCGGTCGGCGGGCTCCTCATCCTGATCGGGGCCGGGCTCGTCCTGTTCGGGGGGGCCACCTTCGCCATGCGCGCCCTGCTCTCGGACGACCCCGCGGCCGCGGCCGACGACATCGAGCACTGGCCGGACACGTGAGCCGGGCCATCCGCGCGGCGGCGCTCGTCCTGCTGGCGGGGCTCGCCGCCGCCGCCGCGGCGCAGACGCCGCGCTACGAGGGCGTCCGGCTGGAAGCTGCCGTTACGGAGTCCCCCTCCTGGACAGGAGGGGCTAGGGGTGGTCGACCGTGCAGCGCGCTGTGCCCGCCCGGCTGGCGGGACGCCTCCGCCAGTGGCACGGACGCTGCCAACGGCGCGCCCCCTGCTCGGCCCGGTCTACCCCCTCTGGCTCCCCCTGTCCAGGGGGAGGACTGGTTTGGGGACATCGAGCCCGACACGACGACGAAGCCGGACGCCTGGCTCGGCCGCGACAAGGCGTTCCACGCGGGCGGCTCGTTCCTCCTGGTCCTCAGCGGCCAGTACCTGCTCGTGAACAAGCACGGGCTCTCCGAGGGCCGGGCCCTCCCCGTCTCGGCCGCGACCGTGCTCGCCCTCGGCCTCGTCAAAGAGGTCGCCGACAGCCGGCGCGAGCGGGACCCCCTGTTCTCGTGGCGCGACCTCGCCGCCGACGCGGCCGGCGTCGCGCTGGCGGCCCTCGTCGTCGGGTTGTAAGGGCGCCCGCCCGCGTCCGCCGCCCGCGTCCGCCGCCAGCGGCGGGGGAACGTTTCGAGAACGGGCACACGGGGGGCCCCGCTCGGCGTTACCCTCCCTCTCCCCACCCGCCCGGACCGTGGACAAAGCGCGCGACCACTGCGGCGTCTTCGGCGTCTACAACCACCCCGACGCCGCCCGGCTGACGTACTTCGGCCTCCACGCCCTCCAGCACCGGGGCCAGGAGTCGGCCGGGATCGCGACGAGCGTCTACGACGAGCGGAAGGGGCGGAAGGTGATGCCCGTCGTCAAGGACTTCGGGCTCGTGCTCGACGTGTTCGACGACGAGGACGAGTTCGAGCACACGCTCCTCGGCGACGCCGCCATCGGGCACACGCGGTACTCGACGTCGGGGAGCGCGACGAACCCGGCGAACGTGCAGCCGTTCGTCGTCCACGACCGGGAGGGCCACTTCGCGCTGGCGCACAACGGGAACCTCTCGAACGCCCGGTCCATCCGCGAGCGGCTCGTCGAGAAGGGGACGCTGTTCTCGTCGTCGTCGGACACCGAGCTCATCCTCCACCTCGCGGCGCAGAGCCGGGCCGAGGGGCCCGTCGCCCGGATCGTCGACGCGCTCCACGAGTGCCGCGGGGCGTTCTCGATCGCCGTCCTGACCGACGACGCGCTCATCGCGGCGCGCGACCCCAACGGGTTCCGCCCGCTCGCGCTCGGCCGGCTGGCCCCGGCGCCCGGCCGGACGCACCCGGCCTGGGTCGTCGCGTCGGAGTCGTGCGCCTTCGACATCGTCGGCGCCGAGTACGTCCGCGACGTCACGCCGGGCGAGATCCTCGTGATCGACCGGGCGGGCGTCGAGCGCGTGGGGAGCGGGACCGCCGCCGGCGACGGGGCGCCGGCCTCGTTCAACGGCGTGTGCATGCCGCGCCGGCACGGGGTCAGCCAGTGCGTGTTCGAGTACGTCTACTTCTCCCGGCCCGACTCGAAGGTGTTCGGCGTGACCGTCGACAAGGTCCGGCGGAAGATGGGGAAGCGGCTGGCCCACGACGCGCCCGTCCCGCTCGTCCCGAAGGGCCAGGGCCGGCGGCCGGTCGTCATGTCCGTCCCCGACTCGTCGAACACGGCGGCCATCGGGTACGTCTCCGAGTCGAACAAGATGGGCCGGCGGTGCAAGCTCGACATCGGCCTCATCCGCAACCACTACGTCGGGCGGACCTTCATCGCGCCCGGCCAGTCAACGCGGGAGCAGCGCGTCAGGACCAAGTTCAACGCGGTCGAGGGCGTCCTGAAGGACCGCGTGGTCGTCATGGTGGACGACTCGGTCGTGCGCGGGACGACGGCCCAGCAGCTCGTGAAGATGGTCCGAGACGCCGGGGCGAAGGAGGTCCACTTCCGGGCCGCCAGCCCGCCGGTCCGGTGGCCGTGCTTCTACGGGATGGACTTCCCCTCGCGCGAGGAGCTCGCGGCGAACAAGCACGGCTCCGTCGAGGCCATCGCCGCGTGGCTCGGCGTCGACTCACTGGGTTACCTCTCGGTCGAGGGGATGATGGACGCCGTCGAGGCCGCCCACGACGGCCGCGACCGCTACTGCCACGCCTGCTTCTCGGGCGAGTACCCGGTCCCGGTCGAGGCCGGCGTCGTCAAAGAAGAGAACGACTGGTAGAGGCGGCGACCGGGACGGAGGCCGAGGCGCCGCCCGCGACCCAGACCGCCGGGCCGCCGGCGCCCGCCAGCGGCCCGGCGGCGGGGAGGCGGACGGTGAACGCGGTCCCCCGGCCGGGCACGCTCTCGACCGTGATGGTCCCGCCCATGAGCCCGACCAGCTTGTGGGTGATGGCGAGCCCGAGCCCGTTCCCCTCGTGCGTCCGGCCGTGGCCGGTCGAGGCCTGGGCGAACTCGTCGAACAGGCGCGGGAGGAACGCCGGGTCGATCCCGATCCCGGTGTCCGAGACGCGGAGCCAGGCGCCGTCGGCGTCGGTGCCCGTCCGGACTGTGACGCCGCCGGCCTCGGTGAACTTGAGCGCGTTCCCGACGAGGTTGTGGAGGACGCGCCCAACGGCGGCCCCGTCGGCGAGCGCCCGGGCCGGCCGGCCGCTCAGGCGGAGCGCGAGCCCCCGCTGGCGGGCCGCCTCGGCGAGCACGGCCACGACGTCCGACGCCTCGGCGCGGAGGCAGACGGGGCGGGGGTCGAGCGCGAACTGGCCGGCCTCGATCTGGGCCAGGTCGAGGACCGAGACGAGCGTGTCCCGGAGCCGCCGGGCGCCCCGGACGATCGTCTCGGCCGGCTCGCGGTGGGCCTCGCCGACCTCCTCGGCCAGGACCTCGGCCCACCCGAGGATGCCGGTCAGGGGCGTCCGGATCTCGTGGCTCATGTTGTCGAGGAACGCCGTCTTGAGCCGGAGCATCTCCTCGGTCCGCTCGCGGGCCTCGCGCTCGGCCTCGAACCGGACCGTGTCGGTCACGTCGGTGACGGTCCCGGCCGTCCCGACGACGGCCCCGGAGGCGTCGCGGCGGAGCTGGGCGTGGACCTCGACGTGACGGACCCCGCCGGCCTTCGTAAGAAACCGGCACTCGTGCCGGACGAACGGGACCTGGCCCTCGAACAGCGCCCGGAACGCGGCCCCGTGCGCCCCGTGGTCGTCGGGGTGGACGAAGTCGAAGTTCGAGCGGCCGAGGCTCTCCGCGGCCGAGAACCCCGTGATCCGCTCCCACGCCGGGTTGAGGTACGTCCACCGGCCCTCCGCGTCGGCCTGGAGCACGGCGTCGCGGACGGTCTCGACGAGGTCGCGGTAGCGGGCCTCCGAGGCCCGGAGCTCGGCCTCGGACCGCCGCCGCTCGGTCGCGTCGACGATGACGCCGCAGAGCCGGACCGCCCGCCGGTCCGGGCCCACCCCCTCGAACACGGCCTCGGCCAGGACGCTCACCCACCGGACCTCCCCGGTCTCCGGTCGGACGATCCGGTGGTCGAGGTGGACCCGCCCCGGCCCGGCCGGGTCCTTCGCCTGGGCGACGACCGCCCCAACGGCCGCCCGGTCGTCGGGGTGGACGAGCTCGTTGAACCGGGCGAACGTGAACGGCTCGGGCTCCTCGTAGCCAAGGAGGGCTTGGCCGGGGAGCGAGAACGAGGTCCGGCCGGCCTCCTCGTCCCACAGGAACAGGCCGACCCCGGCCGTCTCGGTGACGAGCCGGAACCGCTCCTCGCTCTCGCGGAGCTCGGCTTCGGCCCGCTTCCGCTCGGTCACGTCCGTCTCGATGGCGATGAACCCGGTGAGCGCCCCGTCGTCCTCGACGAGCGGCGAGACCTCGATCCGGATCCAATAGGGCTCCCCACTCTTGTGGTAGTTGACGAGCTCGGCCGCGAACGGCTCGCGCGCCCGCACCCGCTCGCGGACGAAGGCGACCGTCTCGGGGTCGGTCCCCGGCCCCTGGAGGAGGTGCCCCGGCTTCCGTCCGCGCAGCTCGTCGAGGGCGTACCCCGAGACCCGCGTGAACCCCTCGTTCACCCACTCGACGCGTCCGTCGGCGTCGGTCACGACGATGCCGTTCGTGGTCTTGGCCGCGACGAGCGCCAGCCGGTCGGCCTGGGCGCGCGTGGCCCGGTAGGCGGCCTCGGCCTCGCGCTGGGCCGTCACGTCGCGGGCGACGACGAGGACCGTCTCGAAGCGGCCGTCGGCCCCCCGCTCGGGGACGATCCGGACGTGGAGGTGGACGGGCCGGCCGCGGACGGGGGCGGCGTACTCGGCCTCGCGCGACCGGCCCGTCTCGAACACCGCCCGGACGTCGGCGAGGTGCCGGGCCGACTCGGCCGGGTCGAGCCCCATCTCGGCGGGGGTCCGCCCGAGGAACGCCCGGGCGTCGAGGCCGAGCGCCCGCGCCGCCGTCCGGTTCACGAACTGGTAGCGGAGGTCGCGCCCGAACCGGGCGATCAGGTCGGGCGTGTGGTCGACGAGGGCCTGGAGTTCGGCCGTCTGCTCCGCCAGCGCGGCCTCGGCCCGGACCTGCTCGGTCACGTCGCGGTTGACTGAGAAGACGACGCGGCGGCCCCCGACGTCCACGGCCGAGGCGCTGATCTGGACGTGGAAGGGCGTCCCGTCCCGCCGCCGCTGGACCGAGTCGAACCGGGCGACGCCCCCGTCCTCGACGAGCTGGCGGGCCACGTCCTCGCCCAGCTCCACGCTCTCCGAGAACTCCTTGGCGCTCCGCCCGACGAGGTCCTCGCGCACGCGGCCGTAGAGCGCGCACGCGGCGGGGTTGGCGTCCAGGATCCGCTCGGTCTCAGGCTCGAGGAGAAGGACGGCGTCGGGGGACCCGTCGAAGAGCGCTTGGTACCGGGCCTCCGAGCGGGTCCGCCGGCCGAGCTCGGTGCGGAGGGCGACCTCGCTCTCGACCGACGCGGCGAGGTCGCGGAGCGCGGCCTCGTCCTCGGCCGTCCACGCGCGGGGCTCCGTGTCGATGGCACAGAGCGACCCGAGCGGCTCGCCGTTCGGGGCCCGGACGGGGGCGCCGAGGTAGGCGACGACGCCGATGTCACGGACGGCCCCGTTCTCGCGGACGAGCGGGTGCTCCCGCGCGTCCTCGACGGCGAGCACGGCGCCGGTGGCGACGACGTGCTGGCAGAACGAGTGGGAGAGCGGCGTCCCGCGGCGCGCCGCCCACGGCTCGGCGAGCCCCTGCTGGCTCTTGAAGAACTGGCGGCGGTCGTCGACGAGCGAGACGAGCGCGACGGGGACGTCGAGGAGGTGCCGGACGAGCCGGGTGATCCGGTCGTACCGCTCCTCCGACGGGGAGTCGAGGAGGTCGCTCTCGCGGAGGGCCGCCAGCCGGGCGCCGTCCCGGAGGGCGGTGCTGAGGGCGTCGTTCACGCACGCGGCGCCGTCCCCTCCGACGGTCTCCGGACGAGGGGCTGAGGGGTCGGACATGGGGGATCCGAAGGGGTTCTCCCCGTCCCACAGCAAACGGCCCGCCAACGACCTCCCGGCCCCGCCCGCGTCAAACGCGGACGAGTCCGAGCCGTCGTGCGCGGGCGGGCGGGCCGGGCGGGGTGGTCTCTACCCCTCCCGGTCCGACTCTACCCGCCGGGCCTCGTCGGGCTCGGCGGCCGGGTCGGCGCTGGCGTCGAGGGCGTCCTCGGAGGGCGCCAGCACGGCGAGGAGGTCCGAGGTCGTCGCCAGGACGAGGTCGGCCCCCTCCCTCGCGAGCTCGTCCTCCGTCCCGAACCCGCAGAGCACGCCGACGGCCTGGGCCCCGCCCGCCCGGGCCGTCTGCATGTCGACCGTCGTGTCGCCGACGACGAGGCAGGCCTCGGGCGCGACGCCCATGGCCTCGGCGGCGTGGAGGAGCGGGTCGGGGAAGGGCTTCATGCGCGGCGTCGTCTGGGCGCCCGCGACGGCCGTGAAGTGCTCGAGGACGCCGTGGTGGGCGAGGAACTCGCGGATGCGCGGCTCGCTCCCCGTCGAGATCGCGCTCATCGGGTAGCGGGCGGCCAGGTCGTGGAGCATCTCCTCGACGCCGGGGACCATGTCGTGGGGGACCTCGTCGGCCGCCTCGGCCGGGTGCCGCTCGGCCCGCCGGCGCTGGTCGATGGCCCGCTGGAGGAGCCCCTTGAGCGAGGCCAGCTCGTCGTCCAGCCCGTAGCGGTCGATGGCGCCGTAGGCCGCGTTGACCGGGCTCTCCGCGCCCATCACGATCCGCCGGGCGAGGCTCGTCGCCTGCCGCCCGCTGAGGAACGGGAGCCGGTCGATGGCCCGGGCGATCTGGTCGACGAGGTGGTCGTCGGTGTCGGAGAGCGTGCCGTCGATGTCGAAGACGAGGGCCCGGACGCGGGCGAGGTCGAGGGGCATGGGGTTCGGGGTTCGGGGTTCGGGGTTCGGGGTTCGGGGTTCGGGGAAGATGCCGGCTGGCGGCGGCCGTCGCCAGTCGGGCATGGGGGGGTGGCCGGAACTTTATCAGACGCCGCCCGACCCCCCCATCCCCCATCCCCCATCCCAGCGAGCGCAGCGAGCTCTCCTTTCAACTCTGGCTGAAACCGCGCCCAGCGGGCCCGAGTCCCTACGCCCGCCGTCTATCTTCTGCCGTCCCCCTGACGTGCCCATGCCCCAGGACGCTCCGACTCACACGCCCGGCCCGCTCCTGGCCCAGATCGACGGGCCGGCCGACGTCCGGGCGCTCCCGGTCGACCGGCTCCCCCAGCTCTGCGACGAGCTCCGCGACTACATCGTCGACATCGTGGCCGTCCACGGCGGGCACTTCGGGGCGTCGCTCGGCGTCGTCGAGCTGACGGTCGCGCTCCACTGGGCGTTCGAGACGCCCCGCGACCAGCTCGTGTGGGACGTCGGGCACCAGGCGTACGGGCACAAGATCCTGACCGGCCGCCGCGACGCCTTCCCGACGAACCGGAAGTACGGCGGGCTGAGCGGGTTCCCCAAGCGGAGCGAGAGCGACTGCGACACGTTCGGCGTGGGCCACGCCTCGACCTCGATCTCGGCCGCGCTCGGGATGGCGAAGGCCCGCGACCTCAAGGACACCGACCAGCGCGTCGTCGCCGTCATCGGCGACGGGTCGATGACGGGCGGGCTCGCCTTCGAGGGGCTCAACAACGCCGGGACCGCGGGGACCGACCTGCTCGTCGTCCTCAACGACAACCGGATCTCGATCGACCCCAACGTCGGCGCGCTCCACGACTACCTCGCCGGGCTCTCGGCGTCGACGGCGTGGAACCAGCTCAAGGGCGGCGTCTGGCGCGGGCTCGACAAGCTCAAGGGGAAGGGCGGCGGGACGCTCCAGCGGCTGGCGGCGCGGCTCGAGGACGGGGCCAAGGCCGTCCTCACGCCGGGCATGCTGTTCGAGGCGTTCGGGTTCCGCTACATCGGCCCGACCGACGGGCACGACGTGGTCACGCTCGCCAAGCGCCTCCGGGAGATCCGGGCCCTCGGCGGCCCCATCCTCCTCCACACGCTCACCGTCAAGGGCAAGGGGTTCGCGCCGGCCGAGGCCGACCAGGTCAAGTGGCACGCCCAGTCGAGCCCGTTCGACAAGCTGACCGGCAAGAGCCTCGCCAAACCGACCGCCAGTGGCACCAAGCCGCCCAAGTGGCAGGACGTGTTCGGCGACGCCCTCGTCGAGCTGGCGGACCGCGACGACCGCGTCGTCGGCGTGACCGCGGCCATGCCGTCGGGGACGAGCCTGGGCACGCTCATGGAGGCGCGCCCGGAGCGGGCGTTCGACGTCGGGATCGCCGAGATGCACGCGGTCGTGTTCGCGGCCGGGCTCGCGACGCAGGGGATGCGCCCGTTCTGCGCCATCTACTCCACGTTCCTCCAGCGGGCCTACGACGGGGTCGTCCACGACGTGGCGCTCCAGAACCTCCCGGTCGTGTTCTGCATGGACCGGGCCGGCCTCGTCGGCGCCGACGGGCCGACGCACCACGGGGCCCTCGACGTCCCGTACATGCGGGCCGTCCAGGGCATGGTCGTGGCCGCCCCGCTCGACGAGCAGGACCTCCGCGACCTCCTGTTCACGGCGCTGGGCCACGACGGCCCGTTCGCCATCCGCTACCCGCGCGGGGCGGCCACGGGGATGCCGCTCCGCCCCGGCTTCGAGGCGCTCCCCATCGGGAAGGGCCGCCGGATCGCCGACGGCGGAGACCTCGCGTTCGTGACGTACGGGGCCATCGGGACCTACGTCCCTGAGGTGCGGGAGCGGCTGGCGGCGCGGGGCGTCAGCGCGGCGCACTACGACCTCCGGTTCGTCAAGCCGATCGACGAGGCGCTCTTGACCGAGGTGTTCGGGCGGCACTCGCGCGTGGTCACGGTCGAGGACGGGGTCCGCGACGGGGGCGCCGGCTCGGCCGTGCTCGAGTGGGCCGCCGACGCGGGCGCGCTCGCCGGCACGGAGGTGGTCCGGCTGGGGATGCCGGACCACTTCGTCGAGCACGGGACGCAGCGCCAGCTCCACGACGAGGTGGGGATCGGGCCGGACGGGATCGAGCGGGCGGCCCTCGCGCTCGTCGGCGCCGAAGCCGAGGCGGCGTAGCGGCTGGCGGCGCGCAGGGGAGGCGCCCGCCGCCGGACGGGCGGTCGAGTCGCTTCCGATTCCCGACCGTCGTGGCGGCGCGGTCCGCCAGCGGGGCGCGTCGTTGCGCTGGCGCTCGCCGGGCGACAACCTGACGGCGCCGGCGGCGTTTGCTAGGGAACGACCGCTGCCGCCATGCCCGCCCCCGTCCTCCAGCCGCTCCTCGACTCGCCGGCCCTCCCCCATCATGTCGAAGCGCTCCAGGCCGCGCTCCGCGCCGAACGCGAGACGCGAGAGCGGTTTCGCGACCGGCTCGACCCGTCGGTCAAGGCCGAGTTCATCAACGGCGAGATCGTCATGCACTCCCCCGCCCGCGACGCCCACAACCAGGTCGTCCGCCGCCTCGTCACCTTGCTCGGTGCGTACAACGACGCGAACGCCCTCGGCGGCAAGGTGGCTGCCGAGAAGGCGCTGATTGGTCTCACGCGGAACGACTACGAACCGGACGTGGCGTTCTGGGGACCGGAGAAGGCAGCCGAGATCGGGCCCGACACGAAGGTCTACCCCGCGCCCGACCTCGCTGTCGAGGTCCTCTCAGCGAGCACGGCCCGGCGCGACCGGGGCGTCAAGCGTGAGGACTACGGGGCCCACGGCGTGGCCGAATACTGGATCGTGGACGCCGACGACGAGACTGTCGTCGCGCACCGCCTCGAGGGCGGACGGTACGGCGAGGAGACGGTTGGCACAGCGCTCGAGAGCGAGGTCGCCGCCGGCTTCGCCGTGCCGACGCGGGCGCTGTTCGACGACGGCGCGCACCTCGCCGCGCTCCGCGCCGTCGTCGCCTAGCTGGCGGCGCCCGCCGGCGGCTCAGGCCGCCCGCTCCTTGAGGAGGTCGAGGACGGCGGCCTCGGGCGGCCTCAGACCGGCCGGCGTGTTGCCGGCGTTCCGGCGCCTCAGCCGGTCGGCCAAGTCGCCCTCGCGGAAGGCGTCGAGGACGTCGGGGTGAACGTAGTACCGCCGGCAGACGGCGGGCGTGTTGCCGAGCACGGCCGCCGTGTCCTTGACGGCCTGGACGACGAGCCCGTCGGCCTCGCCCTCCGCCACGTCGTCGCCGTGCGCCGCCAGCCGCTCGGCGGCCGTCACCGTCCCGCCCCACGTGCGGAAGTCCTTGGCCGTGAACGCCTCGCCCGTCGTCTCCTGGAGGTACCCGTTGACGTGGCCGCTCTCGACGTCGTGCTTCTCGCCGGCCTCGTCGTAGAACTGGAACAGGTCGTAGCCGGGGATGTCGCGGCACGCCTTGACGAGCCGGGCCAGCCGCCGGTCGCGGACGGAGACCTCCTGGACTTTCCCGCTCTTGCCCACGAACTCGAACCGGACCTCGGAGCCGTCGAACGCGACGTGCTTGTCGCGGATCGTCGTCAGCCCGTACGACGCGTTCTCGGCCGCGTACTGCTCGTTCCCGACGCGGACGAGCGTCTCGTCGAGGAGCCGGACGCACAGGGCGAGGACCTTCTCGCGGCCCAGGCCGCGCGCGCCCAGATCCTCCTCGACGCGGGCGCGGACGCCGGGGAGCGCCTCGCCGAACGGGACCATCCGGTCGAACTTGAGCCGGTTCCGGTGGCCTTCCCAGTCGGGGTGGTAGCGGTACTGCTTCCGGCCCTTGGCGTCGCGGCCGGTCGCCTGGAGGTGGCCGGTCGGCGTCGGGCAGATCCAGACGTCGTCCCAGGCGGGCGGGATGGCGAGCGCCTCGACGCGGTCGCGGACCTCGTCGGCGACGAGCTCGCCGTCGAGCCGGTGGTACGAGAACCCCCGCCCGCGCCGGACGCGGGTGATCCCGGGGCGGTCGTCGCTGACGTAGCGGAGGCCGGGGGGGGTCTCGGGCATGGCGGGCACGCCAATGCGGGCCGCCGCGGTCCGGTTTCCGCCGGCCGCCGGGTTTTGCGGCCGGCGCCGAGCGGGCGGCGGGCGGCGGCCGCCAGCGGGTGGTGCAGACGGACCACGCCGGGCCGTCCGGGCGGATCAGGCGGCCCGACGCACGGCGGCGGACGTTGGGGCTCCACCCTCCCCCGCCGCCATGAAGCCGCTCGTCGCCCTCGCCGCGCTCCTCCTCCCGCTCGCAGCCTCCGCACAGAACGGCCCGCTCCGCCAGAACGGGCCCCGCCTCGGCGTCACGTTCCTCACGCCCGGCGTCGTCGACCGGATCAACGAGGCGACGCGCGACGGGGGCGTGGGCGACCGGATCGACCCGTCGTTCCCCGTCATCACCCAGTTCGGGTGGCAGTTCGAGTTCCGCACGTTCCAGACGGCGAGCGGGGCAACGGGCGTGGCCGAGATCGTCCCGCTCCTGAGCGGGCTCGACCGGGGCCTCCTCATCCCCAGCCTCACGTTCGTCTCGGGCCTCCGGACGCCGGGCGGGCTGGAGTTGGGGGCCGGCCCGAATCTCTCGCTCAGCCCCCAGGAGTCGGACGCGCCGCGGGGCGCCGACGAGCCCGAGCCGCTCGGCGCCGACGTCCGCCTCGGGCTGGCGCTCGTGGCCGGCGTCAACGGCCGGGTCGACGGGGTGAGCGTCCCGGTCAACACGGCCGTCGTGTTCGGGACGGGCGGGGCGCGCGTGAGCCTCCTCATCGGCCTCAACACGTCGTCGACGCGCTACTAGCCGTCCCACCAGTGGACGTTCCCCGCCTATCCTCCTCGCGTGATCGCCTCGCCCTCCTCCTCGGTTGTCTGGTCCTCAGCGGCTGCCTCGCCCTCCCGTCCGTCCAGACCGGCCGAGCGCTGGGGGCGGGCCACGGTGAGCTCCGGTTCAGCGCTACGTCGGCCTGCTACTCTGACGTCTCGATCAGTGGCGAGCGGGATGGGTTCGTCGAAGGGAGGCATGACGAGGGGGACTACCCAGGGGACTACGTCCCGGTCGTCGGCGTAGAGGGCGCGTTCGGGGTGGGAGCGCGGACGGACGTTGGGTTGGGGTTCAACTCCGCTCAGTTCCTGTCGGCGCGCGTGAGGCACCAGGTGGTCGGCACGGCGGCGTCCTCATTCGCCGTCGGCGTCGGGGCGGAGGGGGGCGTCAACCCTGCGGCGGCCGTATTCCTGGGGGTCGCGTACTTGTACGGGACGGTCCCGGTCTACGCCTCCTTCCACCCCACCGAGCGGGTAGCGCTCTACGTCGTTCCTCGGTACACGGTCGTCACCGTCGCCCCCGTGCCCGAGTCCGGGCGGACCAAGACGTCGTCGTGGCGCTTTCCCGGGCTGGCCTATGGGGTCGCCTTGGGGGAGCGGCATCGCCTGGCTGTCGAGCTGGCCCACGCCGACGGATCGACGCCTCTCCCGTCGCAGGTGTCGGTCGCGTTCGTCTTCCGGCCGGAGTAGCCCGTCCGGCTGGCGGAGCGCGCCGCCAGCGGGCCGAAGGCTCTGCGAACGCGGACCCGCCCCGGGGTCCGGCGGGTAGCTTCGGCCGCCTCCCCCCGCGCCGATGCCCGCCCTCCGCCTGACGAACACGCTCACGCGCCGCGTCGAGACCGTCGAACCCGTCGCCCACACCGACGACGGCCGCCCGCTCCTCCGGTTCTACTCGTGCGGGCCGACGGTCTACAGCTACGCCCACATCGGCAACTTCCGGACGTTCCTCACCGCCGACCTCGTCGTGCGGACGGCCGCGGCGCTGGGCTGGGCCGTCCGCTACGTCTCGAACGTGACCGACGTCGGCCACCTCACCGAGGACGACGTGGCCGACGGCGGGGGCGAGGACAAGATGTCGAGGGCGCTCGCGTCGAAGGAGGGCAAGCAGTTCGAGACCGTCTGGGACCTCGCCCGCCACTACACGGCCGCGCTCGTCGAGGACTGGCAGGCCCTGGGCCTCCGCGAGCCCGACGTCCGGCCGCGGGCGACGGAGCACGTCCGCGAGCAGATCCAGGCCGCGCAGGCGCTCGTCGCGGCCGGCCACGCCTACGAGACGGCCGACGGCGTCTACTTCCATGTCCCCTCATTTCCCGACTACGGCATGCTCTCCGGCAACACGGACGCCGAGACGCTGGCGGAGGCCGCGCGCGACGTGGTCCGCGACGAGGGAAAGCGGGACCCGCGCGACTTCGCGCTGTGGAAAAAGGACCCCGGCCACCTGATGCAGTGGCACTCGCCCTTTTCGGAGGGCCCGGCCGAGGGATGGGGCTTCCCCGGCTGGCACCTCGAGTGCTCCGTGATGGCCCAGAAGTACCTCGGCGAGACGATCGACCTCCACGGGGGCGGCGAGGACCTCCGGTTCCCCCACCACGAGTGCGAGATCGCCCAGGCCGAGGCGCTCACGGGCCAGCCGTTCTCGCGCTACTGGATGCACACGCGCTTTCTCCAGGTCGAGGGCGAGAAGATGTCGAAGTCGACGGGCAACTTCCTCACCGTCCGCGACCTCACGGCGGCCCCGGAGGACGGCGGGCGCGACGACTGGGGGGCGCCCGTCGACCCGCTCGCGCTCCGGCTGGCGCTCCTCAAGGGACACTACGCCAAGCCGCTCGACTTTACCAAACGGGCGCTCCGCGACGCCGAGAAGAACCGCCAGCGCTACGCCGACGCCGACGACGCCGTCCACGAGGCGCTAGAGGCCGACCGCCCTGGCGACGACGCGCTCGCCGACGCCCTCGACGCGGCCTGGACCGAGGCGCTGGCGGCGATGGCGGACGACCTCAACACGCCGCTCGCGCTCGCGGCGGCCTACCGGGGGGCCGGCGCGGTTCTGGCTGAGCACCGCGAGCGGCCCCTCAGCGCCGCCTCCGCGCAGTCGGCCGCTCGGTTCCTCGACCGCATCAACGGACTCCTCGGCGTTGTACGCTCGGAGTACGACGAGGTCTCCACCGGCGCCGACGAGGTGCCCGTCGGGGAAATTCTCGAAGAGCGGTTGGCCGCTGCCCAAGCAGGAGACCGGCTCCGTTTGAAACAGTTGGCGGCGCAGCTGGAGGGTCGGGTAGCCTTTGCACCTGACGAAGCCCTCCTGCTCGCGGAGGAGCGCCGTCGAGCTCGCGCCTCAAAGGAGTGGGACCGCGCAGACCGGCTGCGGGACGAGATCCGAGCGCTCGGCTGGCAGGTGAACGACACGCCCTCCGGCCCCTCGTGGCAGCCCCTCTCCTGATGCCGCTCGGCGTCCGCCGGCATCACCGGCGCCGAGGATGTAGCTGCTGGCGGTACGCGCCGCTAGCCACGTACGTCACGCCGGGGCGCCCGGCCTGTACGTGTCATCCTGAGCGGAGCGAAGGATCTCGACGCTACCCTCGCACGCTGTCGGCACTGGCGCCTACGGCTGCAAGACCGCGTTGAGATCCCCCGCCTCCGCGGGGGCAGGCTCTTCGCTGACGCTCAGGATGACAAGGTGGGGGCACCGGCGCGCCGCCAGCGGGCCGGCTAGCTCGCCTCGCCGTCGGTCTCGGCCTCCAACTCGGCCCAGACGCCGGCGTGGTCGCTCGGCCAGATCCCGACGCCCACCCGCTCCTCCGGGTCGGTAAAGAACGTCTCGGCCGCCGCCACCTCGTCGAACCCGCGGTGCAGGATCAGGTCGATCCGCGTCGTGTGGTCCGACGCCTCGTTCCGGAGGTCGGCGTCCTGGCAACACGTGGGCGTGCCGTCGCCCTCGCCGAAGGCGTCGACCAGCGACGCCGTGATCGTCGCGTACGAGTCGGTCCCGGTCCCGCCCGCGTCCGAGTTGAGGTCGCCGACGAGGACCACGCGCCCGTCCGTCGCGGCCACGGCCGCCGCCAGCTCGACGGCCTGGGCCTCCTGGACCGGCCCGGCCGCCCCGCCGACCTCGAGGTGCGTGTTGACGAACGTGAACGCGAGCCCGTCGACCGTGGCCTCGACCGACTGGTAGCCCCGGACGAACGTCTGATCGACGCCGCCGACGGGCTGGGTGAGGAGGACCTGGAACGTCGTCTCCGTGGCGTCCGAGACGTCGACGTCGGCTCGGCGGAGGATGACGTCGGCGTCCTGGTAGCGGAGGTCGAAGAACGTCTGCCCGCCGTCGTTCGTGGCCGGCAGCTCGACGTCCGAGTTCTCGCTCACCGACGCGACGACGTAACTCTCGCCCTCGTTCTCGAGGGCCTCGAGGAGGATCTCGAGGAAGTCGATCGTTACGTCGGTCGCGGGTGTCGCGGCTCCGCCGGGCAGGTTGTCGGCCGGGCTCTGGACGGCGTACGTCGAGACCTCCTGGAGCCCGACGAGCGCCGGCCGGACCGCGGCGATCTCGGCGGCGACGGCCTCCATCCGCAGCTCGACGGCCGACTGCTGGACCGTCTGGTACAGCTGCGCCACGCGGACGGGGACGAGGGTCGGGTTCGTCTCGCCGGCGACGAGGAAGAGGTCGGCGCCGAGGTAGAGGTTCTGGCTCATCACGCGGACCTCGACCTCGTCCGAGCCGGACGTGTCGCACCCGGGGCCGACGAGGAGCGCGAGGGCGAGGAGGAGCGGGGCGGTGCGGACGTATCGCATCGGGGTGTGGGAGGGGGTGTGGAAAGAACGGGTGCCCGTGTCGGCGCGCATGGTACGACCGTACCATCCCGCCCCCGTCTTCCCCCCGCTCCGTGCCCCTCGACGCCTCCGACTACTCCGGCCTCGAAGGCGGCCTCGTCCGCATGCTCGACCGGCTCCAGGCCGAGGGCACCGCGACCAAGGACCGCGATGCCGACCAGCTCTTGCGCGACGACCCCAACGCCGTCCTCCTCGGTCTCCTCTACGACCAGCGCGTCCTCGCCGAGACGGCCTTCACCGGCCCGCACAAGCTGAAGGGGCGGCTCGGCCACCTCGACATGGCCCGGATCGCGGCGATGGAGCGCGAAGCCTTCTCCGAGGTCTTCTGTGCGTCGCCGGCCGTCCACCGGTTCACCAACAAGATGGTGGACCTCACGCAGACCGTGGCCGGCCGGCTGGCGGCCGACTACGACGGGAGCGCGGCTGGGCTCTGGGCCGAGGGCGACGCCGCCGCGGTCGAGCGGCGGGTCCGGGCGCTGCCGGGGTTCGGCCCGCAGAAGGCGGCGAAGCTAAAGTTCTGCCTCTACTACTTCGGCCACCGCGACCTCAGCGAGGGCTGAGCGCGCGGCTGGCGGCGCTCCTGAGCGGGCGCCCCACGCCCCTGGCAGCCCGCACCCCCCGTTCCCCTGTCATCCTGAGCGGAGCGGAGGATTTCGACGCCGTCGTCCCGAGCCGTAGGAGCCGGCACCAAAGGGCTGGAGGACCCGAGCTGAGACCCTTCGCTGGCGCTCAGGATGACGTGTCTGGGACAGTCGAGCCCAGCGCTTAACGCCCCTGCTCTAGCCCGGCGGCCTCGGCGAACCGCTCCACCTCAGCCGCCAGCCGGTCGCGCATCGGCGCGAGGCGAGTGTCAGCGTGGAGGCGCGTGGCGTCGAGGGCGGCCCGGAAAAACCAGAGCTGGCTCTCCGGTCCGGCCGAGAGGGCGCGTCGGCGCGGCCCGTCGGTAAAGATGTCGATCCCGCACGCGAGGCTCGACGCCATCGAGTAGGCGTTGTGGAGCTTGTCGGCGAGCGAGACGGCCGCGGCCTCGACCGGCCCGGCCGCCAGCCGCTCGAGGTACACCTCTTTGCGGACGCGCCACGGCAGCGGCGTCCCGTCGGCGGCGCGCTTCGGCTCCGACACGGCCTCGACGATCCGGACGACGACCTCGCCCACCTGCGCCGCTAGCGCGTCGCGCCCGAGCGACTGGCCGTGCCGGTCGGCGTCCTCGAGCACGTCGTGGAGGAAGGCCGCGGCGACGGCCTCCTCGCCCCACCCGGCCTGCTGGACGGTCAGGGCCACGGTCGTGACGTGGGCCATGGCCGGCACGCGCGGCTCCGCCCCGTCCGGCGCCGTCGCGCACGGCTCGCGCCACCGGCCCTTCCGGTACGTCCCGTCGTGCCACTCGGCGGCGATCCCGACGGCCCGCTCGACGAGCGGGGAGAACAGGGCGGGCGCGGCGTCGGTCATGGGCGGATGACGTGGTGGACGGAGGCGTCGAGCGGGACGGCCGCCAGCAGCCGGCGCGGCCCGTCGACGCCGTGACGGGCGACGAGCCCGAGCGGCGAGAGCGCCCGTTCCTGGAGCGCTCCCCCCGGCCAGAGCAAGGCCCGTGCCCGCTCCAGCCGCTCGCGGAGCACGTCGTGGTTCCGCTTCTCCACGCGGACCGCCTTCTGCTCCAGCCGCCCCAGCGCTTTCGTCACCTTCGCTCGCGCCGCGCCGGCCGCGCCGTCAAGCGACGTGTCCACACGTGTGACGACGGCCTCCAGGTCGTCGAGCGCGGCCTCGGCCCGCTGGCGGGCGTCGGCGAAGGCGCCGTCGAGGTCGAGGTCCGACGCCTCCAGGGCGAGGCGGCGCCACAGCGCCTGGAGGTCGCCCCCGATGTCGGGGACGGCGAGGCCGTAGCGGTCGAGCACCTTGGCGACGCCGGGCTCGACGACGGTCACGCTTGTGCGGGGTTCAATAACGGGCATCGGAACGCCGAACCGCCGGTAGACCGGCCCAAGCTGAGCGAAGTACGCCGCCTCGCCCGGGCCGGCGACGGTTGCCGCCGTCGGCAACAGCGTGTCCTGGACGAGCGGCCGCAGGACCACGTTCGGGCTGAACCGCTCGGGCGCCGCCTCAAGGCGCGCGAGCCACTCGTCGAGCCCGTGGCGGACGTTCTCGCCCCGGAGCTCGAAGCCCTCGTCCGGTCCGCCCACCGCGCTGGCGGCCGGGTCGAGCGGGAGCCGCCGCCCGTCCTCCCCGATCCAGAACAGGTTGACGGGCGAGGGCGCCACTTGGGCGTGGAACCCGGCCGCCTCGAGGTCGGCGCTCTGCGCTTCGAGGTCGGCGTAGGTGCGGGCCCAGGTCTCCAGCTCCTGGCGGACGATTGGGGCCGCCAGCCGCTTTAGCCGCGCGTCGTCGGCCGACATCAGGACGACGTCGGGGACGAGCGCGCGGAGGAGGTGCGCGAAGGCGTCGCGCATCAGGCGGCCCGGTTGGTACGCCTCGCGGGCGAGGCGGAGGGCGTCGTCGCGGCCCGGCCCGTCCGGCAGCGCCGCCTCGAGCTGGCGGAACGAGGCGTCGAGCGCGTCGCCGTCGAGGACGATCCGGCCGACGGGCTCGCGGCTGGCGTCCGCGTCCCGCCCGTCGTCGTACGTCACGAACCGGATGTCGGGGCCGTCGGCGAAGGCCGTCCGGCGGATCTCGACGAGGTCGTGGTCCTCGTCGGCCAGCCAGAACACCGGCACGGCGGGGCGGCCCGTCTCCTCCGCCAGCCGCGTCGCCAGGCGGACGGCCGAGAGCGCCTTCCAGACGGTGTAGAGCGGGCCGCAGAACAGGCCGAGCTGCTGGCCGGTCACGACGGTCACGGCATCCGGCTGGCGGAGCCGCTCGACGGCGCCGAGGACGCCATCGGAGGCGCCCCACGCCCGGTTCTGCTCCGCCAGCACGTCGGCGACGGCGTCGCGGTGGCGGGCGGCCTCGGCAGCGGCGCGGGCGGCCTCAGCGCGGTCCTCGGCCTCCCACGGGTTCCGGGGGTAGAACCGGAGGGCCGCGGCCTGGCCGGCGGCGTACGCCTGGAGCAGCGGGGTCGCCCCCAGTGCGCGGTGCGAGACCTGGCGGACGGCCGGGGCGGGCGGGTCCGTCACCCGTCGCCCCCGGCCTCTCCGGCAGCGAGGGCGGCCTCCAACCCGGCTCGGAGCTGGCGCATCTTGGCGTCGAACGTGATGACCCATTGGTCGCCCGTCCACCGGGCCGTCGTGACCTCGACGCCGTCCAGGCCGGCCCCCATCATCTCGAACCGGCTGCGGACGACGACGTGCCGGAGGCTGTCGCCCTCGGGGACGCTCCCGATGACGGTCGTCGTGAGCGACTCGAGGGCCCCGCCCACAAGCGGCTCTGCCCCCGACATCATTTCGAGGAGCCCGGCGAACGCTTGGGCGTCCGACGTACCCGGCTTGACGCGGAACGCGCCGGAGTCGTCGAGGTCGCCCATGAGGTCCACGAACTCGGCGAGCTCTTTCGGGTCGAGGAGCTCGGCGGCCGCGGCGTGCTCGCCGGTCACGAACGCCTCGGCGTAGGCGCGGACCGTGGCCTCTGCGCCGGCGGCCCCGGGCGTCGTCGGGTCCTGGGCCGCCGCGCTGGCGGGGGCCGCCAGCAGAGCGAGGAGGGCCAGCGCGCGCACGGCGCTAGTTCCCCTTCATCCGCGCGATCTCGTCGCGGAGCTTGGCGGCCATCTCGTAGTCCTCCTCGGCGATGGCCTTTTCGAGCTGGTTCTCCATCCGGTCGAGCCGGGACATCGCCTTCTGGCCCGGGTCGGACGGCTCGCGCTCGGCGACGGCCTCGCCCGCCTCGTCCTCGTCCTCGTCGTCGGCGGGGATGCCGGCCTCGTCGAGCACGCTCGCCGCCACGAAGATCGGGGCGTCAGTGCGGACGGCGAGGGCTACGGCGTCGGACGGGCGGGCGTCGAGCGTGGCCTCCTCGTCGTCGTAGACGTAGCGGACCTTGGCGAAGAACGTGCCCTCGCGGAGGTCGTCGATGACGATGTCCGTGACCTCGGCCCCGAGCGCGTCGAACAGCCCGCGCAGGAGGTCGTGGGTCATCGGCCGCGGCGGCTGGATCTTCTCCAGTTCGAGGGCGATCGCCTGGGCCTCGAACGCCCCGATGATGATGGGGAGCCGGCGGTTCCCGTCGACCTCGCCGAGGACGAGGGCGTAGGCCCCGCCCGAGGAGGGGCTCGTCGAGAGCCCGATGATGTCGACCTGCGTGTAGTCCATGCTGAGCGCTCGGGCGGCGAGATTTCGGACGGCGAAGATACGGACGGGCGCGCGGCGGCCGGGGTTCGGCCGGCCCCGGACCGCGCCAGGATTTAGCGGAGGAGCCGGACGAGAGCCACGGACTTTTTCCCCTTGCGGAGCACGACGACGCGGCCCTCGACGGCGTCGTCCGGGGTCACGCGCCGGTCGTCGGCCTCGACCCGACTCTCGCCCACGCGGACGCCGCCGCCGGAGACGAGCCGCCGGGCCTCGCCCTTCGACGCCGCCAGCCCGGCCTCGACGAGGAGGTCCAGGAGCGACACGCCCTCGCCCTCGAACGACGCGGCGGGCCGCTCAATGGACGGCGCCTCCTCGAACACCTCGTCGAGCGCGGACGCGGAGAGCCCGGCGAGGTCGCCGCCGAACAGGGCGCGGCCGGCCCGCTCGGCGGCCTCGGTCGCCGCCTCGCCGTGGACGAGCGTCGTCACGCGCCGCGCCAGCTCGCGCTGGGCCTCGCGGGCGTGCGGGCGCTCGCGCGCGGCCTCCTCGAAGGGCGCCCATTCGTCGGGCGTGATCCAGGTGAACGTCTTGAGGTGGCCGAGGACGTCGGCGTCGTCGGTGTTCAGCCAGAACTGGTAGAAGCGGTAGGGCGACGTCCGCTCCGGGTCGAGCCAGACGGTGCCCGCTTCCGTCTTTCCGAACTTCGTCCCGCTGGCGGTCGTGACGAGCGGCATGACGAGCCCGTGCGCCTGGGCCCCGCCGACGCGCCGGACGAGGTCGATCCCGGCCGTGATGTTCCCCCACTGGTCGCTCCCGCCGATCTGGACCGTCACGCCGTCGCGCTCGTGGAGGACGAGGAAGTCGTACGCCTGGAGGAGCTGGTAGCTGAACTCCGTAAACGACAGGCCCACCTCGCTGTCCAGCCGTCGCCTCACGGACTCCTTCGCCGTCATCGCGCCGATCGTGAAGTGCTTTCCCACGTCGCGGAGGAAGTCGAGGAGGCCCGCGCCGCCCAGCCAGTCGAGGTTGTTTTTCATCTGGGCCGCCCCCGCCCCCTCAAAATCCAGAAACCGTTCGAGCTGCTGGCGGATGCCGTCGGCGTTCGCCTCGACCTGGCTAGAGGTCAGGAGTTGACGCTCGGCCCGCTTCCCCGACGGGTCGCCGATGAGGCCCGTCCCCCCGCCGACGAGGGCGACGGGCCGGTGTCCGTGCCGCTGGAGCCGGGCGAGCCCCATGACCGGCAGGAGCGAACCCACGTGGAGGCTGTCCGCCGTCGGGTCGAACCCGCAGTAGACCGCGCGCGGGCCGCCGGCGAGGTGGTCGGCCAGGTCCGGCGTGGCGTCGTAGAGCAGGCCGCGCCAGGCGAGGTCGTCGAGGAAGGTCATGCGTGGGACGGTGGACGTGGAGCGTGGGGACGGACGACGGGGGGATGGCGACCGGGGCGGGTTCCCCACGCTCTACGCCCCACTCGCTAGGCGGCAGCGACGCCGGTCTCGGCGAGGACGCCCGCCAGCGCTTGGCGGAAGGCGCGGTTCTCGTCGGGCGTCCCGGCGGACACGCGGACCCAGCCGGGCCGGCCGTCCTCGCCCGCGAGCGCGGGGTAGCCAGAGACGTCGCGGATCAGGACGCCGCGCTCGGCGAGGCGGGCGCGGAGGTCGGCAGGCGCGAGCGGCGTCCGCATGAGGAAAAAGTTGGCGGCGCCGGGGACCGTCTCGACGCCCTCGACGTCCGCCAGCCAGGCTTCGAGCGCTGCCCGCTCGCGCTTCAGCGTGGCGACGCGCTCGGCCACGAGGTCCTGCCGGTCGAGGATCTCCAGGCCGACGGCCTCGCCCAGCCGGCCGACGAGGAACGGGAGCCGGGCCTTCTCGATCTCCTGGGCGAGCGCGGGCGCCCCGAACAGGACGCCCAGGCGGACGCCCGCGAGCCCGAGCGCTTTTGAGAACGTCCGCATGACGAGGACGTTGGCGTGCTCGGCCAGTAGGTCCGTGGCGGTCGGGCCGTCGAGGAACTCGTGGTACGCCTCGTCGACCACGAGCACGCCGGGCACGCCCGCCGCCAGCCGCGCGAGGTCGGCGTGGGCAATCGTCTGGCCGGTCGGGTTGTTCGGCGTGGTGACGACGACCAGCGGCGCCTCCGACTGGCGGGCCGCGTCGAGGATGGCGTCGGCGTCGTGGCGGAAGCCCGCGTCCGCGTCCCCGGCCGGCACGTCGACGACGCGGGCGCCGTGCATCCGGGCCACGCTCGCGTAGAGCGAGAACATCGGCGAGGGCAGGACGACGGGCGTGTCGGCGTCCAAAAAGCACAGGGCGAGCGTGTGCGTCAGCTCGTTCGACCCGCGGCCGACGATGACGCCCTCGGGCGGGAGCCCGGCCCGCTCGGCGAGCGCGGCGACGAGCCGGTGGGGGCGGTCGTCGGGGTAGCGGTTCCACGGCTCGGCGGCGAACCGGTCGAGCGCGGCCCGCTTGATCTCGTCGGGGAGGTCGAACGGGCTCTCGTTCTGGTCCAGCTTGGCCTCGGCCTCCGTGGTCGTGGGCACGCGGTAGGCCCGCTCGGCGCGGACCTCGGGGCGGACAAGGTGGACGGGGGCTGACATCGTGTGATGCGTATGCGTGAAGGGTAAAGGGGCTAACCGAGCGACGCCGCCTCAGGCCGAGGCTCTTCACTCTTTGCCCCTGACTCTTCACCCGGGAGCCGAAGGCGAACGGCGAGAGCGTGGGCGTCGAGCCCCTCGGCCTCCGCCAGCCGGACGACGGCGCCGGCATCGGCCGCCAGCCGGCCCGCCGTGTACCGCAGGACCGACTGGCGGCGCAGGAACACGCCGACCCCGAGCGCCGACGCGAACCGGGCCGTGCCGCCGGTCGGGAGGACGTGGTTCGGACCGGCGTAGTAGTCGCCGAGCGGCTCGGGCGTGGCGTGGCCGAGGAAGACGGCGCCGGCGTGGCGGACCCTCGACCACAGCGCGTCGGCGTCATCGGAGAGGATCACGAGGTGCTCGGGCGCTAGCTCGTCGACGCACGCGACGGCCTCGTCCATCGTCTCCGTCACGATCGCGGCGCCGTAGGCCGGGAGCGACGTGCGGAGGACGTCGGCGCGGTTCAGCGTCGGGACGAGCCGCTCGACCTCGGCCTGCACGGCCTCCGCCAGTCGACGGCTGGGCGTGACGAGGACGGCGCTCGCGCGCTCGTCGTGCTCGGCCTGCGCCAGCAGGTCGGCCGCCGCGTGCGTCGGGCTGGCGGAGCCGTCGGCGAGGACGACGACCTCGCTCGGGCCGGCGACCGAGTCGATCCCCACTTGGCCCACGACAAGCTTTTTGGCCGTCGCCACGTAGGCGTTGCCCGGCCCCACGACGACGTCGACGCGCGGCACGCTCTCCGTCCCGAACGCGAGCGCGCCGACCGCCTGCGCGCCGCCGATGGCGTAGACGTGGTCGACGCCGAGCAGCCGCGCCGTCGCCATCACGAGCGGGTGCGGGCGTCCGTCCGCCTGGGGCGGGCTGCACACGTGGATCTCGTCGACGCCGGCGACCTGGGCCGGGACCGCGTTCATCACCACGCTCGACGGGAGCGGCGCCGTCCCCGCGGGCACGTAGAGCCCGGCCCGCTCGACCGGCGAGATCCGCTGGCCGAAGCGCGCGCCCGCGCCGTCGTCGTGCGTCCACGAAGCGGGCATCTCGGCCTCGTGGAACCGGCGGACGTTGGCTGCGGCCTCTTTCAGCGCCGTCCGGAGGTCCGGGGCGAGGGCGCCGAGCGCCCGGTCCAGGTCCGCTGTGGGAGTGCGGACGGGGTCGGGGCGGACGCCGTCGAACCGCTCGGAAACGTCGAGGAGCGCCGCGTCGCCCCGCTGGCGGACGGCGCCGAGCACGTCGCGGACGGCGGCCTCGACGGCGTCGTCGAACACGGCCCGGCGGTCGAGCACGGCCTCAAGGCGGGCGTGCCGGTCGGCGTAGGGGACGAGGGGAAGGAGCGCGGGCATCGCCCGAACCTAGAGCGGGGGCGGGCCCGGGAGGATGGAGAGTGTGGAGAGGTTGCGCGCGCCCCGGCCTACCGCAGGGCCACGCGCGGGAGCGCCGCCAGCGTCCCGGGCTCGGGCGCGGCGGGCCGGGCCGTCCCGATGGCCTCGCGGAGCGCATCGGCCCACGCGGGCCGGTCCGCCAGCCGGACGGCGAGCGCCTCGGCCTCCGCGGTCCGCCCCTGCATCACCCGGACGACGCCGAGGAGGTACAGCGCCGGAGCGAACCGGGCGTCGTGGTCGAGGACCGTTTCGAGCGACCGCTCAGCCTCGACCGGTCGGCCCAGCACGACGAGCGCCTGCGCCCGCCCGAACGCGCCGAGCCGGGCGTAGGCCCCGCCCTCCGACACCGTCTCGAACACGCCCGCCGCCGCCTCGACGTGCCCCCGCCGCAGGAGGTGGTGGCCCAGCGAGTACCCGGCCGGGACGTAGCCCGACCGCCACGCCGCGTCGAGCGCGCCGGCGGCGAGGACGGCCTCGCCGGCGTCCTCCAGGGCTGTCCCGGCGAGGTAGTAGAGGGCCGGGTCGCGGGGCGCCCGGCGGAGCGCGTCGAGGAGGGCGAGGACGTGGGGCCGGCGGTCGAGGTCGTCGGGCTCGGCCGGGGCGTCGAGG
>CAZDFV010000018.1:0-25964 GCA_964504495.1 uncultured Rhodothermales bacterium
GCCCGCCGCACGCCTCGCACTCGAGGTAGAGGTCGGCGAGGAACTGCATCTCGACCTGGACCACGCCGTCGCCCTGGCACACCTCGCACCGGCCGCCGGGCACGTTGAACGAGAATGTGCCGGCCCGGTACCCGCGGATCTTCGCTTGGTGCGTGCTCGCCAGCAGGTCGCGGATGGCGTCGAACGCCTTGACATACGTGACCGGGTTCGAGCGCGGCGACTTCCCGATGGGCGACTGGTCGACCATCTCGACGTGCTCGACGAGCTCGTGGCCCATCACGGTGTCGTGCGCGCCGACCTTCCCCTCGAAGTCGCCGCCCTTGAGGCGCTGGAGCGCGGCGAAGAGGGTCGAGTGAACGAGCGTTGACTTGCCGCTCCCCGAGACGCCGGTCACGACCGTAATCGTGTCGAGCGGGAACGAGACGTCAATCCGCTTGAGGTTGTTGGCGCGGGCGTTCCGCACCGTGATCGCGCGGTCGGGGTCCGTCGGCCGGCGCTCCGCGGGCACCGGGATCGTCTTTCGGCCGGAGAGGTAGGCGCCCGTCAGGCTGGCGTCGCTGGTGAGCGCCTCGTCGTAGGTGCCCTGGAACATGACCTCGCCGCCGAGCACCCCCGAGCCCGGCCCGATGTCGACGATCTGGTCGGCCCGGCGCATCATCTGCTCGTCGTGCTCGACCACGAGGACCGTGTTGCCGATGTCCCTCAGCCCTTCAAGGATCGTGATCAGCCGGTCGTTGTCGCGCGGGTGGAGCCCGATCGTCGGCTCGTCGAGGACGTAGAGGCTGCCGACGAGCGACGACCCCAGCGACGTCGCCAGGTTGATCCGCTGCGTCTCGCCGCCGGAGAGCGTCATCGCCAGCCGGTCGAGCGTGAGGTAGTCGAGCCCGACCTCGACGAGGTAGCCCAGCCGTTTTCTAATCTCTTCCAGCACGCGGCCCGCGACCTCCTGCTGGTGGTCGCTGAGGTCGAGCGCGTCGAAAAACGCCTTCGCGTCCGCCGTCGTCAACTCCGACGCCTCACCGATGTGGACCCACTCGGTCTCGCCGGGCTCGCCGCCGATCCGCGGGCCGCGGAGCTTCACGTGGAGCGCCTGCGGGCGGAGCCGGTAGCCGTCGCACGCCGGGCACCGCGTGTACCCCCGGAAGCGGGCCGTAAAGATGCGGTAGTGCATCTTGTACTGCTTCTTCTTGAGGTAGCCGAAGAAGCCGTCGATGCCGACGTAGTCGCCGTCGCCCTTCCAGACGACCGCTTTCTGCTCGTCCGAGAGGAGCGTGTACGGCGTGTCGAGGTCGACGCCGAGCCGGCCGGCGGCGCGGACGAGCGCCTTCTGGTGCTTCGACCACTTCTCCGTGCGGAACGGGGCGATGGCGCCCTGGCGGAGCGAGAGCTCCGGGTTGGGGACGACGAGGTCCGGGTCGACGCCGGGCACGCGCCCGAACCCCTGGCACGTGGGGCAGGCCCCGAGCGGCGAGTTGAACGAGAACAACTGGGGCGTCGGCTCCTCGAACACGACCCCGTCGCGCTCGAAAAGGGCCGAAAAGTCCAGCGTCTCGACCGGCTCGCCGTCACGCGGGGCCGTCACGACGACGGCCCGTTCGCCGCCCTCGCGGAACGCCTGCTCGACGGAGTCCGCGATCCGGTTCGTCGTGGCGGCATCGCCCGGCTTCGCCGCCAGCCGGTCCACCAAGACGAGGAGCCGGGCCGTCGGCGTCCTGACCTCGGCCGGCGCCGTCTCGTTCAGGTCGATAGTCTCCGGGACGGCGCCCTTTTCGGCTTGCTTCTCGGTCGGGAGCGCCACCAACCGGAAGAAACCGCGTGCGCGGAGGGCCTCCAGCTCCTCGGCCTTTTTCGCCCCCTTGTGCTGGGGGAGGGGGAAGCAGAGGTAGAACCGCGTCTTCTCCGGCAACGCCTCCTGGACGTCCTCCGCCGACGAGCGCGGGCTGTCCTTGACGACGACCTCACCGCTCTCGGGCGAGATCGTCGTCCCGACGCGGGCGTAGAGGAGGCGGAGATAATCGTAGACCTCCGTCTGCGTGGCGACGGTCGAGCGCGGGTTCTTCGTCCCCGTCTGCTGCTCGATGGCGATGGCAGGGGCGAGGCCGGTGATAAGGTCCACGTCCGGCTTGTCCATCCGGTCGAGGAACTGGCGGGCGTAGGCCGAGAGCGACTCGACGTAGCGCCGCTGGCCCTCGGCGTAGACCGTGTCGAACACGAGCGACGACTTGCCCGAGCCGGACGGGCCTGTCACGACGACCAGCTTCTTCTTGGGCAGCGTGAGATCGAACCCCTTGAGGTTGTGTTGGCGGGCCCCTTTGACCACGAGATCGCGCCCGACGAACCGGTTCTTGGAGTTGGCGCCGTTCGTGCCGGTCTGCTTCGTCTTCCGGGGCGCCCGCTTCGGGGCCTTGGTTTTCGCCATCGTGGGGGTGGGGGGCGGGCTGGCGGCGCGTCCCGCCAGCCGGACGGGAGGCAACGCGACGGGGGCGGCGAAGATGCCGGGGCGGTGTGAAACCCGTGCGTCACCGCCGGGCCACCGCACGACGCCGGCCGCATCGGGCCGCCGGTCGCCGTACCGTCGGGGCTAAGGATTGGCCCGAGGAGCAGTCGCGCCGGAAGGGGGGTCGGTGAGCACGAAATGAGCAGATTCTGACCTTGTGGCTGGATGTCAACTCCGCGTTCCTTTCGGCGCCTGTATTCCGACGTGCGTCCCCTCTGCGCTGGCCCCCTTCCCCATACGATCTCGACATGAACACGACGACGCTCCGGTCCACCCTCGGCCTGCTCTTGGGCGCGGCCCTTCTCCTCGCGCTGGCGCCGGCCGCCAGCGCGCAGACGGTCTTCGTCAACGAGATCCACTACGACAACACCGGCGCCGACCAGGGCGAGTTCGTCGAGGTCGCCGGCCCGGCCGGGACGGACCTCACGGACTGGACGATCCGGCTCTACACCGGGAGCAACGGGACCCCCTACGGCTCGATCCCCCTCAGCGGGACGATCGACGACGAGGGGGACGGGTTCGGGGCGCTCGCCTTCTACGAGGAGGGGATCCAGAACGGCGCGCCGGACGGGCTCGTCCTGGTCAACGCGGACGGGAGCGTGGTCCAGTTCCTCTCCTACGAAGGGTCGTTCACGGCCGACGGCGGACAGGCGGACGGGATGACGAGCGAGGACATCGGCGTGGACGAGCAGCCGGCGACGGACGTGGGCAACTCGATCCAGCTCAAAGGCACTGGGACGGCCTACGACGACTTTGCCTGGACCGAGCCCTCCCCGGAGTCGCCCGGCAGCGTCAACAACGGGCAGTCGTTCGCGAGCGGCGGGGGCGGCACGCCCGGCATGATCGTCGTCACGACGGCCGAGGACGAGACGAACGACGACGGCGACTGCTCGCTCCGCGAGGCCGTCCAGGCGGCGAACACGAACGCGGCCGTTGACGGCTGCGCCGCTGGCGACGCCGATGGCGACGTCATCACGTTCGACATGGCCTACACGATTGAGCTCTCGCTCGGCGAGCTCCCTCTCAGCGACGACGTGAGCATCGACGGCTCGGGCGTCGGCGGCGTGATGGTCGACGCGAACGGGACCAGCCGGATCTTCGACGTCGACGCCGCGGGCGGCCCGGGCGACGACCAAGCCGTCTCCTTCGTCTCGCTCATGCTCCGGGAGGGCGACTCCAGCGCGGGCGGCTCTGACGCCCCCGACGCGGGCGGCGCCGTCGACCTCAAGGCGGGGAGCGAGGCCCTGTTCCTCGACACCGACGTGCTCGACAGCGTCGCCGGGATCAACGGCGGCGGCATCCACGGGGCCGGGAACACGCTCATCCAGATTATGACGACGGACGGCGGGTCGTCCACGATCTCGGGCAACGAGGCGCAGGGCGGCGACGCCGGGATGGGCGGCGGCGGCGTCTGGGGCGCCGGCGCGACGATGATCTCCGGCAACGTCCTCATCGACGGCAACGCGGCGACGGGCGCCAGCGGCTCGGGCGGCGGCGTGTTCAACTTCGGCGGCACGCTCGAAATGACCGGCGTGACGGTCTCGAACAACACGGCCAACCGCGCCGGCGGCGGCGTCGAGGACTTCGGCGACGACGACGCGGACACGGACGTCACGCTCACGGACGTCACGCTCAGCGGCAACTCGATCAGCACGCCGGCACCGGGCAACGGCGGCGGCCTCCATTCCGGCGGCGGCGACGTCGTCGTGACGGGCGGGTCGGTCACGGGGAACACCGCCGTCGAAGGCGGCGGGCTCTGGGCGAGCGGGACGATGACCGTCTCGGGCGGCACGCTCATCGACGGCAACACGGCCACGAGCGACGACGACGCGGCGTTCGAGGGCGGCGGCGGCGTCTTCAACCAGGCCGGCGCCGTGACGATTGACGGCGCTACGATCTCGAACAACACAGCCCTCGGCACCGCGGGCTCCGGCGGCGGCGCGTTCACCAACGGAGACGGGACGCTGACGGTCTCGAACAGCACCTTCAGCGGCAACGCGTCGCTTTGGGCGGGCGGCGGCATCGAGGTCAACGGCGGCACGGTCATGCTGACCGGCGTCGACTTCGACCAGAACGCGACGGGCGGCGCGCCCGGCAACGGCGGGGCCCTCCACGTCACGGCGGGGACCGTCACGGCGACGGGCGGCGAGGTCACCGGCAACACGGCCGCGAGCGAAGGCGGCGGGTTCTGGAACAACGCCGGCTGGACGATGACGGTCGACGGGACCCTGTTCTCCGGCAACGAGGCCCGGGGCGCGGCGGCCGACAATGGCGGCGGCGCGCTCTTCAACAACGGCGGCACGCTAATCGTGATGGACGCCACGATCGACGACAACGCGGCGACCGGCACCAGCGGCTCCGGCGGCGGCGTCTTCAACGGGGGCGTCCTCCAGATCACGGAGTCGACGGTCTCGAACAACCGGGCCAACCGGGCTGGCGGCGGGATCGAGGACGCCGGCGGGATCGTCGTGCTCGAGAACGTGACCGTATCCGACAACTCAATCGACGTCGCGGCGCCGGGCAACGGCGGCGGGCTCCACTCGGGCGGCGGCGACGTGACCGTCAACGGCGGCTCCTTTACCGGCAACTCGGCTGTCGAGGGCGGTGGCCTGTGGACGAACGGGACGCTCGCCGTCACCACGGGTGAGGGGGCCGCCACGATCTCCGGGAACACGGCCACGGGCGACGCGGCCACGAACGGCGGCGGCGGGCTCTACGCCGAGTCCGGCGCCAGCGTCACGGTCGCGGAGGCGACGATTACCGACAACGCGGCGACGGGCGCGGCCGGCTCCGGCGGCGGTGTCTTCGTGGCCGACGGGGCGTCGGTCACGGTGGCCCTCGGTGAGGTCTCTCTGAACCGGGCCAACCGCGCGGGCGGCGGCATCGAGGTCGCCGACGACGCGACGACCGAGGACGCGACCGTGCTCCTGCTCGGGGGCGTCACCGTCCGCTCGAACGCGATCGACACGCCGGCGCCGGGGAACGGCGGCGGCCTCCAAATCGGCGGGGCCGGCTCGGCGGAGGTCGAGGGGAGCACGTTCGCCGGCAACACGGCCGTCGAGGGCGCCGGCCTCTGGGTCAGCGCGGCCGGGCGCCTCAGGCTCTCGCTCTCGACGGTCTCGAACAACGAGGCGACGGCCGACGGCGGCGGCGTCTACGACGACGGCCCCGGCGGCTCCATCGTGCTGGCGAGCGTGACCGTCGCCGACAACTCGGCCTCGGGCAACGGCGGCGGCCTCCTCTCGCAGAGCGCCGACGACGACTCGTTCTCGTTCTCGTTCACGAACACGATCGTCGGCGCCAACGTCGCCGCCGGCACGGGCGACGACTGCTTCGGCACGTTCGACTCCGGCGACTACAACCTGGTCGGGGACACGGCCGGGTGCGTCCTCACCGGCGACACGGACAACAACGTCACGAGTCAGGACCCGATGCTCGAAGGCCTCGCCGACAACGGCGGTCCGACACTCACGCGAGCGCTCATGGCCGGCAGCCCGGCCGTCGACGCTGGGATGACGGAGTTCGACGTCGACCAGCGCGGGTTCGCCCGGGCCGACGGCCAGGACGACATCGGCGCCTTCGAGCGCGGGGCCGTCGACGTCGGCGACGCGGTCGCTTGCTCCGCCAGCGCCCCGGTCTTCTTCTCCGACTTCGATCCCGACGGCGACGACCCGACCTTCGGCGAGTTCGCCGCCATCTCGAACGACTCGGAGGAGGACGAGACCGTAAACCTCTCGACGTGCTCGTTCGTCGTCTTCAGCGCCCAGACCGAGCGCGTGACGTACTCGGCCCGGACGGAGGGGTCCGTCGAGGCCTCCGAGACCTTCGTCCTCGCGACGATGGACGGGGACCAGACGCTCCCCGAGATGACGCTCCCCGACGGCCCCGGCGCCTTCGCCCTCATCACGGGCACCGCCGAGACCGGCGACACCGTGGGCGAGGTGGCCGACCGCGTGGTCGCCGCCGTCGTCTACCGCGACGAGGACGACGTGTTCGGCCGCGTCCGCGGCGGCGACGGGGGCGACAACGCCGCCGAGCTCCGCGCCGCCCTCGAGGCCCTCGCCCGCGCCGTCCCGAACGAGGACGACGGCGAGGTGGACCTCACGCTTGCCGCTGTCCCGAACCCGGTCTCGAACCGGGGGACGATCGCATTCGGCGTCGCCGCCGCGGCGGACGTCCGGGTCTCGGTCTACGACGCGCTCGGGCGCGAGGTGGCCGTGCTGGCGGAGGGCCCGTACGGGGTCGGCCGCTACGCCCTCTCGTTCGAGGCCGGGTCGCTCCCCTCGGGCGTCTACGTCATCCGCGCCGTGGTCGGGACGGAGGCACGGACGGCCCGCGTCACCGTCGTCCGGTAGCCCTCTCCTCTCGCCCCCTCCCCCCGTGACAGACCCCTCGCCCGCTCCTGCCACCGGCTCGCGAGCCTACGCAAGCCCCAACATGCGTCTGCTCGGCGCCGTCGAGGCCGTCACGGCCGGCGACCGCTCCGGTACGCTCGACCAGCTCGTCGGCTCGTCCGGCGGGTTCCTCGACGACGGGACCTCGTAGGCTCACCGAGCCCTCGTCGCGAGCGGCCGGCTCCCGTTCTGGGGAGCCGGCCGCTCTGCGTTGGGGCCGCCTGCGTGCGGCGCCAGCCCGGTTAAGCCTCCGTGTGTGAAAGCGGTCCCGGGCGCGCAGGGGGCAACCGGAGGAGGAGGGAGGCGTTGCCCCTCCCATGACGACCGCCCAAGCCCTCCTGCAAGACGCCCTCGCGTGGACGGCGCCCGACTCGGCGCTCGTGTTCGCGCTCGTCTTCGCGGCCGTCGCCGTGGCGGTGTGGCTCGTGCACGGCGTCGTGTACGCCGTGCTCCATCGGCTGCGGCGGCGGGCGCCCGACCGGCTCCCGCTGCGGGGCCACCTCGTCACGCGCAGCGAGCGGCCCGCGCGGTGGACGCTCCTCGCCCTCGGCCTCTACGCCGCGCTCGCGATCCTGCCGACCGCCCTCGCGCCCGGCGCGAGAGACGTCGTCGACAGCGTCGCCTACATCGGTCTCGTGATCGCCGTCGCGTGGCTGGCGACGGCCGCGGTCCGGGCCGCGCGCGACGCGCTCCGCGACCGGCTCGATATCGACAAAGCGGACAACCTCTCCGAGCGGCGGCTCCTGACCCAAGTTGTCCTCCTCCAGCGCCTGATCGTCGTGGGGATCGTGGTCGTGGCGCTGGCGGCCGTGCTCCTCCACTTCGAGACGTTCCGGCGCGTCGGGGCCGGGCTCCTGGCGTCGGCGGGGATCGCGGGGATCGTGCTCGGGTTCGCCGCGCAGCGCGTGCTGGGGAACCTGCTCGCCGGCATCCAGATCGCCATCACGCAGCCGATCCGGGTCGAGGACGTGGTCGTGGTCGAGGGCGAGTGGGGGCAGGTCGAGGAGATCACCCTGACCTACGTCGTCGTCCGCGTGTGGGACCTCCGGCGGCTCGTGCTCCCCATCTCCTACTTTATCGAGCAGCCGTTCCAGAACTGGACCCGCCAGTCGGCCCAGGTCATCGGGAGCGTCTACGTGCGGACGGACTACGGGGTCTCGGCCGAGGCCGTCCGCGCCGAGATCGGGCGGATCGTGGCGGCCTCCGCGTACCACGACGGCGAGACGTTCCGGCTCCACGTGACGGACCTGGGCGAGCGGGCCGTCGAGATGCGGGCGATCATGACGGCCCCGAACGCGGGCGCGGCGTGGGAGCTGCGGGCCGAGGTCCGTGAGCGACTCCTGGCCTGGTTCCAGGAGCACGAGCCGGAGGCCCTCCCGCGGACGCGCATCACGTTCCCCGACGGACCCGTTGGGAGCCCGCCCCATGCGCTGGCGGACCGCGCCGCGGGTGACGGGTAGACAGCTACGTCAGAAGTGCGCGGAGCGCGTCGAGGTTCGCCGCGTCGTCAAACACCGCGCGGACGGGGACGACGAACCCCTCGACCGCCCGCGACCGCACCTCGCCGGTACCCGACTTGACCGCCAGCCCGTACGTCTCGCCCTCCAGGAGGTACTGCTCGACGGTCTCGGCCTCCGCGTCCACGATCCAGTACTCGTCCACGCCGTGCGCCGCGTAGTCCTCGAGCTTGACGCCGCGGTCGCGCCCCTCGGTGCTCCCGCTCAGGACTTCGACGGCGAGGTCGGGGGCCGGGAACTCGAGCGTCGTCGGGGCGATGCGGTCGGCTTTGTCGCGGCCGAAAAAGCAGACGTCCGGCTCGTAGTCGTTCCGCGTGAGCGCGACGAGCACCTTCTCGGAGGCGACCCAGCCGAGACCATGGACCTGGACGTGGGTGCTAATGAGCAGGAGGATCCGGCCGGAGGCGTCGATCTCCCGGAGGCGGGCGGGGGGATGAACGATGACCCCCCCATCAATGAACTCGGCCTTCTCGTGCGCCAGCGCGTCGCGGAAGGCGGCCCGGCGCTTGGTCTCGTCGCCGAGGAGCGCCAGCGGGGCGAGGTCGGGCATGGCGTCATCAGTGCGGGAGGGTACAACGCGGCGCGCGGCCGTGCGTTGCCGGGAGCCTGGCGGTAGCATCGGCCCATGACGTTCTTGAACCCCCTCGTCCTGCTCGGGCTGGCGGCGGCGGCGATCCCAATCCTCGTCCACCTGTTCAACTTCCGGCGGCCGGAGCGCGTCGACTTCTCGACGCTCCGGTTCGTCCGCGAGGTCGAGGCTACGTCGATGCGGCGCGTCCGCATCCGCCAGTGGCTGCTGCTCGCGCTCCGCACGCTCGCGATCGTCTTCCTCGTGCTCGCGTTTGCGCGGCCAACGCTCTCGGGCGCGGGCGGAGGGTTCGAGGACGGCGGCGCCCGAGCGCTCGCCCTCGTCCTCGACAACAGCCGGTCGATGACGCTCCGCGACGCGCAGGGCTCCCTTCTCGACCAGGCGAAGGCCGCCGGCGCCGCCGCCGTCGAGGCGACCGGTCCAGGCGACGAGCGCGTGGTGTTGCCGGTCGCGCCGCCGCCCGAGTACCGGCCGGTCCCGTTCACGACGCCCGGCCCCGCGCTCGACATCGTCGCTGGCCTGGGCCCGCTGGCGGGTGCCGAGCCGCTGACGGCGGCCGTCGCGCGCGCCTCGGCCGTGCTAGAGGGGACGGTGCTGCCGCGTCGGGAGATCGTCGTCGTGAGCGACCTCCAGGCCGCCACGTTCACCGACTCCGCCAGCGCGGCGCTGCCCCCGGGCACGTCGCTCACGCTCGTCCCGCTCGGCGCGCGGTCGCAGGCCAACACGGCGGTCACGGACGTCCGCGTCGTGAGCCGGATCATCGAGCCGGGGCGGCCGGTCGAGGTCGAGGCTACCGTCGTCCGCTACGGCGGGCGGGCGGGGACCGTCGGCGCAACGCTCGCCCTAGACGGCCAACGTGTAGCGGAAACGGCCGTTGACCTCGTGCCGGGCGAGCCGCAGACGGTCTCCTTTACCATCACACCCCCGGCGCGCGGGTGGCTGGGCGGCGAGGTCCGCATCGAGGAGGACGCGGCGGCGTGGGACGACGCGCGCTCCTTCACCCTCCGTGTGCCCCCACCGCCCCGCGTCCTCGTCGTCCGCGGCGACGGCCAGCGGGCCGACCTCGTCACGCTCGCGCTCGGCGTTGCGGCCGAGCGCGGGGGCGTCGTCCTCAACGAGATCTCCGAGGGCGCGCTCGCGGGCGCCGACCTGGACCGGTACGACGCCGTCGTCTTGGTTGGTCCGTCCGGGCTGGGCGGCGCGGCCGACCGGCTGGCGGCGTTCGTCGCCGGCGGCGGCGGCGTGCTCGCGTTCCCCGGCGCCGAGGGCGAGGCGTTGAACCCGCTCCTCCAGGCGGTCGGCGGCGGGCGCATCACGGGCGCGGTCGGCGAGACGGGCGGCGAGAGTATCGGGAGCACCTCTAGCGCCGACCTCGACCACCCACTCTTTGCCGGCGTGTTCGACCAGTCGAGCCCGACGCTGGAGCGCCCCGACATCCGCCGGGCCGTCCGCTACGTTCCGGGCGGAGGCGACGAGACGACGCTGATTGGCCTCCAGGCCGGTCCACCGCTGTTACAAGAGATCCGCCGGGGGGAGGGGAGCGTGCTCCTGTTCGGCGTCGCGCCCGACCCCGCGTGGAGCGACCTCCCCCAGCGCGGGCTGTTCGTGCCCCTCCTGTACCGCGCGGCGGCCTACCTCGCCGCCGGATCTACCGTGGCCGACGACGGCGAGCTGTCCGTCCGCGAGGGCGGGACGGTCCGCGTGGAGGGCGTCGAGCCGGGAGAGCCCCTCCGCCTCGTCGGGCCCGACGACGTGGCGCTCGCGCCGGCCCAGCGGACGGTCCCCGGCGCCGTCCTCCTCGACGTGGACGACGCCGTCGCCCGGGCCGGCCTCTACCGCGTGATGCAGGGCGAGCGCGTCCTCCGCACCGTCGCCGTGAACGAGGACCCGCGCGAGTCGGACCCGGCGGCCCTCGACCCCGACGAGGCCGCCCGCCAGCTTGAGGCGGTCACGGGCCGGCCCGTCCGCGTGCTCGACGCCGGCGCCGCGCTCGCGGGCGACGGCGAGCCAGCAGGTCTCCCGCTGTGGACGGTCTTTCTCGGCCTCGCCCTCGCCTGCCTCGTCGCCGAGACGCTCGTCACGACCCGCTGGCGGGCGGAGCCGGCGGTGGTTGGGGTGTAGCTGGGCGGCCGCTTCCGATCCCCCGATCGCGCCTCAGGATCACCCGGAGGGGGCCGGACGGTGAAGGTGCCGCGGCCCATACCGACCTAGCTTCTCACACGTTGTCATCGGTCCGCACGTGCGGATTTCCCCCGACCTCGCCCCGCCCTTTGACTGCTACGACCGCCCGCTCCCGCGAAACTGCCATCCTCGTCGGTGTCCAGACGCCGGACACCACGTCGGACGACCTCCGCGACGGCCTCGACGAGCTCGAACTCCTGACCGACACGGCCGGGGCCGACACCGCCCAGCGCGTGACGCAGTCGCTCCCCCGCCTCCAATCGGCGACGTTCGTGGGGAAGGGGAAGGTGGAGGAGCTCCGCCGGGCCGTCGAAAAGCACGGGGCCGACCTCGTCGTGTTCGACGACGACCTCACGCCGGTTCAGGTCCGCAACCTCGAAAAGTCGCTCGGGACGAAGGACAACGCGGTCAAGCTGGTCGACCGGTCCGGGCTCATCTTGGACATCTTTGCCGAGCGCGCCCGGTCGTCGCAGGCCAAGGCCCAGGTCGAGCTCGCCCAGCTCCAGTACCTCCGCTCGCGGCTCACACGGGCCTGGACGCACCTTGAGCGCCAGAAAGGCGGGATCGGGATGCGCGGGCCGGGCGAGACCCAGATCGAGACCGACCGCCGCCTCATCGGCAAGCGGATCGCCGTCCTCAAGGACCAGCTCGGCCGGATCGACCGCCAGCGGACGACCCAGCGGAAGGGCCGCGCCGAGCAGACGCGCGTGGCCCTCGTCGGCTACACGAACGCCGGCAAGAGCACGCTCATGAACGCGCTCGCCGACGCCGGCGTCTTTGCCGAGAACCGCCTGTTCGCCACGCTCGACGCCACGACGCGCCAGGTGGACCTGGACACGAACAAGTCCGTCCTGCTCGCCGACACGGTCGGGTTTATCCGGAAGCTCCCGCACGCGCTCGTCGAGAGCTTCAAGAGCACGCTCGACGAGGTCCGCGAGGCCGACCTCCTGCTCCACGTCGTCGACGTGACGCACCCGAACGCCGAGGACCACGTCCGCGTCGTCAACGAGACGCTCGCCGAGCTGGGCGCGCTCGACAAGCCGACGCTCATGGTGTTCAACAAGGTGGACGCCCTGGAGGACCCAGGCCTTTTGGAACAGCTCCGGGCGACCTACCCCGACGCCGCTTTCGTCTCGGCCCAGCGCGGGATCGGGCTCGACGCCCTCCGCACCCGCACGCTCGCCCTCGTCGAGGCCGATTACGTGGACCGCACGGCGCTCCTCCCCATCGACCAGCCGAAGGCGCGCGCGCACGTCCACCGCGTGGCGGAGGTGAGCGAGGAGGAGGTCGGGTTCGCCGAGGACGCCTTCGACGCGACGGCCGAGCCCGTCCCGGTCCTCCGCCTCCAGTTCCGGGCGTCGACGAAGAACGCGCCGGACCTCGACCGGATGCTCGAGCGCTACGGCGGGCTCCGGTGGTCGGGCTCCGCCGCCCCGTCAGGCGACGGCTCGGCCGCCCCCGCCACGCTGGCGGACGGCGAGGCATAGTCGCCCTGGAGCCGGAAGAATCCTTCCATTGGGGAGGGGAGCTTCCCGAACGGTCCGAAAGCGCACACGGGCTGCGTCACATGGAACGCCCCTTGCGCGTCTAGACCGTGACGCCGCCCTAGATTGGGATCGACCGGTCGTCCCCCCCAGAGCCATGACCGTTGCCACCCTCCTCAGCGCCCTCGACCCGCTCGCGACCCGCGACACCGTCGCCGAGGCGCTCGTCCAACTCGCCGAAGACCGCGTCGGCCACCTCCCGGTCCTCGACCCGGAGGGCCGGCTCGACTCGGTCGTCTCCGAGACGGCCCTCCAGGCCCACCCCGACTCCGAGGCCCCGCTGGGGGCGCTCGTGGCCGGCGAGCCGGTCTCGATCGGGCTCGACACGCACGTGTTCGACGCCGCCCACCTGCTCCGCCAGCACGCCCTGAGCGTGCTCCCGGTCGTGGCCGAGGACGGGTCCTACGCCGGCCTCGTCGTCCGCCAGGACGTGTTCGGGCAGCTCGCACACATGCTGGCGACCGAGGAGCCCGGCGCGATCGTCGTGCTCGACGCCGACCGCCGGAACTTCTCGCTCGGGCAGGTGGCCCAACTCGTTGAGCAGAACGGGGCCCGGATCCTCTCCGTCTCGACCGAGGATGACCCTGGGGCGGGGCGCGTCCGCGTGACGCTCAAGCTGAACGTGACCGACACGGCGCGCGTCCGGCACCTCATGGCCCACTACCACTACCGCGTCGTCTCCGTGTTCGACGAGGCCGAGGACGATCTGGAGGAGCGTGCCGCCGCCTTCCTCCGGTACCTCGAAGTCTAGCGAGCGGGGCGTGGAGCGCAGGGTGAGACCCGCGCCCCACGTCCGATGCATGAGATGAGGGACCACACGCATTCGGCGACGGCGTTCCACGCGATGGCGCTCGTCGCGTCGGCGCGCGCGGCGTTGGGGACGGCCCGGCAGATCGCGAGCCGCCGGGCCGGTCGCGACCCGTCCGAGCAGGAGCCGGAGGCGCCGGTCCGGGCGGACCTCGCTGTGCTCCGCGACGCGCTGGCGGAGCAGGTCGTCCGCCTCCGGCTGCGGGCGGTCGTCGGGCCTCCTGAGGCTCCTGCCGCCGCGCTCGCGCAGCAGTTCGAGGACCGGCTCCTGCTCGACGACGTCGCGCGCACGACGCGACGGGCGCACCAGAAGCTCCTCAGCCTCTACCCGGCTGTCCCCGACGACCTCGTGGAGGAGGCCCGCCAGCTCGCCGTCGAGGCCGAGCGGGGCGCGCTGGCGGACGACGTCGACGCACGCCTCGACAGGCTCGCCGGCCGCGCCGCCGACTGGCTCGACAGACTCGGCAAGGCGCTGGCATAGGGTCCAGATCGCAGAGCCGGAGGCGCTGACATCGCGAGATGTGTCAACGCAGGATGACGTGGTGCACGAGGCCACCTCTGGACTCGTTCCACGGCCAATAACCGGGGTGGCTCCGCGTTTAGAAATCACGGTTTTTGACCACGTCCGGCCGTAAATTGGATCGATTTGGACGTGTCCCCCCGCCGGTCTCCGAGAGGCCGGACAGTGCCCCGACCCGATGCCCGAGCAGACGCCGCACGACGCCCCGTACGAGAACGCCACGACGCCCGCGGGCGAGACGGCGACGCCGCCCCCCAACGCGCTCCCCACGCCCCCGCCGAGCGAGCCCGCTAGCCCGAACGGGCGGGGCGACTACGGGGCCTCGAACATCCAGGTCCTCGAAGGGCTCGAGGCCGTCCGGAAGCGGCCGGCCATGTACATCGGCGACGTCGGCGTGCGGGGCCTCCACCACCTCGTCTACGAGGTCGTCGACAACTCGATTGACGAGGCGCTGGCGGGCTACTGCGACCACATCGAGGTCACGATCCACGAGGACAACTCGATCTCCGTCGCCGACGACGGCCGCGGCATCCCCGTCGAGGTCCACACGGGCGAGGGGAAGCCGGCCGTCGAGGTCGTGATGACCGTCCTCCACGCGGGCGGGAAGTTCGACAAGGACACCTACAAGGTGTCCGGCGGGCTCCACGGCGTCGGCGTGTCGTGTGTGAACGCCCTCAGTGACCGACTGGAGGTGACGGTCCGGCGCGACGGGGGCGTGTTCGAGATGGCGTTCGAGCGGGGCGACACGGTCCAGGAGCTCACGCGCGTCCGCGACATGGCGCCGGGTGAGGAGACCGGGACCGTCGTCCACTTCAAGCCCGACACGTCCATCTTCCTCGACACCGTCTACCGCTTCGACACGCTGGCGTCGCGGATGCGCGAGCTGGCCTACCTCAACAAGGGCGTCACGATCACGCTCGAGGACGAGCGCGAGGAGGACGAGGAGCTCGGCCGCGAGGTCTACCACTCCGAGGGCGGCCTCGTCGAGTTCGTCGATTACCTCGACGAGACGCGCGAGCCGCTCTTCGACGGCGCGATTTCGATCGAGGACGAGAGCGGCGACGTCCCCGTCGAGCTCGCCATGCGCTACAACACGGGGTACCAGGAGAACGTCCTCTCGTTCGTCAACAACATCAACACGCACGAGGGCGGGACGCACGTCTCCGGCTTCCGCCGGGCGCTCACGCGCGTCCTGAAGCAGTACGCCGAGACCAACAACCTGCTCAAGAACGCGAAGGTCTCGCTCTCCGGCGACGACTTCCGCGAGGGGATGACGGCCGTCCTGAGCGTGAAGGTGCAGGAGCCGCAGTTCGAGGGCCAGACCAAGACCAAGCTGGGCAACGGCGAGGTCCAGGGCGCCGTCGAGAGCCTCGTCGGCCAGCGGCTGGCGGAGTGGCTGGAGGACCACCCGCGCGAGGCCAAGACGATCGTCCAGAAGGTGATCCTGTCGGCCCAGGCGCGGACGGCGGCCCGGCGCGCGCGCGAGCTCGTCCAGCGGAAGTCGGCGTTCGGCGGCGGCGGCCTTCCGGGCAAGCTGGCCGACTGCGCCTCGAAGGACCCGGCCGCGAGCGAGCTCTACCTCGTCGAGGGCGACTCGGCCGGCGGAAGCGCCAAGCAGGCCCGCGACCGGCACTTCCAGGCCATCCTCCCGCTGCGGGGCAAGATCCTGAACGTCGAGAAGGCCCGGCTCGACAAGATCCTCGACAACGAGGAGATCAAGAACATGGTGACGGCGCTGGGTGTCCAGATCGCTGCCGGGTCGGACGAGTTCTCGGACGAGCGGCTCCGCTACCACACCATCGTCATCATGACGGACGCCGACGTGGACGGGGCCCACATCCGGACGCTCCTGCTCACGTTCATCTACCGCTACCTCCGCCCGCTCCTCGAGGCCGGCTACATCTACATCGCGCTCCCCCCGCTCTACCGCGCCAAGAAGGGCACGAAGGAGACGTACGCCTGGAACGACGACCAGCTCGAGGCGGCGATCCGCGAGTTCGGCGGGCCGAAGGGCGTCGGCGTGCAGCGCTACAAGGGGCTCGGCGAGATGAACCCCGAGCAGCTGTGGTCTACGACGATGGACCCCGAGCATCGGATGCTCCAGCGGGTGACCGTCGAGGACGCCGCCGCGGCCGACAAGACGTTCTCGACGCTCATGGGGGACGCCGTCGAGCCGCGCCGGAAGTTTATCGAGCGGAACGCGAAGTACGCCACGATCGACACCTAGCGTCCGCCCCCAGCCGCCGGCTGGCGGACGGCCTCCGCCAGCGGCCGCGCGCGATGTCCGATACCGCCCTTGCCCCTGCCGCTCCCCCCGCCGCGCGCGAGGGGCCGATGACGTGGGAGGAGGTTTGCACTCACCCGGCGCTCCAAGACCTCCCGTTCAAGATCGAGCAGGACCGCTACGGCCGCATCCTCATGAGCCCGGCCGCTACGCCCCACGCCCGGAGGCAGGGAAAGCTCGTCGTTCTCCTTCAGCGGGCCCTCGGAGGGGAGGCGTTTCCAGAAGCACCCGTCGAGACGTCCGACGGCGTGAAGGTGCCTGACGTCGTCTGGATGTCAGCGGAGTTCGCTGCGGAGCACGGCAGCGAGTCGCCCCTCAAGACGGCACCGGAGATCTGCGTCGAGGTCCGGTCGCCGTCGAACGCCTGGGCGGAGATGGAGGAGAAGGTGACGCTCTACCTCGCGCGCGGCGCCCAGGAGGTCTGGATCTGCGAGGCCGACGGCCGCCTCCGCTTTTTTGGACACGAGGGCGAGCGTGAGCGGTCCGCCCTCGTCCCCGACGCCCCGGCTGCCGTCACGCTCTAGTCGCTGGCGACCGCCGCCAGCACCACGGTCCGGGTTTGCCCAGCGTAGGTTGAGATCGATGCGCCCCGACCTCTCGATCGTCGTTCCGGTCTACAACGAGGCCGAGAGCCTGCCCACGCTGGCAGACGAGATCCGCGCGGCGTTCCCGCGCCGCTCGTTTGAGGTCTGGCTCGTCGACGACGGCTCGGACGACGGATCGTGGGAGGTCATCGAGCGGTTACACGCCGAAGACTCGCGGTTCGCCGGCGTCCGGTTCCGGCGGAACTACGGCAAGAGCGCCGCGCTGGCGGCCGGGTTCGGCCGGGCGCAGGGCCGCTACGTCGCCACGCTCGACGCCGACCTCCAGGACGATCCGGCCAGCCTCGTGCCCATGATCGAGCGGCTTGAGGCGGGCGCCGACCTCGTTAGCGGGTGGAAGCGGAAGCGCCAGGACCCGTGGGAGAAGCGCCTCCCGTCGAAGTTCTTCAACGGGGTCACGCGCGTCGCGAGCGGGATCCCGCTCCACGACTTCAACAGCGGGATCAAGGCGTACCAGGCCGAGGTGGTCCAGAGCGTCCGCGTCTACGGCGAGCTCCACCGCTACATCCCGCTCCTCGCGAAGTGGGAGGGGTTCACCCGGATCGAGGAGACCGTCGTGAACCACCGGCCGCGCGTCCACGGCACGACGAAGTTCGGGTTCGAACGCTACCTCCGCGGGTTCCTCGACCTCATCACGGTCGTCTTCATCACCCGGTTCGCGCGGCGGCCGATGCTGTTTTTCGGCGGGTTCGGGACGGTCGGGTTCTTCGTCGGCTTCCTGATCCTCGCCTACCTCACGGTCGATAAGCTGGTGTTCGGGAATCCGATCGGCGACCGCCCGCTCGTCCTGTTCGGCGTGCTCCTGATCCTGCTCGGGGCGCAGTCGTTCCTCGCCGGGTTCCTGGGCGAGATGATCGTCCGGCCGGAGATGGAGGACGTCGGACGGTACGACGTCCGCGACGAGCACCGGCCGGGGGCGGCGGGGCCTGGGGCGGAGCCGGTGGGGTCCCGGGCGGTCCGCCAGCCGGCGTAGGCGCGCCGGAGCCGCGGGGTAGGGGGGGCGGCCCCCGGTCGGGGGTCCGCGAGCGATCTTGCGGGCATGGCTCGCATCGCGCTGCTCGGACCGTTCTGGCCGTACCGGGGCGGCATCGCCCACTTCCTCACGGCGATGGCGCGCGGGCTCGCCGCGCGCGGGCACGGCGTCCGCACCTACACGTTCCGGCGGCAGTACCCCGAGACGCTGTTCCCGGGCACGACGCAGGTCGAGGGCGGGCCGCCCCCCGCCGGCGTCCCCCGCGCGCCGCGCGTGCTCGACACGTTGGACCCGTTGACGTGGGGGCGGGCGGCCCGGCGGATCGCGGCCGAGGGCGCCGAGGCCGTCGTCCTCACGTATTGGATGCCGTTTTTCGCCCCGGCCCTCGGGAGCCTCGCGCGCGCGCTCCGGCGGCGGGGCGTCCGCGTCGTGTGCGTCGTGCACAACGCGGTCCCCCACGAGCGGCGGCCGGGCGACCTCGCCCTCGGGCGCTACGCCCTCGGCGCCTGCGACGGCCTCGTCGTGATGAGCGACCGGGTCCGGGCCGACCTCGACCGGCTGGGCGTCAGCGTGCCCGTGCGGCAGGCGGCGCACCCGGTGTGCGACGGGTTCGGGCCGCCCGTCCCGCAAGGCGAGGCGAGGCGCCGGCTCGGCCTGCCGACCGGCGCGCCGGTCTTCCTCTTCTTCGGGTTCGTCCGACGGTACAAGGGGCTCCACGTCCTCCTCGACGCGTTCGGCGACGTCGTCCGCCGCGTGCCGGCGGCCCGGCTCGTCGTGGCCGGCGAGTTCTACGCCGACGAGGAGGCGCTCCGGGCGCAGGCCGCCCCGCTCGGCGCGGCCGTCCGGTTCGATGCCGGCTACATCCCCGACGAGCAGATCGCGCCCTACTTCTGCGCCGCGAGCGCCGTCGTGCAGCCGTACGTCTCAGCCACCCAGAGCGGGGTGGCCCAGATCGCGTTCCACTACGGCCGGCCCGTCGTGACGACCGACGTGGGCGGGCTGGCGGAGACCGTCCCCGACGGCGAGGCCGGGCTCGTCGTGCCGCCCGAGGACCCCCCCGCGCTGGCGGACGCGCTCGTCCGGTTTGTGGAGGAGGGCCTGGGCGAGCGCCTCGCGGCGGGCGTCCGACGTGAGCGCGAGCGGCACTCGTGGGGCCGCCTGCTCGGGGCCGTCGAGGATCTGCTCGGGGTCGGACCGGGAACGGCCGCGCTCTGAGGCCACTCCCTGCCGTCGCTCTCGCCCTCCTCCGCCAGCCCGCCGGTGCCCGGTCCGGTCGGCCGCGTGGGCCCTCCTGGCTGGGAGGGGAGTTCCGCGCGACGCACTCCGGCGTCCGCCCCGCCCGGCAGGGACCGCTCGGCGGAGCCCTAGCGGGCGCGCTCTTCGAGCCAGGCCACCGCCTCGCCCTCGTCGAGGAATGCACGGGCGTCGAGACCGGCCTCCGACGCCGAGAACTCGAAAAACTGCGCCTTCTCGAACCGCTCGTCGTAGTCGTCGAGCACGGCGATCCGACCGCTGAAGGTGCCGGGGCGATCGACGAGGAGGCGGACCAGGCGGTAGACGTCCGGGAACGAGAGCGTGCTCCGTGCGGGACGGAGGTCGATGAGGAGGTCCTGCCCCGCCGCCCCCGCCTCCGCTACGGCGTCGAGGAGGATTCGGCGGCTGGCCTCAAGGTCGAGCGCACCCTCGACGGTCAGCCGCGTGAAGCCGTCGATGGTGAGGGTACGGTACGAGGCCATTTCGGGAAGACGTTGGGGTCAAAGGGGGAGGTCCGGGCGGCGGGCTCCGTTCCTCTCCCTGCCCCAATCTCGCCAGAGTTCGCACCCGGCCGCCGGCCGGACGGCCGTAACCTGCGCGCCTGCCCCCGCCGTCGTGGATTACGACCCCGTTAAAGACCGACTCGGCGCCTTCTTCTGGGCCACGCCGGCCCGGACGCGCGCGTTCTACCGCCTCCTCGACGCCGTCTTTCTCCGGTCGTGGTACGTCCGCCGCGCGCTCCGCCAGCGCGTCGAGGCGCTGGGCGGGCGGCCCGTCCGCGTGCTCGACGCCGGGACCGGGTTCGGCCAGTACGCCTACTGGCTCGTCCGGTCGTTCCCGAACGTGACCGTCACCGCCGTCGACGTCAAGGACGACTACCTCCGGCGCGCCGAGGCGTTCGTCGCCCAGACGCCCTACGCCGGCCGCATCGTCTTCGAGCAGGCCGACCTGACCGAGCCGCTCCCGTACGCCGACGCCTTCGACCTCGCCCTCTCGGTCGACGTGATGGAGCACATCGAGGAGGACCGGGCCGTGTTCCAGCACGTCTGTGCGGCGCTCAAGCCGGGCGGTCACCTCGTGGTGAACACGCCGAGCGACCAGGGCGGGAGCGGCGTCTCGGACGAGGGCGGGGAGAGTTTTATCGGCGAGCACGTCCGCGACGGGTACCCGGTCGAGGAGTTAGAGGAGAAGCTGGCGACGGCCGGGCTCGAGCCCGTCGAGACCGTCTGGACGTACGGGCGAGCGGGCTCGGCCGCGTGGCGGCTCCTCGTCAAGTGGCCGATCCTGGCTCTCAACCGGAGCCGCTGGCTCGCGCCGGTCGTCGGGGCGTACTACGTCGGGGCCGGGCCGGTCGGGCTGGCCCTCAACGCGCTCGACGTTCGGCGCGAGAACCAGACCGGGACTGGCCTCCTCGTGACGGCCCGGCGGCCGGCGTAGCCCGCCGACGCGGGCCGCCAGCCGAGTGGGGGATGGGGCGGTGCCCTACCGTCGCCTCAGCGTTGGTCGTAATCTCCCATGTCCACGCTATGTACCCGCCACCTGGGAACGACCCCACCACAATGATCGCACGACTGACCCATCGGACGGCCGCCCTCGGCGCCCTCGTCCTCCTCCTCGCCGCCCCGCTGGCGGCGCAGCCGGCCCTCACCGACCCGCTCCCGTTCGACCCGGCCATCCGCCAGGGCGAGCTGGACAACGGGCTCCGCTACTACGTCCGCGAGAACACCGAGCCCGAGGGCCGCGCCGAGCTCCGCCTCGCCGTCGACGTCGGGAGCATCCAGGAGGACGAGGACCAGCGCGGGCTGGCCCACTTCGTCGAGCACATGGCCTTCAACGGGACCGCGCGGTTCGACGAGCCGGAGCTCGTCCGCACGCTCGAGTCGTTCGGGATGGAGTTCGGGCCGGGCGTCAACGCCTACACCTCGTTCGACGAGACGGTCTACATGCTCCAGATCCCGACCGACTCGGCCGAGGTGTTCTCGACCGGGATCGACGTCCTGAGGGAGTGGGCCGGGAACGTGACGCTGGCGGACTCGGCGATCGAGCGCGAGCGCGGCGTGGTCCTCGAGGAGTGGCGGTCCGGGCGCGGCGCCCAGGAGCGGATGAACCGCGAGCAGTTCCCCGTCCTGTTCGCCGACAGCCGCTACGCCGAGCGCCTACCCATCGGGCTCCCCGAGATCATCGAGGAGGCGCCGCCCGAGACCCTCCGCCGGTTCTACCGCGACTGGTACCGCCCCGACCTCATGGCCGTCATCGTCGTGGGCGACGTGGACGCCGACCGCGTCGAGGCCATGATCCGCGAGCGGTTTGCCGACCTGGAGAACCCGGCCGAGGCGCCCGAGCGCTTGGTCTACCCCGTCCCCGGCCACGACGACACCAAGTTCGCCGTCGCCACCGACCCGGAGGCGCCGTTCACCGTCGTCCAGATCGCCTTCAAGCGCCCGCCGTCGCGCACCCTGACCGTCGCCGACGCCCGGGCGGACCTCGCCGAGGACCTCTTCTTCGCGGTCCTCCGGGCCCGCCTGAGCGAGATCGGCCAGGAGCCCGACGCCCCGTTCGCGACCGCCTTCGCCGGCAGCGGCGGCGGGCTCCGCTCGCTCGACCAGGCGACCCTCTTCGCGCTCGCCAAGGACGGCCAGATCGACGAGACGGTCAGGGTGCTCACGACCGAGGCCGAGCGGATCCGCCGCTACGGCGTGACCGAGGGCGAGGTCGAGCGCCAGAAGGCCGAGCTCCTCCGCCAGCTCCAGTCGGCCGTGGCCGAGGCCGAGAACCAGCCGAGCCGAGGGCTGTCGATGGCCTACGTCCAGGCGTACCTCCGCGACCAGCCGGTCGTCGCGCCCGAGACGCGCCTCGCCCTCGCCGAGCGGTTCCTCCCGACCGTCACGCTCGACGAGCTCGACGCCGTCGCCGACGAGCTCGTCGCGGCCGAGAACCGCGTCGTCCTCGTCAGCGCGCCCGAGCGCGACGGCCTCGACGTGCCCGACGCCGCCGCCCTCGCCGCGACGCTTGCCGGCGTCGCCGGGGCTGAGATCGAGCCGTACGAAGACGTCGTGATCGAGGGTCCGCTCGTGGCGGAGCCGCCCGCCGGCGGCGAGGTCGTCGGGGAGTCGACCGACGCCGACCTCGGCACGACCACGTGGACGCTCTCGAACGGCGTCACCGTCGTCCTCAAGCCCACCGACTTCAAGGCCGACGAGGTCTGGCTCGGCGCCACGAGCCCCGGCGGCACCTCGCTCCTCGACGCCGACGAGCTGGCGGTCGCCGGCGGCGCGGCCGGGTTCGTCGGCCAGTCGGGCGCGGGCGCGTTCGACCGGACCGCCCTCGAAAAGGCGCTCGCCGGCCAGATCGTGAGCCTCAGCCCGACGATCACGGGCGAGGCCGAGGGGTTCTCCGGCCGCGCCGCGCCGGGCGACCTGGAGACGCTCTTCCAGCTCGTCCACCTCTACGCGACCGAGCCGCGCCGCGACGAGGACGCCTTCCGCGCCCAACTCGACCAGACGCGGGCGTTCCTCGCCAACCAGACCGCCTCGCCGCGCGTGGCCTTTAGCGACACGCTGGGCGCGACGCTCAACCGCGACAACCCCCGCTACCGGACGCTCACCGAGTACCTCGCCGGCCTCGACGAGGCCGACCTCGACCGGGCGCTCGCGTTCTACCGCGACCGGTTCGCCGACTTCTCGGACTTCACGTTCGTCCTCGTCGGCGCGTTCGAGCCCGCGGCCGTCCGCCCGCTCGTCGAGACCTACCTCGGGTCGCTCCCCTCGACCGGGCGCGAGGAGGCCGCCCGCCACTTCGACGTGGCCCCGCCCGCGGGCGTCGTCGAGAAGACGGTCCGGGCGGGCGTCGAGCCGCAGGCCCAGGTGGCCGTCGTGTTCCACGGCCCGTACGACGCGGACGACCGGGTGGAGCGCGTCGAGCTGGACGCGATGGCCGACGTGTTCTCGAAGGCGCTCCGCGAGGAGCTCCGCGAGGACCTCGGCGGCGTCTACGGCGTCGGCGTCCGGGCCTCGACCGACCGCGAGCCGACGGGCCGCTACCAGGTCCGCGTCTCGTTCGGGACCGACCCGGAGCGCGTCGAGGAGCTCGTCGCCGCCGTGTTCGAGCAGGTCGAGGCGATGACCTCGGGCGAGGTCCTGCCCGAGCACCTCGCGGCGTACCAGGAGCAGCAGCGGCGCGGCCGCGAGACGAACCTCCAGGAGAACCGCTACTGGATGGGCGTGCTGACGGAGGCCGCCCGCCGCGGCGAGCCGGCCGCCGACGCCCTCGCCGAGGCCGACCTCGCCGCCGAGGTCACGATGGCCGACGTCGAGGAGACGGCCCGCCAGACGCTCGACACCGACCGGTACGTCCGCGTGACGCTCCTGCCCGTCGAGGGCGCCGTCGAGGGGGCCGCGTCCGGGACCGAGTAGCGCCGCCCGTCGCCGCACACCGCCAGCCGGGGGCCGACGTGCTCCCGGCTGGCGTCTTTTTCCGACCCCCCGTTACGCCCCACGCCGGACCGCGCGGCTAGCTTCGCGCTCGGCCGGACCGCCGGCCCCCTCACCCCATCACCCACGTCTATGCGCACACGCTACGCCGCCCTCGCCGCCGTCCTCCTCACCGCGCCCGGGTGCGCGACGATCGTCCAGGGCGAGCACCAGAGCGTCCCCTTCAACACCGACCCGAGCGGGGCCCTCGTCCTCGTGGACGGCGTGGAGATGGGACGGACGCCGACCGTCCTCAGCCTGGACCGGGGCGAGGACCACGAGGTCGTCCTCAGCCTCGACGGGTACCGGGACGTCACGCTCCGGCTCGACCAGGAGTTCGACTTCGTCCCGGCGGTCGTCGGTAACTTCTTCAGTTGGAACCTCTTCGGCCTCGCCGTCGACGTCCTGACCGGGGCCGCTTACGAGCTCTCGCCCGAGCAGGTCACGCGGACGCTGGAGGCCCAGGGCGTCTCGCTCGCGCCTTCCGACGACCCGGACCAGATCACCGTCGTCCTGCTCTCGGTCGGGGCCGTCGAGGCGGCGACGGGCGAGAGCCTCGGCGACTAAGCCGCTGGCGGGCGCCCCCCGCCCCCTGTGTGAAACTGCGGGCGGGCCGCGAAAGGGGGAGACCCCGGACGCGGCCCGCCCGTAGCTTTTCGGGCGAGCGTCCACCCACCGCCGATGCCCGCCGCGCCGCCCGTCAAGTTCCTGTTCGTGACCGGCGGCGTGACGTCGTCGCTGGGCAAGGGGATCGTCTCCGCCAGCCTCGGCCGGCTGCTGGAGGCGCGGGGCCTCCGGGTGACGATCCAGAAGTTCGACCCGTACATCAACGTCGACGCGGGAACGATGAACCCGTACGAGCACGGCGAGGTGTTCGTGACCGACGACGGGGCCGAGACCGACCTCGACCTAGGCCACTACGAGCGGTACCTCGGCGTGCCGATGTCCCAGGCCAACAACGTGACGACGGGCCGGGTCTACTCGGGCGTGATCGCCAAGGAGCGGGCCGGGGCCTACCTGGGCAAGACGGTCCAGGTCGTCCCCCACGTGATCGACGAGATCAAGGGGTGGATGCGGCGCCTCGCCGAGTCCGGCGAGTACGACGTGATCCTCACCGAGGTCGGGGGCACGGCCGGCGACATCGAGAGCCTCCCCTACCTCGAGGCCATCCGCCAGCTCACGCTCGAGGAGGGGCGCAAGAACACGGCGCTCATCCACCTCACGCTCGTCCCGTTCTTGGCCGCCGCCGGCGAGCTCAAGACGAAGCCGACGCAGCACTCGGTCAAGACGCTCCAGTCGTACGGCCTCCAGCCCGACGTCCTCGTCTGCCGGACCGAGCACCCGCTCCCCAACGACGTCCGCCGCAAGATCGCCCTGTTCTGCAACGTCGAGCCCCGGGCGGTCGTCGAGAGCCGCGACGCGGAGAGCATCTACGAGGTCCCCCTCATCTTGCGCGAGCAGCGGTTCGACGAGGTCGTGTTGGAGCGGCTCGGGCTGGCGGACCGGCTCGACGTTGATCCGGCGCCCGACCTGGAGGACTGGACCGACTTCCTCCGCCGGATGAAGAACCCGGAGGGGAAGGTGACCGTCGCGCTCGTGGGCAAGTACGTCGAGCACCAGGACGCCTACAAGTCGATCTCGGAGAGCTTCCTCCTGGCCGGCGCCCGGAACGGCGTCCAGGTCGACGTCCGCCCCGTCCTCTCAGACGACGTGACGGCCGAGAACGTGGACTCGCGCCTCGACGGCGTCTCGGGCGTCCTCGTCGCCCCGGGCTTTGGCGATCGGGGGATCGACGGGAAGATCGAGGCGGTCCGGTGGGCGCGCGAGACGGGGACGCCGTTCCTCGGCATCTGCCTCGGGATGCAGGTGGCGACCGTCGAGTACGCCCGGAACGTGTGCGAACTGGAAGGCGCGCACTCGACCGAGTTCGAGCCCGACAACCCGTTCCCCGTCATCTCGATGATGGCCGAGCAGAAGACGGTGACCGACAAGGGCGGGACGATGCGGCTCGGCGCCTACACCTGCGCCCTCACGCCCGGCTCGCTGGCGGCGGAGGTCTACAGCGGAGCCGACGTGGTGCAGGAGCGGCACCGGCACCGCTACGAGGTCAACAACGACCTCCGGTATCGGCTGAGGGAGGGCGGCCTGGTCTTCTCTGGTCTGAACCCCGACCGCGACCTCGTCGAGATCATCGAGCTTCCGCGGCCGGACGCGGGCGGCGACGGAGCGGCCGGGCCGTCCGCCCCAGGCCCGACGCACCCGTGGTTCGTGGGCGTCCAGTTCCACCCGGAGTACCGGAGCCGCGTGCGCGAGCCGCACCCGCTGTTCGTCCA
>CAZDFV010000019.1:0-25500 GCA_964504495.1 uncultured Rhodothermales bacterium
CTCGGCCTCGGCGGGCGCCAGCGTCTCGGCGGCCGGCTCGGAGACCGTCGGGGCCGTGTTGTTCCCCTTGCGACGGCGCGAGCGGCGCGTCTTCTTCTTGGTGCCCGACGCGCCCTCCGGCTTGACGTCGTTGAAGTCGACGAGCTCGACGATCGCCATCTCGGCCGCGTCGCCGCCGCGCTGGCCCAGCTTCACGACGCGGGTGTAGCCGCCCGGCCGGTCGCCGACCATGCCGGCCACCTCGTCGTAGAGCGTCTTGACGGCCTCCTTGTCGTTCAGCTTCCTGAACGCCTGGCGGCGGCTGTGCGTCGAGTCGTCCTTGGCGTGCGTGATGATGGGCTCGACAAAGCGGCGGAGCGCCTTGGCCTTCCCGAACGTCGTCGTGATCCGCTTGTGCTCGAGGAGCGCGGCCGACATCGACTGGAGGGTCGCCTTCCGGTGGGAGGCGTTCCGGCCGATCTTGAGGATCTTCTTTCCGTGTTTCATGACAGGTACGGGGTACGTGGTACAGGGTACCGGCCGAGGACGTACCTCGTACCCTGTACCCCGTACCCTTTAGGCGAGCTCGCCGTAGCGCTCGACGTCCATCCCGAAGCGGAGGCCCCGCTCTTCGAGGACGACGACGAGCTCCTGGAGGCTCTTGCGGCCGAAGTTCCGGAACTTGAGCATCTCGCTCTCCTCTCGGCGGACGAGGTCGCCAATCGACTTGATCGAGGCGGCCCGGAGGCAGTTCTGGGCCCGGACCGAGAGGTCGAGGTCGTCGACCGACTGGTTCAGGATGGCCCGGATCCGCTGGACCTCGGCGTCCACCTCGGTCTCCTCCGCCTCCTCGCCGGCCGACGTGTCGACCTCGACGAAGAGCCCGATGTGGTCGCGCAGGATGGCGGCCGCGTTGGTGAGGGCGTCCTCGGCCGTCACGCTCCCGTCGGTCTCGACCTCGAGCGTGAGCCGCTCGTAGTCGATCCGGTCGCCCACGCGCGTCGGCGTGACGTTGTAGCGGACGTTGAGGATGGGCGTGAAGATCGAGTCGATGGCGACGACGCCGATCGGGTCGTCGGCCCGCTTGTTGTCGTCGGCGCCGACGTAGCCGCGGCCCTGCTCGACGCGGAGGTCGATCCGGACGTCGGCGTCCTCGGCGAGCGTGGCGATGTGGTGATCGGGGTTGAGGACCTCGAAGTCGGCCGTGTTGTCGGCGATGTCCTTCGCCGTCCACGCGCCCTGCCCTTCGAGGTGGATCGAGACCGAGCCCTCGTCCTCCTCCTCGGCCCGGAACCGGACGCCCTTGAGGTTGAGGACGATGTCGCTCACGTCCTCGGTCACGCCGGGGATCGTCGAGAACTCGTGCTGGACGCCGTCGATGCGGACGGCCGTGATGGCCGTCCCGGAGAGCGACGAGAGGAGGACGCGCCGGAACGCGTTCCCGATCGTCACGCCGTAGCCGCGCTCGAGCGGCTGGACGACGAACCGCCCGTAGGTCTCGTTCATCTCCTCGACCGTGACGCCGTCGGGCATCTGAAGCGGAAGCTGTGCCATGGTGCTTATCAAGTGGGGTCGATGGATGGCCCGCCGGTCCCGCCCGCCAGCGGTCCGGCCGGCCGGGCGGTTACTTGCTGTAGAGCTCGACGATGAGCTGCTCCCGGATCTGCTCCGGGATGTCCTCGCGCGAGGGGTAGTCGAGGAACTTGCCCTTGAGCGCGTCCCGGTCCACTTCGAGGAACGGGAAGGCCCGGCGGTTCACGTTCGCCGCGTCCTGGATCACATCGAGGTTCTTCGACTTCGGCCGGACCTCGACGAGGTCGCCGGGTCGGAGCGTGTGCGACGGGATCGCCGACACGCGGTCGTTGACCATCACGTGCCCGTGCGTGACGAGCTGGCGGGCCTGCCGGCGCGTCCGGGCGAACCCGAGGCGGTAGACGACGTTGTCGAGCCGGGCCTCCAGGAACTGGAGCAGGTTCTCGCCGGTGACGCCCTTCTTGCGGGCCGCCTTCTCGAACAGGTTCCTGAACTGGCGCTCGAGGAGGCCGTAGGTGTACTTCGCCTTCTGCTTCTCCTTGAGCTGGACGGAGTACTCGCTCTCCTTCCGGCGCCGGGCGTTCCCGTGCTGGCCGGGGCCGTAGGGCTTGCGCTCGAGGGCCTTGGAGGGTCCGAAGATGGGCTCGCCAAAGCGGCGGGCGATCTTCTGCTTGGGGCCGCGGTATCGGGCCATGTTTCTTGTTTTGGTCTCGTGAGAGTCGGGCCGCCGGGGCTAGCGGCGGGCCCGAGGAGCTACGTGCGGTCCGCCCCCGGCCGGGTCCGCCAGTCGGGCTGGCGGCGGGCCGAGGCGGGCGCAACCGGGCTTCTGCCCTCGCTGTCGCTCGGGAGGGAAGGGGCAAGCGGGATCGGGCACGGGGCGAATCCCCCTGGCCTCTTTCCCCGTGCCCCCTGCCTCACACGCGGCGTCGCTTGGGCGGCCGGCAGCCGTTGTGCGGGATCGGGGTGGTGTCGCGGATCGAGAGGACCTCCAGGCCGGCGTTCGCGAGCGCGCGGACGGCGCCCTCGCGGCCCGAGCCCGGGCCCTTCACGTACACGTCCACGCGGCGGAGGCCGAGGTCGTACGCCTCCTTCGCCGCCTCGGCGCCGGCGACGCCGGCCGCGTACGGCGTGTTCTTCCGGGACCCCCGGAAGCCCATCTTCCCCGACGACGACCACGAGATCGTGTTGCCGTAGGCGTCGGTGAGGGTGATGAGGACGTTGTTGAACGACGCCTTGATGTAGCAGTTGCCGTTCGACTCGACCTGGACCTTCTTCTGGTTGCGGCGTCCGCCGCGCTGCTGCTTCGCCATCTGTCGGTGGAGGTGTTGGCCCGGGGGCCGTCTGCGTCGCCCGCGTCAGGGGTGGCCGCCGGGCGCCCGGGGTGTCGGGGGGCGGTGCCTGCGTGCGGGCGCCTGAAAATGAGCCGCCAGCCGACCGGGGCCGGCTGGCGAGCGCTCTACTTGCGCGGTGCCTTCTTCTTCCCGGCGACCGTCTTTTTGCGGCCCTTCCGGGTGCGGGCGTTCGTCTTCGTCCGCTGGCCGCGGACGGGGAGGCTCCGGCGGTGGCGGAGGCCCCGGTAGCAGCCGATGTCCATCAGCCGCTTGATGTTGAGTTGGGTCTCCGTACGGAGCGAGCCCTCGACGACGTAGTTGTCTTCGATCAAGGCCCGGACGCGCCGCGTCTCGTCCTCCGACCACTGGTCCGGGTACGTGTCGACGTCGACGCCGGCCCGCTCGAGGATCTCCTGGGCCCGGCTCCGGCCGATCCCGTAGATCGCCGTCAGCGCGACCTCGCCGCGCTTAGCGCCCGGTACGTCGACTCCTGCAATTCGAGGCATAGTGTGCTGCTGGCTGCTGGCGGCCGGCTCCGGAGAGCCCGCGGCCGCGGGTTACCCCTGACGCTGCTTGTGCTTGGGGTTCTTCTTGTTGATGATGTAGATGCGGCCTTTCCGGCGGACGATCTTGTCGTCGGCCGACCGCTTCTTGACGCTGGCGCGGACCTTCATGGCTCTGTCGATTTCGGGGAGGGACGGCGGAGGGCCGGCCGGACAAGAACGCTACGGACGCGGGCCGCTATGCCCCAGACGGCGTGAAAAGCCCGCCAGTCTGCCGTGCGGCGCCGGCTGGCGGAGCGGCCCGGCGGCTACTTGTACCGGTAGACGATCCGCCCCTTCGAGAGGTCGTACGGCGAGAGCTCGACGGTCACCTTGTCGCCGGGGAGGATGCGGATGTAGAACTTCCGCATCTTGCCCGAGAGGAGGCCGAGGATCTCGTGGCCGTTCTCGAGCTCGACCCGGAACTGGGCGTTCGGGAGCGCTTCGGTGACGGTGCCGTCTTGTCGGATCGCGGGCTGCTTCGCCATAAAGGGGGTTCGTAGACTGATTTAGAGAGCGGGGGCGGAGTCGGGTACGGGGGCGGTCGCGGCGTCGGTTCCGTTCCGGGACGGCCCTCCCCGCTTCTTCTCCAGGGCGGCCTCGACGAGGGCGTACGACGAGAGGACCTCGGGAGCCCCCTTCTGGATCAGGACCATGTGCTCGTAGTGCGCGCTCGGCTTCCCGTCGGCCGTGCGGACGGTCCAGCCGTCGGTGTCGACCGTGACCTCGGCCGTCCCGCCGTTGACCATCGGCTCGATGCAGAGCGTCATGCCGGGCTTCAGCTTCTTCCCGCGCCCGCGCTTCCCCACGTTCGGGACGTTCGGCGGCTCGTGGAGCCGGAGCCCGACGCCGTGGCCCACGAGGTCGGTCACGACCCCGTAGCCCCGGCCCTCGCAGTACGTCTGGACGGCGTGCCCGATGTCGCCCACGCGCCGGCCCCCGACCGCCTGGCGGACGCCCTCGTCGAGCGACGCGCGCGTGGCGTCGAGGAGGGCCTGCGTCTCGTCCGAGACCTCGCCTACGGCGAAGGTGTAGGCGAAGTCGCCGAAGTACCCGCCCAACTCCACCCCGCAGTCGACGGCCACGATGTCGCCCTCCTCCAGGGGCGTCTCACCCGGGAAGCCGTGCACGACGACGTCGTTCACCGAGATGCAGAGGCTGCCCGGGAACGGCGGCGCGTCGCCGCCCATCTGGTAGCCCTTGAACGCCGGCCGGCCGCCGGCGTCGCGGATCACGGCCTCGGCCGCCTCGTCCAGCCTCAGGGTTGGGACGCCGGGCGCGACGAGCGCCGCGACCGCCGCCAGCGCCCGCTCGACGACACCCGCGGCCTCGCGGATGCCGGCGACGTCGCGCGCGTTCTTCAGGAGGACCCGGCCCGTCGCCATGCTAGCGACGGCGGCCGCGGACGCGGCCCGTCTTCATGAACCCGTCGTAGTGCCGCATGAGCAGGTGGCTCTCGATCTGCTGGAGCGTGTCGAGCGTCACGCCGACGAGAATGAGCAGGCTCGTCCCGCCGAAGAACTGGGCGAACCCGGGGAGCACGCCGAACTGCACGACGATGGCCGGGAGGATGGCGACGAACCCGATGAACATGGCGCCGGGCAGCGTGATCCGCGTCAGGATCGTGTCGATAAACTCGCTCGTCTGGCGGCCCGGCCGGACGCCCGGGATGAAGCCGCCCTGCCGCTTCATCGTGTCGGCCATCTCCTGCGGGTTCACCGCAATCGCCGTGTAGAAGTAGGTAAAGAAGACGCAGACGACGAAGAAGATGACCGAGTACCAGAGCCCGAAGATGTCGCCGGTCGCGGTCCCCACGCTCTGCCAGAACGCGCTGTCTTGGAAGAACGAGGCGATCGTGCTCGGGATGAACATGATCGACTGCGCGAAGATGATCGGCATGACGCCGGCCGCGTTCACGCGGAGCGGGAGGTACTGGGTCGTCCCGCCGAACTGCTTCCGCCCGACGACGCGCTTGGCGTACTGGACCGGGATCCGGCGCGTCCCCTGCGTCACGTAGACGACGCCCATCGTCACGATGAACAGGGCGGCCATCTCGATCAGGAAGACGAAGATGTTCGGGACCTCCTGGAACTCGTTGAACAGCGAGGCCGGCAGGAAGGCGATGATCCCGATCATGATGATCAGCGAGATCCCGTTCCCGATCCCCTTCTCCGTGATCCGCTCGCCGAGCCACATCACGAACACGGTGCCCGCGGTCAGGCAGATGACGCAGATCAGGGTGAACGCCCACGCCGGCACCACGATCGCCTCGCCGCTCGTCGCCTGGAGGTTGATGGCGTACCCGACCGACTGGAGCGCCGTGATGGCGACGGTCCCGTAGCGCGTGAGCTGCGTGATCTTCCGGCGCCCGTCCTCGCCCTCGCGCTGGAGCTTCTGGAAGTACGGGACGACGGCCCCGAGCAGCTGGATGATGATGCTCGCGGTGATGTAGGGCATGATGCCCAGCGCGAACACCCCGGCCCGGAAGAAGGCCCCGCCGACGAACAGGTTGAACAGCCCGAACAGGCCGCCCTGGTTCCCGCTCAGGTCGTTGAGCTGCTGGAGCGCGATCGCGTCGATGCCCGGGAGCGTGACGTACGACCCCAGCCGGTAGACGACGAGGATCCCCAGCGTGAAGATGATCCGCTGCCGGAGCTCCTGGATCTTCCAGATGTTGCGGACGGATTCGGCGATCGAGGCCATGCTGTCAGTCTGTGGCTGCGGGCGGGCCGCTGGCGCTGCTTACCGGGTCTCTTCCACGACGGTGGCCGTGCCGCCGGCCGCCTCGATCTTCGCCTTCGCCGACGCCGAGAAGGCGTGGGCGCGGACGTCGAGCCGGACCGAGACGTCGCCGTCGCCGAGGATCTTGTAGCGGCCGTTCTTGCCGCCGATCCCGAGCGCCTTGAGCGTCTCGGGCGAGACCGTCGCGCCCTCCTCGACCCGGCCCTCCTCGACGAGCGCCGCCAGCCGGCCGACGTTGATCGGGTCGTAGGCCGTCCGGTTCCGGTTCTTGAACCCGTACTTCGGGACGCGCCGCTGGAGCGGCATCTGGCCGCCCTCGAACCAGGCCGGGATCTTCCCGCCGGACCGGCTCTTCTGGCCCTTGTGGCCGCGCGTGGAGGTCCCGCCGTGGCCGGAGCCCTCGCCGCGCCCGACGCGCTTGCGGTTCTTCGTGGAGCCCGGGGCGGGCTTCAGGTTGCTGAGGTCCATCGTTTCGGTGGCTAGAGGCGCCGGCCTGCCGCCGGTGGCGGCGGCGCGAGCCGACTCGCGGGGCGCTGGCGGACGGCCGGCGCGAGCGCCGATGGCGGCGCGGGTCAGAAAGTACACGGGCCGAGGCCGAGGCCCCGGCGCCTTTTGGGTGAAGGCAAGCGAGAGCGCGGGGCTGCTCCCTCTCCTCCATCTTGTCATCCTGAGCGCACGCGAAGGATCTCAGCGCGGCGTGTCAGCCGCGGGCGACGGTGCCAACAGCGTGAGCGTCCGGCGTCGAGATCCTTCGTCGCTCCGCTCCTTAGGATGACAGAGGAGAGAGCACAAGAGGCGGCAGGTGCGGTACTAGCGACGTCCGCTAGCGGGGGCACGCTACGCCTCCTCGACGGAGACGAGGTGCTGAACTTTGGCGACCATCCCCTGGATCTGGGGCGTCGCCTCGTGCTCGACGGTCCGGCCGATCCGGCCGAGCCCGAGCGCCTGGATCGTCCGCTTCTGGTCGCCCGGCCGGCGGATCGTGCTCCGGGTCTGCGTGATCTTGATCGTTGCCATGATGCGTGATGCGTGATACGTGAGGGCGGCACGTGACGCGCGCTGCGGTCGGGACAAATGCCCAGTCACGCATCACGCATCACGAATCATCTCTACCCCTCGAACACCTGCTTGATCGTGATGCCGCGGCGGGCGGCGACTTCGGCGGGGTCCTGGAGCTGGCGGAGCGCGTCCATCGTCGCCCCGACCTGGTTGTGCGGGGTCGACGAGCCCTGGCTCTTCGAGAGCACGTTCCGGATCCCCGCGCACTCGAGGACGGCGCGGACGCCGCCGCCGGCGATCACGCCCGTCCCGTCGGAGGCCGGCTTGAGGAGGACCTCGCCGGCGTCGTGGTGGCCGCGCACGGCGTGCGGGATCGACCCCGTGCCCGTGACCGGGACGGCCTTCAGGTTCTTCTTGGCGTCCTCAGTCCCCTTTGAGATCGCGTCGGCGACCTCGTTGGCCTTGCCGAGCCCCTGCCCGACCTGACCGTTCCCGTCGCCGACAACGACGACGGCGTTAAACGAGAACCGCCGGCCGCCCTTGACGACCTTCGCCACACGGTTGACCGAGACGAGGCGCTCGATGAGGTTCGAGCGGTTCGCCTCGTTGTCGCGCCCGTCGTTGCGACGGCCCCGACCGCGACCGCCCCTGTTCTGCTGCTGTGCCATGAGTTGGGTGTTTGAGAGTCGCGGTTAGAGCTGGAGGCCGCCGTCGCGGGCCCCCTCGGCGAGCGCCTTCACGTTGCCGTGGTAGCGGTACCCGCCCCGGTCGAAGACGGCGCGGCTGACGCCGGCCTCCTTCGCCCGCTCGGCGATCCGCTGGCCGACCGCCTTCGAGGCGTCCGTGCCGATCCCGCCGTCGCCGTTCTCGCGCGTCGAGGCGGCCGCCAGCGTCGTCCCCGAGAGGTCGTCGATGAGCTGGGCGTAGATGTGCTTGTTCGAGCGGAACACGCTGAGGCGCGGGCGCTCCGGCGTGCCGGAGATCTTCGAGCGGATCCGGCGGCGGATGCGCGCGCGCTGCGTGACCTTGCGGGCGGTCTTAGCCATGAGGTTGGGTGCGCTTGGGGCCGACGGGTTGGCCGTCTAGCCACGCAGTGGAGAGCGGCTGGCGGCGAGCACCGCCAGCTTGAGGGTGTTTAGCGGGCGGCCGTCTTGCCGGCCTTGCGGCGGACGTACTCGTCGACGTACCGGACGCCCTTGCCCTTGTAGGGCTCCGGCGGACGGAGCGCGCGGATCTTGGCCGCGACCTGCCCGACGAGCTGCTTGTCGATGCCGCTGATCTTGACGCGCGGGTTCTGACCGCGGGCCGACTGCGCCTCGACGGTCACGCCCTCCGGCGGGACGAAGTAGATCGGGTGCGAGAACCCGAGCGCGAGCTCGAGCACGTCCATCCCGGCCATCTTCGAGACCTCGGCCCGGTAGCCGACGCCGATCACCTCGAGCTCTTTCGAGTAGCCCTCGGTGACGCCCTCCACCATGTTGGCGATGAGCGAGCGCGTGAGGCCGTGGACGGCCCGGTGCCGCTTCTGGTCGGTCGGGCGCGAGACGACGACCTCGCCGTCCTGCCGCTCGATCGTGAGGTCGGGGTCGGCCTGGTAGCCGAGCTCGCCCTTCGGCCCCGTGACCGTGACCGTGTTGTTGTCCGCGACGTCGACGCTGACGGCGTCGGGGAGCGGGATCGGGAGCTTGCCGATTCGGGACATAGCAGTGTGGGCTTAGCTGACGAGGGCGATGACCTCGCCGCCGATGCCGGCGCGGCGGGCCTCCTTGTCGGTCATCACGCCCCGCGAGGTGGAGATGACCGCGATCCCGAGCCCGTTCATCACGCGCGGGAGGTTGTCGGCGCCGACGTAGCGGCGGAGGCCCGGCTTTGAGGCCCGGTCGATCCGCTGGATGACCGGCTTGCCGCCGCGGAGGTACTTGAGGTAGATCCGCAGGAACCCCTGCTTGTTGTCCTCGATGTTGACGTAGTCCTGGATGTACCCCTTGTCGAGGAGGATCTGCGTCACGGCCCGCTTCAGCTTCGACGCCGGGACGTCGACGTACGGGTGGCGGGCCTTCTGGGCGTTGCGGATCCGGGTGAGGTAGTCCGCGACGGGGTCTGAGAGTGCGCTCATGTGTTCTTCGGCCAGTTCGGGCGCCAGTCGCTGGCGGGCCGCTTAGCCGCTAGAGGGAGGTGGTATGAGGTATGGGGTGCGAGGTACAGCTCGGCCGGGGGCGTACCCCGTACCCGGTACCCCGTACCGCCCTACCAGCTCGACTTGCGGACGCCGGGGATCTTGCCCTCCGAGGAGAGCTCCCGGAACACGTTCCGGCAGACGCCGAACTTGCGGAGGTACCCACGCGGCCGGCCGGTGAGGGCGCAGCGGTTGTGGAGGCGGACGGGGCTGGCGTTGCGCGGGAGCTTCTGGAGCTCCTCGGCGATGGCCTGGGCCTCGGCCGGGTTGAAGTCGTCCGACGCCCGGAGCTTGCGGAGCTGCTCCTTGAGCTCGGCCCGCCGCTCGGCGTACTTCTCGACGGTCTTGCGGCGCTTCCGCTCGCGGGCGATGACGCTGGTCTTAGCCATAACGGGGTCTCTCTGTAGGTGTGCTTACGCGGTCTCGGCGGTCTCGCGGCGGACGAACGGCATCCCCAGCTCCTTCAGGAGCGCGAACGCCTCCTCGTCGGTGTCGGCCGTCGTCACGAACGTGACGTCCATGCCCGAGACGCGCGCGACGCGGTCGATGTTGATCTCGGGGAAGATGATCTGCTCCTTCACCCCGAGCGTGTAGTTCCCGCGCCCGTCGAACGAGCGGTCGGAGACGCCCCGGAAGTCGCGGACGGACGGGAGCGCGAGCGTCACCAGCCGGTCGACGAACTCCCACATCCGGTCGCCCCGGAGCGTGACGGCCACGCCCACCGGCATCTGCTCGCGGAGCTTGAAGTTCGAGATCGACTTCCGCGCGTTCCGCACGGCCGGCTGCTGCCCGGTGATCTGGCGGACCTCCTCGACGGCGTCGTCCAGGACCTTCTTGTTCTGCGACGCCTCGCCGACGCCCTTGTTCACGACCACCTTCAGCAGCCGCGGGACCTCCATCACGTTCTCGTACCCGAACCGCTCGGTGAGCGCCGGGACGATCTCGGAGCGGTACCGCTCCTTAAGCCGGGGGGTGTAGTCTTGGACTTCCATGTCGGTTAATGCGTGATCCGTGATGCGTGAGAGTCACGCATCACGCATCCGGGTTTATCGGTCGAGCTCCTCGCCCGTCGTCTTGGCGTAGCGGACCCACCGGCCGCGGCCGGTCTCGGCGTCCTCGACGCGCTTCCGGCCGATCCGGGTGGGCGCCCCGTTGCCGTCGACCGGCATCACGTTCGAGATGTGGATCGGGCGCTCGGCCTCGATCCGCCCGCCGTTGGGGTAGGTCTGGTTCGGCTTCGTGTGCTTCAGGCGGAGGTTCACGCCCTCGACGAGCACTTTGTCCTTGTCCGGGTAGACCTCGAGGACGCGGGCCTGGTACCCCTTCGGTCGGTCGTTCTGACCGCCGCCGTGGGCCGTGATCCGCTTCGTCAGGGCGACGGTGTCGCCCTTCTTGACGTGGAGCTTCTTCTGCTTGTTGGTCGTGCGCGGCATCGCTCTAGAGGACTTCGGGGGCGAGGGAGACGATCCGCATGTACTGGCGGTCGCGGAGCTCGCGGGCGACGGGCCCGAAGATCCGCGTCCCGCGCGGCTCGTCGGCGTCGTTGAGGAGGACGGCCGCGTTCTCGTCGAACCGGATGTACGACCCGTCGGGCCGGCGGTACTCCTTCTTGGTGCGGACGACGACGGCCTTCGAGACGTCGCCCTTTTTGACGTTGCCGCCGGGGATCGCGTTCTTGACCGAGACGACGATCTTGTCGCCGACGCGGGCGTAGCGCCGGCCGGAGCCGCCGAGCACGCGGATGCAGAGGACCTGCTTGGCCCCGCTGTTGTCGGCGACGTTGAGTCGGGATTCCTGTTGGATCATGGGGGTGCCGAGGGCGGGCCGCCGGCGTCGCCGCCAGCGGCCCGGTGCGGGGAGGGACTACCGGGCGCGCTCGACGACCTCCACGAGCCGCCACCGCTTCGTCTTCGAGAGCGGGCGGGTCTCCTGGATGCGGACGGTGTCGCCGGCTCCGGCGTCGTTCGTCTCGTCGTGCGCCTTGAGCTTCGTCGTCTGCTTGATGAACTTGCCGTAGATGGGGTGCTTCACCTGGCGCTCAATCGCCACGGTGATCGTCTTGTCCATCTTGTCGGAGACGACGAGGCCGACGCGGTACTTGCGCGCGCCGCGCTCGGCGACCGCCGTGTCGGCGGTCTGGGTGTCGGTTGCCATAGCCTGGGGGCCCCTCGGGGCGGTGTGCTACTCGCTTGGTGGGCCGGAACCCCACCAACTACGGTTGTGCGCCGAAGCGCATCCAGCGGGCGCCTGGGCGCGTGTGCCGGAACGGATGAGGATAAGGCGCGCCGCAGTGAAGGTTCAGTCAGAGACCGCGCGCGCGCCGAAGCTTCACGCGGTTTCGCCAACGGGCTCGGAGGAGGCGCCAGCGGCTGGCGGCGTGCTGGCGAGCGCGCGGCGCTTCTCGTTCAGGATCGTCTTGAGGCGGGCGATCTCGCGGCGCTTCTGGCGGAGGACGATCGGGTTCTCGAGCCCGGCCACCTGACGCTGGAACCGGAGGTCGGTGACGTCCCGCTGCTCCTCGGCGATGCGCTGCTCGATCTCGGCCTCGTTGAGGTCGCGGATGTCGCTGGCTTTCATGTCGGTACAGAATGAGGCCCCGACCGCGCGGTGCGGCCGGGGCCAGATGTGTGCTTAGGCGCTCGCGGGCGGCGTGTTGCCGTCGTCCGAGGTGCCCTCGCCCTGGTGCTGCGGGTTCGGCCCGGCGTTGGCTGTGCCGTCCCCTGCGGGGGGCTCCTCGGCCGACTCGCTCGCGTTCTCGTCGACCGGGCGCTCGACGTCCTCGCCGGTCGGGGCCTCGGGCTCGTCCGTGTCGATGACGTTGCCGTCCTCCTCGCGGAGCCCCTCGACGTAGGTGTCGAACCCCTCGTAGTCGCCGTCGGCGAGGTAGCGGGCCTGCTCGGTCCACGTCTCCTCGTTGACCGACTCCTGGTCGGTCCCGTCGGTCTCGACGATCTCGCGGAGCCGGTCGAGGCTGAGGTCCGCGAGCGCGGCGAACGTCTCGACGCCGGCGCCGGTGAGGCTCTCGGCCATCTGGTCGCCCAGGCCGTAGATCTTGGTGAGGTCGTCGTTCGTGACCTCAGCGGTGAGGGCCCCGCTGTCGCCGTGGACCGACGCCGGGGCCGGCACGGGCTGCGCCTCGGGCCGGATCACGAACTTGGCCTTGACCGGGAGCTTCTGGATGGCGAGCCGCATGGCCTCGCGGGCCAGCTCCTCGTCCACCCCGCCGATCTCGAACAGGATCCGGCCGGGCTTGACGACGGCCACCCAGTACTCGGGCGAGCCCTTCCCCTTCCCCATCCGGGTCTCGGCGGGTTTCTTGGTGATGGGCTTGTCGGGGAACACGCGGATCCACACCTTCCCGACGCGCTTCATCTTGCGCGTCATGGCGATACGGGCGGCCTCGATCTGGCGGGAGGTGATCCAGCCGGGCTCGAGCGCCTTGATCCCGTAGTCCCCGAAGGTGACGCGGGCCCCGCGCTGGGCGAGCCCCTTTACGCGGCCCTTCTGCATCTTGCGGAACTTGGTCCGCTTCGGCATCAACATGGCAGTTCAGTCTTGTCTAAGGGGGGATGCGTACGGGCTCAGGAGTCGCCAGTCGCTCGGGTTTAGCGCCGGCCTCGGCCGCCGCCGCCGCCGCGTCCGCCACGGCCGCCGCGACCCCCACGGTCGCCCCGGTCATCGCGCCCGCCGCCGCGGCGACGCCGTTCCGGGACGGTCGGGGCCGCGTTCTGCTGGCGCTGGGCCGTCGCGTTCGGGCTGAGGTCGGGCTTGCCCAGCACCTCGCCGTGGAAGATCCAGACCTTTACGCCGCACGTGCCGGCCGTCGTAAAGGCCGTGGCCTCGGCAAAGTCGATGTCGGCGCGGAGCGTGTGGAGCGGGACGCGGCCCTCGAGGTACTGCTCCGTCCGGCTCATCTCGGACCCGCCGAGCCGGCCGCCCAGCCGGATCCGAATGCCCTGGGCCCCCATCCGCATGGCGGCGCCGAGGGCCTGCTTCATCGCACGCCGGTAGGACACGCGGCCCTCGAGCTGCTGCGCGATGTTCTGCGCCACCAGCGAGGCGTCCAGCTCCGGCCGCTTGATCTCGTTGATGTTGATCTGGATGTCCTTGTCCGTCAGCGTCTTCAGCTCCTCGCGGAGCTTCTCGACCTCGGACCCGCCCCGCCCGATGATCACGCCGGGCCGCGACGTGTGGAGCGTGAGGATGACGCGCTTGGGCGTCCGCTCGATGACCGTCCGGCTGAGGCCGGCCCGCTTGAGCCGGGCTTCGAGGTAGCGGCGGATCTCCTGGTCCTCGACGAGCATCTCCGAGTAGGAGCCGTCGGTGTACCAGTTGGAATCCCAGCCTCGGATCACGCCGAGACGGAAGCCGATGGGGTTTGTTTTCTGACCCATGAGTCGGGGTGTCTGGGGTGAGCTAGGCCTCGACCTCCTCCTCGTCAGGCGTGCCGACGACGACGGTGAGGTGGCTGGAGCGCTTGAGGATGGGGTGGGCCCGGCCCCTGGACACGGGCTGGTACCGCTTGAGGACCGGGGCCTGGTCGACCATGATGGTCTTGACGATCAGGCGCTCGTCGTCGACCCGCTCGTCCTGGTTCTGGTCGACGAGGTTGCCGTAGGCGTCCTGGATGGCGCGCCGCACGTGGGCGGCCGCCTTCTGCGGCATGAACTCGAGCGTCTCGATGGCGGCTTGAGCGTTCTTCCCGCGGACGACGTCGGCCACGATCCGCATCTTCCGCGGGCTGATGCGGAGGTACTTCCGCTTGGCGCGTGCTTCCATTGCTGTTGCGTGTTTCGTGTTGCGTGTCTCGTGTTGCGCCGTCGCGCTGGCGGGCGTCGCCAGTCACGCAATACGCAACACGCAATAGATCAGCGGCGTCGGTCCTTCTTGCCGCCGGCGTGGCCGCGGAACGTCCGCGTCGGGGCGAACTCCCCGAGCCGGTGGCCGATCATGTTCTCGGTCACGTAGACCGGGATAAACTGCTTCCCGTTGTGGACGGCGAACGTGTGGCCGAGCATGTCGGGCGTGATCATCGACCCGCGGCTCCACGTCTTGACGACGCGCTTCTTGCCGCCGCCGTTCATCTCGTCGACCTTCTCGCGGAGCTTGTAGTGGACGTACGGTCCCTTCTTGAGCGAGCGTGCCATGTTTGGGCTGTTGGCTTCTGGCTTTAGGCTCTTGGCTTCCCCGCCGTCAGCGCTTGCCAACAGCCAAAAGCCAACCGCCGAGAGCTACTTTTTCGCCTTGCGGCGGCGGACGATGAACTTGTTCGAGGCCTTCTTCTTCTTGCGCGTCTTGAACCCCTTGGCGTAGACGCCGGTCGGGCTCTTCGGGTGGCCGCCGGAGGCCTTCCCCTCGCCGCCGCCCATCGGGTGGTCGACCGGGTTCATCGCCACGCCGCGCGTCTGCGGACGGATGCCGAGCCAGCGCGAGCGGCCGGCCTTCCCGATGTCGATGTTCATGTGGTCCGGGTTCGAGGTCTGGCCGATCGTCGCTTTGCACTCGACCGGGACCCGGCGGACCTCGCCGGACGGGAGCTTGAGGTTGGCGTACTTCCCCTCGCGGGCCGTGAGCTGCGCGAACGTCCCGGCGCTCCGGGCCATCTGCGCGCCCTTCCCCGGCTTCATCTCGATCGCGTGGACCTGCGTCCCGAGCGGGATGTTCGCCAGCGGGAGGCAGTTGCCCAGCTCCGGCGGCGCGTCCGGCCCACTCTGGACCGTCATCCCGACCTCCAGCTTGTCCGGGGCGATGATGTACCGCTTCTCGCCGTCGGCGTAGACGAGGAGGGCGATGCGGGCGCTCCGGTTCGGGTCGTACTCGATCGACGCGACGCGGGCCGGGATGCCGGTCTTGTTCCGCTTAAAGTCGATGATCCGGTAGCGCCGCTTGTGGCCGCCGCCGCGGTGGCGGGAGGTCTTGCGCCCAGCGTTGTTGCGCCCGCCGGTCCGCTTGCGCGTGTCGAGGAGCGACTTTTCCGGCTCCGCCGTCGTGATCGTCTCGAAGGCCGAGACCGAGCGGTGCCGCTGACCCGGCGTGGTCGGGTTGAGCTTACGGATAGCCATTGTGTGGAGGGCCTACGTGCCGCCGGCCGAGCCGGGGCTTTGCGCCCTGGGTGTGTTCAGAAAGGCTAGGATCGCCCCTGCGGGCGGAGAGAACCGAGAACGTTAGACGGACTCTGCGGCTGGCACTCGTGTCTTTGAGTCCCATCGTGTCATCCCTGAGGAGTGGAGCGACGAAGGATCTCAGCGCGGTCTGTTCGTCGTAGGCGACGGTACGGATGACTTGAGGGGTCTGCGTCGAGATCCTTTGCTGGCGCTCAGGGTGCCGACGGGAGCCGCCAGTGGCAGCTAGACGGCCTCGTAGAAGTCGATCTCGCCCGCGTTGAGCGTGACGACCGCCTTCTTCCACGCCGCCTGCCGGCCCTTGACGAGCCCGCGCTTGGTGAACTGGCGCTTCTGCTTGCCGCGGACGATCATCGTGCGGACCTCCTTGACGTCGACGTTCGGGTACCGCTCCTCGACCGCCTGGCGGATCTCGAGCTTGTTGGCCCCCTTCGCCACGCGGAAGCTGTAGTGCCGGCCCTCCTCCGAGAGCCGGGTGGACTTCTCCGTGAGGACGGGGCCGAGAAGGATCTTGCTCATGGGTCTCTAGGCTTCGTCGCCCTCGGGGGCGTCGGTCGGGGTCTCGGAGTCGTCGCCAGTCGGCGCGGCCTCGCTGGCGGGCGCGGGGGGGACGGCCGGGGCCGCCTCGCTCTCCGTCGTCGGCGCCGCCTCAAAGGGAACCGGCAGGTCGCTCTCGACGGTCGGCTTCGTCGCCGGGCGGAGCGCCTCGGCCAGGGCCCCGACGGCGCCCTCCTGGAGCACGACCGTCCCCGCGTTCATGAGGTCGAGCGTCGAGGCCTGGTCGGCCGCGAGCACGCGGACGCCGGGGAGGTTCCGGGCCGAGCGGTAGAACACGTCGTCGAGCCCGCTCGTGAGGAACAGGGCCTTGCCCTCGACCCCGTTGTTCTTGAGGAGTCCGGCGACCTCGCGCGTCTTCGGCACGTCGAGCTGGACGTCCTCGATCACGCGGACGGCCCCGCCGTTCAGCTTGTGTGCGAGCGCGCTCCGCCGGGCCAGCCGCCGCGTCTTCTTGTTGACGCCGAGCCGGTACTCGTGCGGGCGCGGCCCGAAGATGGTGCCGCCGCCCTTGCGGAGCGGGCTCCGGGCGTCGCCGGCGCGGGCGTTGCCCGTCCCCTTCTGGCGGTAGAGCTTCCGGCGGCTCTTGGAGACCTCGCCGCGCTCCTTCGTCTTGTGCGTACCCTGGCGCTTGTGCGCCTGGATGGCCCGGACGTCCAGCCAGATGGCGTGGTCGTTCGGCTCGAGCCCGAAGATGGCGTCGTCGAGCTCGACCTCGCGGCCGGCCTCGGCGCCCTCGCGGGTGTAGACAGTGAGTTTCATAGGTCTGATGCGTGATGCGTGATTCGTGACGGTTGATGATGCGGGGCGCCAGTCGCAGCGACCTCACGCATCACTCGTCACGCATCATGCTTTCCGAATCTCGACGATCCCGTTCTTGTGGCCGGGCACGGCGCCCTTGACCAGGATCAGGTTGTTGTCTGGGAAGGTGCGGACCACGCGGAGGTTCTTGACCGTCACGCGCTCGCCGCCCGTCCGGCCCGCCATGCGCGTCCCCTTGAAGACGCGCGAGGGGTCCGAGGCCTGGCCGATCGAGCCCGGGGCCCGCTGGCGGTTGTGCTGGCCGTGCGTGGCGTCGTTGACGCCGCGGAAGTTGTGGCGCTTGACGACGCCCTGGAACCCCTTCCCCTTCGACGTGCCCGAGACGGCGACCGTGTCGCCCTCCTCGAACTGCTCGACCGTCACCTCGTCGCCGAGGGTCACGTCGAGGTCGAGGTCGCGGAACTCGACCACGTGGCGCTTGAAGTCGACGCCAGCGGCCTCGAAGTGGCCCTGCATCGCCTTCGTCGTGTGCTTGGCCTTCCGGTCCTGGAAGCCGAGCTGGACGGCGTTGTAGCCGTCGGTGTCCTCTGTCTTGACCTGCGTCACTGCGCAGGGACCGGCCTCGATGACGGTGCAGACCGTCTGGCGTCCCGACGGGTCGTAGACGCTCGTCATGCCGACCTTGCGGCCGAGAATGGCGCTCATTGAAACCTCTAGGTTTAGTTAAGCGAGTAGCAGAATGGCTGGCGGTGTACGTCGCCAGCCGGGCTCAGACCTTGATCTCGACGTCCACGCCCGAGGGAAGCTCCAGCTTCATCAGGGCGTCGACGGTCTTCGACGAGGTCGAGAGGATGTCGATGAGCCGCTTGTGGCTCCGGGTCTCGAACTGGTCCCGCGCCTTCTTGTCGACGTGGGGCCCGCTGAGGACCGTGTAGATCCGCTTGTGCGTCGGGAGCGGGATCGGTCCGCTGACGACGGCGCCCGTGGACTTCACGGTGCGGATGATCTTCTCGGCGCTCTTGTCGACCAGGGTGTGGTCGAACGACTTAAGCTTGATCCGAATCTTCTGGTTCGCCATTGGGGGCAGTGAAAGAACGCGGGCGGCCGATCAAGATCGATTCGGCCGCCCGCGCCGTGTGTGCGTTCTCCGCTTAGTCGAGGATCTTGGAGACGACCCCGGCCCCCACAGTCCGTCCGCCTTCGCGGATCGCGAACCGGAGCCCCTCCTCCATCGCCACCGGCTGGATGAGGTCGACCACGAACTGCGTGTTGTCCCCCGGCATCACCATCTCCACCCCCTCGGCCAGCTCGATGTCCCCCGTCACGTCGGTGGTGCGGAAGTAGAACTGCGGACGGTACCCCTTGAAGAACGGGGTGTGACGGCCCCCCTCCTCCTTGCTCAAGATGTACACCTCGCACGCGAACCGCTTGTGCGGCGTCACGCTCCCCGGCGCGGCCACGACCATCCCCCGCTCGACGGCGTCCTTCTCGATCCCCCGGAGCAGGATCCCCGCGTTGTCCCCGGCCTGCGCGGCGTCGAGGAGCTTCCGGAACATCTCGACCCCGGTCACGGTGCTCGACTGCTTCTCCTCCCGGATCCCCACGAGCTCGACCGGGTCGCCCACCTTGATCGCCCCCCGCTCGACCCGGCCGGTCACGACCGTCCCCCGGCCCGTGATCGAGAACACGTCCTCGACCGGCATGAGGAACGGGCGGTCGACCGCCCGCTCCGGGGTCGGGACGTACGAGTCGACGGCGGCCATGAGCTCCTCGACCTTCGCGACCCACTCGGGCTCCCCGTTCAAAGCGCCCAGGGCCGAGCCCTGGACCACGGGCAAGTCGTCGCCCGGGAACTCGTACGAGCTCAGCAGCTCGCGGACCTCCATCTCGACCAGCTCCAGGAGCTCCTCGTCGTCGACGAGGTCGGCCTTGTTCATGAACACGACGACGTACGGGACGCCGACCTGGCGGGCGAGCAGGATGTGCTCGCGGGTCTGGGGCATCGGCCCGTCGGTGGCCGCGACGACGAGGATGGCCCCGTCCATCTGGGCCGCGCCCGTGACCATGTTCTTCACGTAGTCGGCGTGGCCCGGGCAGTCGACGTGGGCGTAGTGCCGGGCGTCCGTCTCGTACTCGACGTGGGCCGTCGCGATCGTGATCCCCCGCTCCCGCTCCTCGGGCGCGTTGTCGATGTCCTCGAACGCCTTGGCCTCGCCGCCGGAGGCCTCGGCGAGCACCTTCGTGATCGCCGCCGTCAGCGTCGTCTTCCCGTGGTCGACGTGGCCGATGGTGCCGACGTTGACGTGCGGCTTCGTCCGCTGGAACTGCTCCTTCGCCATGATTTCTGTTGTCTGGGTGAGTCTGTCAGTGTCCGGCTGGCGGAGCGTCCGCCAGCGCCTGTGGTGTTTAGGCGGCGGCCTTGCCGTCGGCCGAGATCTCCTCGGCGATGGACTTGGGCACCTCCTTGTAGTGGTCGAACTGCATCGAGTAGATGGCCCGGCCCTGCGTGTTCGAGCGGAGGTCGGTGGAGTACCCGAACATCTCGCTGAGGGGGACCATCGCGTCGATGACCTGCGCGTCGTTCCGCTGGCCCATCCCGTCGATCTGGCCGCGGCGGGAGTTGAGGTCGCCGATCACGTCGCCCATGTACTCCTCGGGCGTGATGACCTCGACCTTCATGATCGGCTCCATAATGACGGGCTTCGCGCGGCGGGTGGCCTCGCGGAGCGCCATCCGGCCGGCGATCTCGAACGAGAGCTGGTCGGAGTCGACCGCGTGGAACTTGCCGTCGTAGAGCCGGGCGCGGATCCCCTCCATCGGGAAGCCGGCGAGCGGGCCCTGGTCGAGCGCGCTCTCGATCCCCTTCTGGACGGAGCCGATAAACTCGCGCGGGATGGACCCGCCCTTGATCTCGTCGATGAACTCGAGCCCGGTCTCGCCCTCCTCGGCTGGCGAGAACTCGATCTCGACGTGCGCGAACTGGCCGCGGCCGCCCGACTGCTTCTTGTGCGTGTACTTGTGGTCGACGGCCTGGCGGATGGCCTCGCGGTACGAGACCTGCGGCTGGCCGACGTTGGCCTCGACCTTGAACTCGCGCTTGAGGCGGTCGACGATGATCTCGAGGTGGAGCTCGCCCATCCCGGCGATGAGCGTTTGGCCCGTCTCGTCGTCGGTCGAGACCTTGAACGTGGGGTCCTCCTCCGCCAGCTTCTGGAGGCCGGTCCCGAGCTTGTCGATGTCGGCCTTCGTCTTGGGCTCAATCGCGATGCGGATGACGGGCTCCGGGAAGTCCATCGACTCGAGGACGACGGGCTTGTCCGGGTCGCAGAGCGTGTCGCCGGTCTTCGTGTCCTTCAGGCCCACGACGGCGCAGATGTCGCCGGCCTTGACCTGGTCGATGTCCTCGCGCGTGTTCGCGTGCATAAAGAGGAGGCGGCCCGCCCGCTCCTTCTTCTCCGTGTTGGCGTTGAGGATCGAGTCGCCCTTGTTGAGCGTGCCCGAGTAGACGCGCGCGAACGTGAGGCGGCCGACGTAGGGGTCGGTCGCGATCTTGAACGCGATGGCAGCGAACGGACCGTCCGGGTCCGCCGTGCGGCTGGCGGTCTCCTCCTGGCGGGGCAGGTGGCCCTCGATGGGCGGCACGTCGGTCGGCGCCGGGAGGTAGTCGATGACGCCGTCGAGGAGGCGCTGGACGCCCTTGTTCTTGAACGCCGAGCCGCAGAAGACCGGCGTGATGTCCATCGAGATCGCGGCCTCGCGGACGACGGCCTTGATGTCCTCCGGGGGGATCGTCTCGCCCTCGAGGTACATCATGAGGAGGTCGTCATTGTGCTCCGCGACGGCCTCCAGCAGGTTGATCCGATACTTCTTGGCTGTCGGCTTGAGGTCCTCGGGGATGTCCACCTCGTCCCAGGTCGCGCCCTGGGTCGTGTCGTCCCAGACGATGGCCTTGTTCTCGATCAGGTCGATGACGCCCCGGAACATCTCGCCCTCGCCGATCGGGATCTGGACGGGCACGGCGTTCGCGCCGAGCCGGTCGTTCATCATCGCGACGGCGTTCGCGAAGTCGGCGCCCGTCCGGTCCATCTTGTTGACGAACGCGATCCGGGGGACGTTGTACTTGTTCATCTGCCGCCAGACCGTCTCGGACTGGGGCTCGACGCCGCCGACGGAGCAGAACAGCGCGACCGCGCCGTCGAGGACGCGGAGGGCCCGCTCGACCTCGACCGTGAAGTCGACGTGGCCGGGCGTGTCGATGATGTTGATCCGGTGGTCCTTCCACTCGGCCGTGGTCGCGGCCGACGTGATCGTGATCCCGCGCTCCTTTTCCTGCTCCATCCAGTCCATCGTGGCGCCGCCCTCGTGGACCTCGCCGATCCGGTGGGTCCGGCCGGTGTAGTACAGGATGCGCTCGGTCGTCGTCGTCTTGCCCGCGTCGATGTGGGCCGAGATCCCGATGTTCCGGGTCTTGGTGAGCGGGAAGGTCTTGCCGGTGAGGTCGGACATCGTAAGGGTGCTCGCTTGTTCGGGGGGCGCCGCCAGCGGGGCGGACCGAGACGGAACGGGCGGGCGGCGGCGCTAGGCGGCCGGCCGGGTGAGGATGCGGTTTAGAAGCGGGCGAAGTGGGCGAACGCCTTGTTGGCCTCGGCCATCCGGTGCGTGTCGTCCTTCTTCTTGACGGCCCCGCCCTCGCCGCGAGACGCGGCGATGAGCTCGGCGGCGAGCCGGTTCGCCATCGACTTGTCGGCCCGCTGGCGCGCGTACTGGAGGAGCCAGCGGAACGCGAGCGACGTCCGCCGCTCGGGGCGGACCTCGATGGGCACCTGGTAGGTCGCGCCGCCGACGCGGCGGCTGCGGACCTCGACGAGCGGGGCCGCGTTCGTGAGCGCCTTGCGGAACACCTCGACGCCGGGCTCGCCCGTCCGCTCCTCGATGAGGTCGAAGGCGCCGTAGACGAGGCCCTGGGCCACGGACTTCTTCCCGTCGCGCATGACGGCGGCGACGAACTTGGCGACGGTCACGTCCCCGTAGATCGGGTCGGGGATGGGGATCCGCTTGTCTGCTTGCTTCCTGCGCATGGGGGTCTCTGATGGCTGGCGGCGGACGGCCGCCAGCGGGCTCTTCGGGGGACAGGCGGGCGCCGGTGGCGGCCCGCGGAACGCCTCTAGCTCTTCGGCTTCTTGGCGCCGTACTTCGAGCGGCTCTGGCGCCGGTCGGCCACGCCGGCCGTGTCGAGCGCGCCGCGGACGATGTGGTACTTCACGCCCGGGAGGTCCTTGACGCGGCCGCCGCGGACGAGCACGATCGAGTGCTCCTGGAGGTTGTGGCCCTCGCCCGGGATGTAGGCGATGACCTCGATCCCGTTCGTGAGCCGCACCTTCGCCACCTTCCGCAGGGCCGAGTTCGGCTTCTTCGGCGTCGTCGTGTAGACGCGCGTGCAGACGCCGCGGCGCTGCGGGTTCCCCTGGAGCGCGGCCGACTTCGAGGTCTGGCGCTTGGGCGTGCGGCCCTTGCGGACAAGCTGGTTGATCGTGGGCACGGTGGTGCGGCGTGTTCGTGGTCGAGGGCGCACGGCGGACGTGCCGGCGCGGACGAGCGAACGACCAACCTACCAACTCGGCACGGGCGTCGGCAACGCTGGGCGGGTCAGGGAGGCACCCAGAACGGCCTCGGAGGGCGACTCTGGAGAGAAGCTTATGAGAACTCGACGGCGCAGTCTAGACCGGTATACTTTCATCCACACAACCTCCTCTGGCCGACTAGCTGACGACGCCCGCGGGTGGACGCCGCCATCCCGAGCCCAATCACGAGCGGGTGAGCGCCCTGACGTGTATGATGTGCCGGGCGCCCCCTCCCGCGCCTACCCCCGACGGTCGACGAGTGGCCCACGCCGAGATCACCGCCCTCCTGGACAACCTCCGCGACGGCGACGGGGCGGCGGTCGACGCCCTCCTCCCGTTCGTCTACGACGAGCTCCAAGCGCTCGCGGCCCGCCAGCTCCGGCGCGAGCGGTCGGCCCACACCCTCAACCCGACGGCGCTCGTCCACGAGGCGTACGTTAAGCTGGTGGACCAGCGCGAGGGGTGGCGGAGCCGGGCGCACTTTTTCGGGGTCGCCGCGCTCGCCATGCGCCGCATCCTCGTCCACTACGCCGAGCGGCGGGCGGCGGAGAAGCGCGGGGGCGGGGCCGCGGCCGTCACACTCGTCGAGGACGGCGTGGCGCGCGAGGCCCCGGCCGAGGAGGTCGTCGCGCTCGACGAGGCGCTCGGCCGGCTTGCGACGTTCGCGGAGCGGCCGGCGCGCGTGGTCGAGATGCGGTTTTTCGGGGGGCTCACGCAGGACGAGATCGCCGAGGCGCTGAGCGTCTCCGTCCCGACGGTCCAGCGCGACTGGCAGACGGCGCGGGCGTGGCTCGGCCGCGAGTTGGCGGCGGACCCGTGACCGCGCCCGACGATCTGACCGGGCGTGGAATCCGGCGTCGTCAGACACAGCCCGCGCTCCCATGACGCCCGACCGTTGGACGGCCCTGCAGGACCTCTACCTCGACGCGCTGGGCGTCCCCGACGCGGCCCGGGAGCCGTTCGTCCGCGACCGGGCGCCGGACACCGCACTCGCCGACGAGGTGCTCGAGCTCCTCGGCGCCCCGGCCCCGACGATCCTCGACGGCCGCGCGCTCGACGCCCTCGGCGAGGGCGCCCGCGACGTCCTGTCTGATCTCGCGCCGGGCGCCGAGGTCGGGCCGTACCGCGTGGCCGAGGAGGTCGGGCGCGGGGGGATGGGCGCCGTCTACCGCGCCGAACGGGCCGACGGGGCGTTTGAGCAGACGGTCGCGCTCAAGGTCGTCAAGCGGGGGATGGACTCGGACGCCGTGCTCCGGCGGTTCCGCGCCGAGCGCCGCATCCTGGCCCGGCTCGAGCACCCCGGCATCGCGCGGCTCATCGACGGCGGACTGAGCGACGACGGCCGGCCGTGGCTGGCGATGGAGTTCGTCGAGGGCGAGCCGATCACGGACTACTGCGACCGTCGCGCGCTCGGCGTCGACGCCCGGCTCTCCCTGTTCCGCCGGGCGTGCGAGGCCGTCGAGTACGCCCACCGCCAGCTCGTCGTCCACCGCGACCTCAAGCCGTCGAACGTGCTCGTGACGGAGACGCCGGCCGGGCCGCGCGTGAAGCTCCTCGACTTCGGGATCGCCAAGGTCCTCGCCGGCGACGCCGGCGACGAGCCGCTGACCGTCCTCACGGCCCCGGGCCAGCCCCTCCTCACGCCCGAGTACGCGGCGCCCGAGCAGGTCGCGGGCGGGCCGGTCTCGACGGCGACCGACGTGTACGCCCTCGGCGTCGTCCTCTACGAGTTGCTGACCGGCCGGCGGCCCTACACGTTCGGCGTGCGGACGCCGTCGGTCGTCGAGCACGTCGTCCGAACCGTCCAGCCGCCCCGCCCGAGCGCGGCCGTCGAGGACGCCAGCGCACATGGGGCCACGGCCGACCGGCTCCGCCGCCAGCTCGCGGGCGACCTGGACACGATCTGCCTCATGGCGCTCCGCAAGGAGCCCGAGCGCCGGTACGGCTCGGCCCAGGCCCTCGCCGACGACCTCCGGCGCCACCAGGCGGACCTGCCCGTCCGCGCCCGGCCGGACACGGTCGGGTACCGGGCGCGGACGTTCGCCCGTCGCCACCGGGCCGGACTGGCGGCGGCGGCGGCGGCGGTCGGGGCCGTCGTGCTCGTGGCCGCGCTCGCCTTCGCGCGCGTCGAGGCCGAGCGCGACCGGGCCCGGGCCGAGGCGGCCCGGGCGGAGGAGGTCTCGGACTTCCTCGCCGCCCTCTTCACGGCCTCCGACCCGGCCCAGTCCGGCGGCATCGACGTCTCAGCGCGCGCACTGCTGGCGGCCGGCGCCGACCGGATAGGGGCGGAGCTGGGCGACCAGCCGGCGCTCCAGGCCGAGATGCTCCACGTGGTCGGCTCGGTCTACCAGAGCGTCGGGGAGTTCGAGCGGGCCGAGGCGTTGCTGGATCAGGCGCTCGCGCTCCGCCGCCGGCACCTCGGCGCGGGCCACCCCGAGACGGCCGCCACGCTCCACGCGCTCGGGTTCCTCTACGAGCGGCAGGGGCGCTACGCCGAGGCCGAGGCGGCGCAGCGGGTGGCCCTCGCCGTCTACCGCGCTCATGCGGAGACGCACGCCGAGGGGCTGGCCGAGACGCTCCACGGCCTCGCCCACGCGCACCTCCGGCTCGGCCGGTACGACGAGGCCGAGCGGCGCATCCGGGAGGCGATCCGGGTCAAGGAGGAGGTGTACGGGGCACGCTCGCCCGAGGTCGCCTACAGCCTGAACGTACTCGGCGACGTCGTCAACCAGTCGGGCCGGCCGGACGAGGCCGAGGCCGTCCATCTCGCGGCGCTCGACCTCCGCCTGGCGACGATCGGGCCCGACCACCTCCACACCTCGAACACCTACCACAACCTGGCCGGGGTGCACCGGGACCAGGAGCGGTGGGCCGACGCCGAGCGCCGGTACCGCCAGGCTCTCCGCATCCAGCGGGTCCACTACGACGAGCCGGACGTGGAGATCGCCAACACGCTGAGCCACCTAGCCCTCGTCGTCGGGATGCAGGGGCGGAGCGAGGAGGCCGCCGCGCTCCACGACGCGGCGCTCGCCGGCGCGCGCCAGGCCGGCGGGGCCGGGCACCCCCGCGTCGCCGGCGTCCTCATCCGCCGGGGGACGACGCTGGCCGAGGAGGGCCGGTACGCCGAGGCCGAGGCGG